>DAXETX010000183.1:0-9889 GCA_051155735.1 Xenococcaceae cyanobacterium
TTGACAAATAACGTAGTCCCTTAACTTGTCACCAATGGGGATTGGGAATGAGCGACAGCTATTTTTAGCTGAAATACAAATTTGCTACCAATAGCTGGGGCAAAAACACGGGAACACGGAGATTTACAGCAGTTTTCAGATGAGTTGATCCCATCAGATAGATTATTTAGAAGCCCCCGTGTTTCCCCTGCCCCTCCCCAATTTTGGGGAGGAAACGATTGGTTTTCTCCCAAGTTGGGTCAACTATACCCCTTTGTAATTTATTAGCAGATTTAGGAACAATAAACAGGTAGGGTAAAGTGAAAACAACTACCGCTATTAGGAAAACTATCTACCCAAATTTGACCATAATGGGCGCGAGCAATCTTCCGACAGAGAGAGAGTCCCAAACCATACCCTTCTTGGCTTTCATCTCGTTTTAAGCGAAAATGTCCTTCAAAAATGTGTTCTTGTTTTTCTGGAGGAATACCAGGTCCTGTATCACAGACACTTACTTGAACTTTTTGACTAGTACGATGTAAAACCGAGAGAGAAATTTGCCCGCCTTCAGGAGTATATTTAATGGCATTATCCAGTAAATTAATCAGCAACTGACGCACTAGTTCCGCATCTACATAGACATCAGGTATATCTTGAGGAATATCTTGGTTGAGAATTTGCGATTTGGCTTTGAGTTGTTTGCTCATTTGAGCGATCGCCTCTTGACATAAATTTTTTAAATCTAAGGGGCGAGGCTCGACTTCTAACTTAGCACTGACATTGCGAGAGGCTTCTAATAAGTCCCAAATCATCCGTTTCATGATCCCAAACTGACGGCGAGACTGTTGATAGAGTTGATCTCTCAGTTGCTGTTTTTTAATCGTAGCTGCTTGATTTTCTGACAGTTCTAAAGTTTCCATTGCCAAAGAAGCTGCGGTTAGAGGACTCCGGAGATCGTGAGCCAGCATCGCAATAATTTGCTCTTTAAAGTGCAGTTGTTCTGATAATTCCTCTTTTTCGCGTTGCAAGCGAAAAATCTCATCAGAAAGACGAATTAACTCTTCAGAATAGCCTATAGGATTATTGATCGAAGATGGGGATAGTTGTGCTATGGTTTCTGTCGTCGCAGTAGTAGCTTCTGACTGGGCTTTTAAAGAGGCTTGCCACCTAGGCCACCATTCTTCTAACTGAGAAATCAGGTTATTTCCTGCTAAAGTTTGTTGGGGGATAGGAGATATTTTAACTAAGGCAGGAGTGGCTACAAGCTTAAAGTACTCTACCAGGTGAGGCTGTTTGCTAATATCTATCACATCTAATTCAAACTTATTAGTGGCTCGCAAGTTTGCCAAAAATTCTTGAATTGGTTGGATATTTTCCTGGGAGGTAGGGCGTTCGTTAATAAACAATAATAATTGGAGAGAATTTTGTCCAGAAAGCTCTTGCCGATCATTTCCCTGTTGATTATACAACTGTAACACTAGAAATAAAACTAACCTAAACTAAAGATGTGATACTTCACCCAATATTTCCGCAAACCGATGGAGGTGTATTTTTGCTGTTGAATCACAAAGAAGCTAAATATTAGTCTTTGCTAAAACAATATTTTGACTAATTTGACTTAAAATATAAGTTTCTTACTAAACTTTTTCAGAAGATAATCTTAAGATATCATAAACTTTACCCAGATTGCTTCAACCATATAACCTAATTAATAAAGTTGCGGAAATATTATTATGGCTCTTGGTTATCTTGCCTTAGTGCTTCACGCTCACTTACCATTTGTACGACATCCAGAAAGCGACTATGTCTTAGAAGAAGAGTGGTTATTTGAGGCAATTACTGAAACCTATGTTCCTCTGCTGCAAGTTTTTGAAAACTTAAAGCGAGATGGTATTGACTTCAAAATGACGATGAGTATGACACCACCTTTGGTGTCAATGTTAAGAGATCCACTCTTACAGCAACGCTATGATGAACACTTGACTTTATTGCAAGAATTAGCTGCCAAAGAAATCGACCATAATCAGCACAATGGTCATATTCGTTATTTAGCCGAATATTATGCTAACTCCTTTACTCAGATTCGCCAGACCTGGGAAAGTTATGATGGCGACTTAGTAACAGCTTTTAAGCAATTTCTCGACAGTAATAATCTTGATATTATTACCTGTGGTGCAACTCACGGTTATCTGCCGTTAATGAAGATGTATCCTCAAGCTGTCTGGGCGCAAATTCAGGTAGCTTGCGAACACTATGAAGAAAACTTTGGTCGTCCGCCCAAGGGAATCTGGCTACCTGAGTGTGCTTACTATGAAGGATTAGAAAGGATGCTAGCAGACGCAGGTCTGCGATATTTCTTGATGGATGGTCACGGTCTTTTATATGCTCGTCCTCGCCCTCGTTTTGGTAGTTATGCTCCTATTTTCACCGAAACAGGTGTTGCTGCTTTTGGTCGGGATCACGAATCTTCTCAGCAGGTGTGGTCTTCCCAAGTCGGTTATCCAGGCGATCCAGAATATCGAGAATTTTATAAAGATTTGGGCTGGGAGGCAGAATATAACTATATCAAGCCTTATATTATGCCTAATGGTCAAAGAAAGAATACAGGAATCAAATATCACAAGATTACTGCTAGAGACGGAGGATTATCGGAAAAAGCTTTATACGATCCTTATTGGGCAAAAGAAAAGGCAGCAGAACACGCGGGTAACTTTATGTACAATCGGGGTCAGCAGATTCAGCATCTAGCGGGAGTGATGCACCGTCCTCCCCTAGTAGTTTCTCCTTACGATGCGGAATTATTTGGTCACTGGTGGTACGAAGGACCTTGGTTTATTGATTTTCTCTTCCGCAAGAGTTGGTACGATCAAAATGCCTATGACATGACGCATCTTTCTGATTACTTAAGAGATAATCCGACGCAACAAGTCTGTCATCCTTCTCAGTCTAGTTGGGGCTACAAAGGGTTTCACGAATATTGGTTAAATGAAACTAATACTTGGGTTTATCCTCATCTTCATAAAGCAGCAGAAAGAATGATTCAGTTGAGTTCGCGAGAACCACTAGATGAATTAGAATGGAAAGCTTTGAATCAAGCTGCAAGAGAATTGTTGCTGGCGCAGTCTTCTGATTGGGCGTTTATTATGCGTACAGGAACGATGGTACCTTATGCCGTCAGAAGAACGCGATCGCATCTTCTAAGATTTAACAAACTATATGAGGATATCCTCATCGGTAAAATCGATTCTGGTTGGTTAGAGAAGATCGAAAAAATTGACAATATTTTCCCTAAGATCAACTATCGTGTCTATCGACCTCTATAGACAGACTAAGAAACGCCATAAGTAATAGGGAATATATAAGTTAATTACTTTTTTAATTCCCTATTATCTGTTTTTTAACGATCATTGGTAATGCTTTCTTGATTCGTATCATTACAGATGACTAAGTAGAGGATATTTTTTGCTACCTCATAAGCCTCTTCGCCAGTTTGATATAAATCGTAAGGTTGAAAAAAACTTCCATCCTGAAGTCGAATACTGTATCGCCATCCTAAATCAGCAGTAAAATAAACTGCGACTAGATAGTTATGAATGCTACTAAGATACTTGATTATCATCTCAAAAATTGGCAAAATTTACTGCTAACAGCTGTGTTCTTAATCATTTAGAGACTAATCATAGAGCCTATGTTGATTAAAAAACATCCTGTAAACCAACTATTTTTGAACTTGGTTTTTAGCTTTTAGTCTATAGAGATAATACTGATATAAAGTAAAATTCAGTATTAACTAGGAGAATAAAAGTTGAATCAGTTAACTTAGTTAGGCTTTTGTCGGTGAATGCACTTAGTATCTAGTAAAAATAAATTATCGGTACTTACTACTAGGCATTGTGCTTGGGTAATTAACTTGGCGATCGCAAATTCTTCCTGTTGCTGAATTTTAGCGATCGCATTTTGCGTAATAGCTTGAAAAGAACTATTAATTAACCAATCTTGTTGCTGTAAATAATTATTAGTAAAAGCATTGTGGTCTAGTAACCAATAATCTAGATTATATTTGGCAATAGTTTTTTGAATATCTGTTAAATCAGAACTATATTGACTTTGAATTAAATCAATCGTTTTTTGTTGAAACTGTTGGTAATATTTTGTATGATATGGCAAAGCAAATTCTCTAGCAACTAAAACTGAACGGTGAGTAAAGGCAGGAAGATTATCGGCTTCTGAAGCTAAAGATGCGACTATAATCTGTTTGGGTTGACTCGCTAAATATTGATAAATTTCTCTGGCATTGCCAATGTGCCAATTTTGAAACCAATTGATAAAAACTGGTGGAATAGCAGGAAAAATAATAATTATAATTAATACAGTAACAGTTAATTGCTTTAGTAATTTAGGTTTAATCGCACCAAATAGCTTTTTTTCCTGAGTCATAAATATTTGATTAATCAGAACACTAATAATAATTCCTGTAGCTACTGCCATTAAAATTCGCCAACTATGATAAGTATAGCGACTAGGCAAATGAAGTTTTGGTAATAATAAATGCGCTAATAAAAACATTAATAAAGAAGCAGCTAAAATTTGATATATTATTTTAATTTTGGGATTTATTAATTTGGTAATTGCAGTTTGATAATTGGTCAATACCGCGATTGGATATGCCGACTGACCGTCGGCATCCCTCGCGGTCATGATCGCTAAAGCAAAACCAAGCCAAACAATAGCAGGAAAGCTAGGAATACGTAAGCCACTAGAGCCATTAAACCAAAATAACCAGAAATTAACTCCAAAATATTGACTTCTTCCTCCCCAATTAAATTCTGGCATTAGCCACATTTGCTGACTATTTACTACTGGCTCAAAGGGAGATTTAATTAAAATATAGGGTAGTAAAACTAAAATTGAAATGATTGAGCTACTAATAATAAATATAGCCTGCTTTCGAGTAAGATGAATCGAAGGTTTGGCTTTTTTAAAAGTTAGAGTACTAATAAAAATAGTAGTTAATTGAACCAACAAGATTTGCGGATAAAATAGCCCTTGTAATGTCATTACTATTAAACAAGGTAAGAGCGATCGCTCACTAAAATAATAAATAAAAGCAGTAAATAAAGGATAGACAAAAGCTCTAGGAGTAGCGGAAACTAAATCATCATTGAGCCAAATTAATTGATTGAAAAATAAACAACTCCAGCAAGAACTGAGTGGCAGAGGTAAAATGCTATAAGAAATAAGAAATAAATAATAAGTGGCAATAGTCGCTAATAATAAAGGTAAGATTTTAGCGATAATTATCGGTTCAATTCCTAACTTAGCCAATAGCCAATAAAAACCTTTATAACCCAAAGGTGCAACACTTAGAAAATAATCGGCGATCACATCGTTGGGGAACAAACTAGGATCGAAATACTTTTGTAGCCAAACTATATGCTGTCTGGCGTCATCTTGAATTATATAGTCGTGATGGAAAGCAAAAACTAAAGATATTAGTCCAAAATAGAAAGGAATCAGTAAGCTACAACTGAACCATAACCAGTATGCTTGCTGTTGTTTTCTGATTAAGCGTGGCTCATTCATTACTCAATGAAAAGAATTTTAGGCGGTTTTGGTACAATAACAGGTGCGACCTACCCTTTAAAAGCTGTGATTACTTTTTGGCGTAATCCGCGACTCTGGGGCTATGTAGTTGTACCGATTATGGTTAACCTAGTTGTGGCGATCGCTCTTTATACAGGATTATTTTGGTTTGGCTGGGAAATTATTGCTGAGGTTGAAGTTAATATTTCTAGTTGGTTTGAGCAAATTATTCGCGATCTTCCTGCTTGGTTAGAAATGCTACGCTATGGTATAGCAGGATTAATTTTACTTTTACGTTTTTTGTTAACGATTATTTTATTAATTGCTACAGGTTTTGTGCTGACTCAATTTGGCGTATTATTAGGTGCGCCTTGGTATGGACAATTATCTGAACAATTAGAGAAACTTAAGACAGGAAAAGTTGAAATTGTTGAAGTAAGTTTTGTGAGGGATATTGGTCGAGCTATTTTATATGAGCTTAAAAAGCTAGTCTTGATTGTAATAGTAGGTATTCCTCTAATTATGATTAACTTTTTTCCTGGAGTTGGTGCGATAGTCTCTACTATCGGCTCTTTTACCTTAACAGCAGTTATTGTCTGTCTAGATTTTTTGGACTCGTCTTTAGAAAGAAGACGCTTGCAGTTTCGTCAAAAATTAGCTATCGTTTTCCGTAGCCTGCCAGCTAGTGCTAGTTTTGCTTTAGTATGTGTGGCTCTAATTAGTATTCCTTTAGTGAATCTAGTGACAATTCCTTTGTGTGTAGCTTCTGGAACTTTATTTGTTTGCGATCGCGTATTACCTAAATTATAAGTAATTGCTTTCGTTGATAACTACGAGAAATATCTTGCTTAATTATTACCAATCTTTTTTAGTTGCGTCCCACTAAAGCATGAAAAAGCAGCCTCAAGATATTTTAATATTTAAAAAAATTTGTGTTCTGGGAAGCTTGGACGTAGATCAAAATAGCCTTGTTGAAAATTGTCTCGATCTAAAATCATCATTTTCTGAATCTTACTCATCTCTCATTGGGCTACAAATTTTACGCAAAAATATTGTCATTAAATCAAATAAGGGAACACAACAAATTTATTTAATTATTTGGAATATTCCTAGTAGTCCCAAATTTTCTGCTGTATTTCCTCGCTATCTTAAAGGAGCAAAAGGAGCAATAATTTTAGGTGATTTATCTTATCACAGTAGTCTAGAATATATTGAATGGTATCTTGAAACTTTTTCAACAATTAATCCTCAAGCGCAAGTAATTATTATTCTGAATAAGTCTAATTTAGTTACATCGGAAAAGTTAAATAACCTAATTAACCGCTATAGCTTTGAAAATCATCCACGAGTCAAAGCGACTTATATTATTGCTTCTAAAACCCATAACGATATCGAGCAAATTTTTGTGCAACTGGCAAAAGATATTTGTTAGTTTCTTGAATAATTTTTGAGATTTAGCCAAACAGGGTACTTATTCCCTATTTCTTCCCGATTATTACTTTTAATCGCAGTAAATTGATATGGCTCATTTGCCTGCAAATTTATTAATCAAGGAAGTAATGTTATGTCTGAAGTCAAAGTTCGCGTCACAGTAGAAAATTTAGCTCCCGAACAAGGAATCGGTTTAGCACCTTTTTGGGTAGCTTTTCATGATGGGAGTTTTGATACTTTTAATGAGGGGGAGGCTGCTTCTGGCGCAATAGAATCTTTAGCGGAAGATGGCATTACGGGGCTTGAAAGAAGCAATATCCCTAATTTGGACCAACTCTTAATTGAAAGTGCTACTGCTACAGGCTTCGATCTAACTCAACTTGTCAGTCTTGATGAGGTGATTGCGGAAGACTTTGCTAATAGCTCCGCAGCAGCTAATGGCGGAGTTCAAAGTACAGTTTTTAATCCTCTAAGTCTGCCTTTTATCTTAGGGCAATCGCCAGGAGAAACTATTTCTCAAGAAATTACTTTAGAGCGAGATAATTTAGCAAATAATCGCTATTTTAGCTTTGCTTCGATGCTATTTCCCACTAATGATGGTTTTATCGGCAATGACGCTCCAACAGAAATCGAGATTTTTGATGTTGAGGGCAATTTTATTGGTGCTGATTTGACGATAACTGGCGACCAAGTGTGGGATGCTGGGACAGAAGTTAACGATGAAGACCCTGTCAGCGTGCCTTATACTCTAGCAGAAATTGCTAATGGGGTTGATGAGAATGGCACAGTACAACGCCATCCTGGGTTACAACCAGCAGGAAGTGGCGGAGCAATAGACATTCCTGTTAATGGCGAGCCTTTATTTGCTAACGCGGATTTTAGTCAACCAGGTTATGAAGTCGCGCAAGTCAAAGTAGAATTGGTAGAAGAACCGCCAGTAATCAGCGATCGCTCTTTGCAACAAGTGACAGTAGCTATTACGAATACTGCTCCTGAAGGGGGTACGGCACAGACTCCTTTTTGGGTAGCATTTCATGACGGTTTTGATACTTATGACCGTGGTCGTCCTGCTTCTCCTGGTTTAGAGAGTCTGGCTGAAGATGGCGATACAACTTTAATTACTGAAGAATTTGCTTTTAGCGGACAGGGACAAGTTGACGGAACTATTGGCAATGCGCTTATTGCGCCAGGGGAGACAGTTCATCTGACTTTTAATGTCGATCCGACCCAAGATAATGCTTCTTTCTTTAGCTACGCTTCGATGATTTTACCGAGTAATGATACTTTTATCGCTAATGGTAATGAGTTTGCTCATCAAGTATTTGATGAAAATGGTAACTTTATCCCCCTAGATTTTACGGTAGCTGGCTCTCAAGCTCTCGACGGCGGTACGGAAGTTAATGACGAAGTACCTGCTAATACGGCTTTCTTTGGTCAACAAACTCCTAATACAGGAGTGGCTCAAAATGAAGGTGTGCAATTAGCGACGGGGTTTTTACCTCCTGGTAGTGGCGGAATTTTAGACGATCCCAGGTTTACTAATGCTGACTATACCGCTGAAGGTTACGAATTTGTGAGAATTCAAGTTAGCTCTGAACCGTCTGCTAGACTGAGTTCAGTTTTAGATGGGGCGCAGGAAGTTGAGCCAGGAGATAGTGAAGCGATCGGAACTTCGCAGCTAATTCTCAATCAATATGATGATGCTCTAAGTTATCAATTAACGGTATCTGGTTTAGACTTTGGCGAATTTGTGGGTGACGGGACACCGCAAACTGCGGATACGGGAGATGATGTAACCCGTTTACACATTCATGCAGGAGAGCGAGGCGAAAATGGTCCTGTAGCTTTTGGTTTAATCGATCTAGTCGAACCTGCTGCTGATGGACAAGACAGCGACGATCTCCAAATTATGGTTAATGATGATGGTTCGACCACTTTAACTGGTATCTGGGAAGAAACTGACCCTGCTTTAATTGCTTTAAGTGAGTTTACTGAGGAGATTAATAATGCGCCACCAGGAGCAGATCTTGGTTTATATTGGAACGTTCACACTGAGGAATTTCCCGCTGGGGCAATTCGCGGGCAATTTCAAGGTGCAGCAGCTTTACCTGAAGTTAGTGTTTTTGCTGAACCCGATAATCCTCTATCAGAAGCGCAATCTGAACCAGGTACTTTTATCTTTCAACTGTCTGAACCCGCTCCTGAAGGCGGTTTAACTCTCAATTTCCGCGCTGGCGATAATGATGTCGATCCTAATTCTAGAGATGTGGATATTGACCTAGAAGCTAGTACTAACATTGAAGACGTTAATATTATTCCGCTACCTGATGTGATTTCTACAGTTACTATTGCCGAAGGTGCAACGGAAGCAAGATTAGTTGTCGTCCCATTTCCTGATGAGTTTTTAGAACCCGATGAAACTATTTCTGTCGAATTACTAGCAGGAGATAACTATGTAGTTGATTTAGAAAACAGTGCTGCCGATCTGACAATTACTGAAGATATCCGCCAAATTATTGGTACGAGTCAATCTGAAGTCTTACAAGGAAACAGAACTAATGAGGTAATTCGAGGCTTAAGAGGAGATGATGTGATTCAAGGCAGAAACGGAAATGACTGGCTGCTTGGTGGTGCAGGTAATGATCTAATTCAAGGTGGGCAGGGTAATGACTCTCTACTAGGAGAAATGGGTAACGATTTACTGCAAGGTGGTAGCGGTGATGATTTGCTTGACGGTGGTGTCGGAAACGACCTGCTGCAAGGTGGCGGAGGTGAAGACCGCTTTGTTATCGCTCCCGACCAAGGTGTTGATACGATTCTTGATTTTCAAGATGGGATTGATAGTTTAGTGTTAGCAGGTGGTCTGAATTTCGGTCAATTGGCGATCGCTGATAAT
>DAXETX010000184.1:0-3653 GCA_051155735.1 Xenococcaceae cyanobacterium
CCAAATCCCCACAAAAACCAATTACTGTTAAATTTAACTTTAAACCAAGTTTCAGGTAAAGGAAAGAAAGATTTAAGGGAAAGATATAAAACAATGATTCCGCCTGCTGCCATTAAGATGTAGGAAAATAAAACATATATGGCTTTAATTCTCAAACTCGAATCTCCAGGATTTAAGCCTGTAATTCCTAAAAACAAAGGCAACACAAACTGTCCAACAAAAAAGAAGCCAACAATGATAACTTGCCAAGTAATTTCCCAATTCCAAGGAGTTTCCCAAGGTTTGGCACTATTAATCGCTAAGATGGCATTTTCTTTTTTCAGTAATAATTGTGCAGCCAAAAAGATCGATAAAATAACTCCTGTAAATCCGCCTAAGATTGGAATTCCACTAATAAAAGATAACTTGATGATTGCCGTATTTGCTGCTTCTTGTTGCTGTTGTTGTAATAAAGTTAAAGCACTGGTATTATCTTGTATTTGATAAAGTCTAGCCAAAGCGCGATCGCGAAACCAACCATCTAAATTATTTTGAATTAAAGATTTAGCATTATCTATAACTTGCGGTTGATTTTGCCACAGATTTTTCAAGACTAAACTTGTTTGATGGTATTTATTTTCTTGATTATCAATACGATTTAATAATTGCTGCCATACAGTTAAAGCTGCTTCTGTTTTATCTTGTGCGATTAATAAAATTCCTGTTTTGAGATCTATTTCATTAACGAAGGTTTCAATAGCAGCAACTTGTTGTTTTAATTGTTTAATCTGAAGCGTTCTCGGATCGACTTCTCGATTGGCAATAACTTGAAGTTCATTGTTATTATCAGTAGTAACTAATTCTATTTGATTTTGAAAATTTTCTAGGGCGATTTCAGCTTCTTTATCGGCTTTTTGATATTGTTTAAGAGCAGTTTCATAAGGATTTTTACCAATGATTCCTTCAAGTGGCTGGCTAAAATTTGAATCATTTTCCTCAAGCTGTAAATCTGATACCCTAAGCACTAAATTAGTTTGATACAGTTCGAGTCTGCTTTGAATCTGAGGCGTAGAAAGGCTGCGATTCAGAGAATCAAAAATATTAAAGACAGCAAGTAAAGTTAACAAAGCCAAGATCAATCTTCTGACGATCATTTAAAGCCAAGCCTCTAGTGATTTTTCCACAAGTATTATCTCATTTCCCTTTCTGGTTGACTAGTCCCGCTCTAAGATAATTTAAATATAAGTAGAGACTTATACCATTTCTCCTTGAAGTTGCGCTTAATATTTTAGGTTTAGATCTCACGCAAAGTCGCAAAGACGCAAAGGGGTTAAGTTTTATTTAGTGCATTGTTACAGAGAATTGGTATTAGTAAAATCCTGAATAAAAATAATGCTCTATCTATTAAGCTAGTAAAGAAAAAATTAAGATTCAAAGTTTTGGTTATTTACTCATTTTCAAGATAGATTCTGCTATCTCTAGTGAAACTGGCATTACTGATAAACGATTACCTTTTTTTACTAATAAAAATTGCTCACCTTGAAAATGCTGTTTAAGCTGACTTAAATAAATCGGTTGCTCATATGCTTCAACAAATTCTACTTTTACTGTTTGCCAACGCGGTTTTTCTGGAGTTGATTTTGGGTCATAATATTTGTTGGTTGCATCAAATTGAGTCGGATCGATAACATTGCTGGCAACAATTTTCATTAAGCCGACAATACCTGGGTTTTTAGTATTAGAATGATAAAAAAAAGCTAAATCTTCAGGTTGCATTTGTCGTAAAAAGTTTCTTGCCTGATAATTTCTTACTCCATCCCAAATTGTTTGTCGTTCTGTTGCCAAATCTTGAATACTATAAGTTTGTGGTTCAGATTTCATTAACCAATAATTTATCATTGAATTTTAAGAGACACCGCAGTTTAATTGCTCGATAATTTCATTGTTTTCTCCTGCTACCCAATTGGCAAAATGTCTGGCTAGAGGTGGCGCAAACACTAGAGTACTGGTAAAACCGTTAAACAAATAAATTCCTGAGATAGGTTCTAGATTACCGACAACACCAACTTCACGATTGGTAAAAGCTACTAGACAAGTAGCACAAGTTCCTGGTATCTTTCCTAACATAGGTAGTATATTGGATATCTTTTGTCGAATTGCCAACTCCCCCGATTTTTGATTGAGTTTGGTTGCTGGACTAGTTGCGATCGCACTAATTTGACCGAGACAGAGAGTACCATCAAGAAACTGTACTGCACCAGCATCAAGAACAGAATTAATTAAATTATCTTGCTCGTTATTCCAAGCCGACTCTGGAGTTAACTCTGCTATTTTGGCTTCTAGGGCAAATCTTTGTTGTACTGCTGGCATTACGATAGTGTTGAGTTTGATATCTGTAGGAGGAGTTTGAATTAGTAAGCTGTGGGTGAAATAGATTTTGCTAGTAATACTAGCTTCAGCTAAGAGACGACGACTCAAACCACCAGCACAGACTACAGTATTAGCAGCGTGATAAGTGTTTTTGTCGGTGACAACTCCTGTAATCTTATCTCCTTGCCGCAATAAACGATTTACTCTCTCGTAAATAATCTTTCCTTTTTGCCGTAGCAAAGCTTGTTGATAAGCAATAGCTGTTTTTTGGGGCTGAATCTGACCATGAGGTAGTTTTAAAGCTCCTGATATAGCATTAGGATTAAGTAGTGGTTCAAGCTCGCAAGCCTGTTGAGTATCTAGTATTTCAGGTTGAATCGCAAAATCAGCGTAGTTTGGTGCAATCGCTGCTGGTGTTGTCTGACAATCTACGGTAAGCACTAAGTCTAACTCTCTAAATTCTGTATCTGCTTCTAACTCGGCTGAGAGTTGACGGTGTAATTCTCTGCCTTCTTGACCTAGTTGACGAGTTAACTCTGTCGTTCCTGACCAATAAGCTAGACCACCATAACTATATACTGTGGCATTATCGGGTAGCCGATCTTTTTCTAATAGTAAAACGCGCCACTGTTTTTTGCTCAATTCATAGGCTAAAGCCGAGCCAGTTATTCCTGCACCGATTACAATCCAATCATACATAATGGGTAGTGGGTAGTGGTTAGTGGTTAGTGGGTAGTGGTTAGTGGGTAGTGGTTAGTTGTTAGTTGTTAGTTGTTAGTTGTTGATGACTGATGAGTGATCTTAACGAACTCGACTCCATAAACGCTGAATTTCAGCAATTTCTTGAGAATTAGCTGGTTTTTCTGGCTTAATTGCAGGATTTGACATTGCACCAGGAATATTTTGTCCCCAAGGACTATTAGGAACAGATGCGACATCAAGATCGGGAATTACGGGACGAAAGCCGTATTGGACAAATATTTCTTGTTGCTTTGGTTGGGTGATAAAGTCAATAAACTTACTAGCTGCTTTAGCTGTACCTTGATTGATGTCTTGTGGCACAATAGCAGCAGTAGCTACAGTTTCGATAGTAGGATTAGGATAGTATATCTGGTAAGGTTGTCCTTGAGTAATTTCGGCTTGTGACCAACGATGTAGCGCAATACTTTCATAGACTGTCGCGACATCTCCATCATTAGCACCGCGGGAGATAAATTCTTGTAGCAGAATATCAGTAGAACGAGGTGGCTGATAAACTGACTTTTTGATTAAACTCATCAGCGATTCTGTTTTAGGACTACTCA
>DAXETX010000185.1:0-31840 GCA_051155735.1 Xenococcaceae cyanobacterium
TTGACTACTCCGCCCCATGAATGAGGGCGGATTCTAATAAGGATGTTTCGCAATGGGATGAATCCGCATTGCTCCACGTTTTTATCTTATTAGCTGACCACAGTTTTATCCTGTGGGGCGAAGTCAAAATCGCCCTACTCACTTGCTCAAGGCTCATGCTTCTAAGGCTGCTTAAGTTTGTGGCTACTTTACGGATGATGTTAGCTGCACCGTTACAGTCTGCGTTGATATACCAGTTATTTGCAGTTCGATACAAACCACGCTTAGTTCTTTTCCCTGACGGCTTCCAATCTTGGGGTTTTTCACCTATTGTTGGCAGATAGTCACCATCTAAGAAACTAGCTTTGCTGGTATAACTTTCTTCAGTCTCAAGAAACTGAATTCCATACTGCTCACAGAGTTGAGCAATTCTGTCTTTGAGTCGTGCTGTAGGGATAGGTACGAACTCAGAATTATTTTTTTTGCCAATATTGATACTATCTTTGTTGCGTTTATTCCAACCAAAAACGATAGTGCCTATGTTATTTTCCAGGCAATGAGATATTACTATTTTCGCTGCTTTGTTGATACCATCGCGCATTTGTCTATTGCGTTTTTCAGTTATCTTAGCAAGTCTATTACTCCAAAACCCTTGTGATTTATTCTCTTTAATTGTTGATACTTGTTTGTTGTACCAACGATTCATTGATTTGATATGTTTCCCGTCAACAATAAAGCTAGTTTCAACATTAGAAACGCAAGTCAACCAATTGTTTAAACCAGGGTCAATTCCTAATACGTTATTTGAATTGAGTTTTACTTTTTTTACTTCTTTAGTATAGACAAACTCAAAATAAAAACATTTGTTTCTTGGCAGTATTCTTAACTCTTTAACATCAGCAAAATTAAGATTTGATGGCATTGGAATATAGAAACTATCCAAGCCAAACCACCGTTTACAAGTCTTACCCAGTGGCAGTCTTATCTGATTTTCTTCCAACTTAAGTGCTTGCTTGGGATAACTAACCGTTGCTAAACCACCTTTCTTTCTGTAGTTTGGTATCCTTGGTCTATCAGTTATTTCTCCTTTCTTGTATGCCTTGACCAAACCTTTATATGATTTGAAGGATTCTGCTACAGTTCTTAATATTTGTTGTGCAGCTTGAGAGTGCAATACTAGAGCGTGATAGTTAGTTTTGTACTCTTTCTCTAAATCGTATTTGCCGATAATTTTCTTGGCTTTAAAATATAGTTGCCTAGCATAATAAATTCCCATGTTAGTGAGCTTGTGAGACTCTTCGCACAGGAATGTTAATATATTAATTAAGTCATTATTTTGACTTACTAGAACTTGCTGGCAACCGTACATTTAAACCTCATTTAGTTGAGCAAATTATATCATGTTTTCGGGACACTTAAAAGTGTCTAACCTGAACGGTTCGCTCGTTTTCATGAGGGGCTGTCGCCTGTGCTTTGCCAGGCGTTTAAACGCCCCGTCCCCTGCTTGAAAGACAGGGGCTTTCAACATCGCTACTCGGTAAGAGCTTTGATAAAATTTGTTACCAAATCAACAGTCTTAAATTCTTAATTTTTGATATAGTAAAGAACGTGAATTTTGAGCGAGTCAGCGGTACTCTGTCTTGCAAAAGTAGGGAATGCGGTCACAGTTGATGATGAGATTCGAGAAAATCATGTAAAGATTCTTTAAGAAGAATCTCATTTAGAGTCCTATAGTTAGAAATTTGAGGCGTTAATTTAGTAAAGTTAACTAAGGTTAACTAAATTAGTAACTGAAATACTCTGACCGCGGAAGGCGGGGAACGGTTGACCTAAAAGTGGTGTGCTTCTACAGATATTTTATCTTCAGGAGCAACCTAAGAAACTAAGGAGCTTGCGGGAACTAAATTCCGCGCTTAAATTTTTATGACAAAACTTTTAAATTTTTTGTCAGTTATTTTTTTTCAAGTAGGAGGAACACGATTGATGAGAAAATTGGCAAGCATTTTTGCTGCGATCATACTTGTATTAAGTTCTTGGGGATTTGCTGGAGTAAATGCTGCTCAAGCTGAGCCGATTAATCTTTTGGCTCTGCCAGCTTCTCCAATTTTGGCAGTCCGTCGGAATGCTGCTGATGCTAAACTCAGTGAAATTCAAAACAAACTGGATTTAAATAATAGCGATGTTCGAGATTTTCGTAACTTACGCGGTTTTTATCCGACTCTGGCGAGTATGATTATTCAAAATGCTCCTTATGAAAATGTTGAGGATGTTTTGGATATTCCTGGTCTGAGTGAGAAGCAAAAAGAACGTCTGCAAGCAAATTTAGATAACTTTGTGGTTACTGATGCTGCTTATGTAATGAATTCAGGAGATGATCGCTATAATCCTGGAGTCTATTAATTATGCAATTTTAATCAAGAATTTTTGCTACCACGTTACTAAACAACGTGGTTTTTTACTTAGGCATGAAAATAGAGCATTGAAATACCAACACCAAGGGACAATCCAACTAAAACTTGAAAAGGGGTATGTCCTAAAAGTTCTTTAAGTCGCTCCTCATTAAGATTATGTTTTTCTTGGAAAAGTTCATCGACAATTTGATTGAGTAGTTTGGCTTGTTTTCCCGCAGCTTGGCGCACTCCTGCTGCATCGTACATGACAATTACGGCAAATAGACAGGCGATCGCAAATTCAGGAGATGACCAGCCCATAGTTTGACCAATGCTGGTGGCTAAAGCCCCTACTAGTGCGGAGTGAGCGCTAGGCATCCCACCAGTAGTTACCAGATAGCGGAAATTCACCTTACGATTTTTAATCAGTTCAATAATTAGTTTGAGTCCTTGAGCCGTCAAACAAGCTAGGACTGCAACCACTAGTGTCTGATTGTGGAAAATTTCAGAGACTTCTACCATCTGTTTATCTATTGATAAGTTGTACAAAGTTGGATTAGTGGTTACGAGTCAGGATATATTTAGCGATCGCTCTTAAGGGTTCAGCCTTGTCGCCATAGGATTGGAGTTGGGCGATCGCCTCATCGACCAGTTTTTGCGCTTGCTCTTGAGACTTTTCTAAGCCCCAAAGA
Source organism: Xenococcaceae cyanobacterium (assembly GCA_051155735.1). Classification (GTDB taxonomy): domain Bacteria; phylum Cyanobacteriota; class Cyanobacteriia; order Cyanobacteriales; family Xenococcaceae; genus JASJCP01. The sequence continues at coordinate 3,062 of DAXETX010000185.1, forward strand.
CTGGGATAGGTCGCTTTTTGAGCTTGCAAGTCTTTACCCGCAGTTTTACCGAGTTGCTCATCAGTGGCAGTAATGTCGAGAATGTCATCGATAATCTGAAACGCCAACCCGATGTTTTGGGCATATTGGGCTAATTTAGCGATATCTGCTGCTGAAGCTCCTGCTAACATTGCGCCTGAGACTACCGAAGTTTCTAACAAAGCTCCTGTTTTATGAGTATGAATAAAACTTAAAGTTGCTACGCTAATATCAGTTTTTCCTTCTGACTCTAGGTCTAATACTTGACCTCCTACTAATCCTGCTGCCCCGACAGTACGCCCCAACCTAGCCAAAACTTTGACCAGGCGATCGGCAGGAACATCTTGGGTTTGGGTGGCTACGTATTCAAAAGCATAGGCTAATAAGCCATCTCCTGCTAAAATCGCAATATCTTCGCCATAAACCTTGTGATTGGTTAGTTTTCCGCGACGATAATCATCGTTATCCATAGCGGGTAAATCATCGTGAATTAAAGACATAGTATGAATCATCTCTAATCCACAGGCGGTAGGCATCGCCATCGCTACTGTTCCACCCATAAGCTGACAAGTAGCTAAACAGAGAATCGGACGAAGGCGTTTTCCCCCTGCAAGCAAAGAATAACGCATTGCTTCATAAATTTTTTCGGGTTTTGCTAGAATAATAGATCGATCTAAAGCAGCTTCGACTAATTTTTGATGTTCTTGGAGATAGCTATTGAGGTCAAATGCTGCACTTTGTTCCTGCTCAATGGTTTTTTCGTCCGTTTTTACCATATCTAGATTTGATGAATCAACTTGCTTTCCATTATTACCTGATTTGAGTCCCTCCCTCAAATTGTCTTTACATATTATCGGAAAACTCAAATTGAGATTTCGGCGATTTGATCTAGAGAAGTCAAAGAACTAGAAGCTAAATTAGCTTGAGTCTCTATTGAGTTGATATTGTTGCTTGAAGTGTTGTGGGTTGAGTTAGCCAGATCTTGGCGAAATGGACAAGACTTTTCACAGTTAGTCTGATGGGGAAAATCATTGGTTAATAACCAGTAGTCTAAGTTGGTTAGTAAATTGGTTAAATCAGTTTTAGTTTGAGTGTGTTGATCGGCACTATAAGTAAAAGTATAGTTTTGAGGTTGTTGGGGCAATTTAACAAACCAATAAGTCAGGGATATTTGTTCGGGTGCGTATTCGGAAGTTTCTGCTAGAACGTATAGGTAAAGTCGAGTTTGCCAGTCGTGAGCTAAATTTTTGTTGCTAGGTGGTTGTAAATAGGTTTTCCAGTCAATTATTTGAGCTTGATTTTGATTGGCAATTAATAGGTCATAGACTACTGTTAGTAAGTAGCTACCATGATTTAGGGTGCGAGAATGTTCCGCTTCACGCCAAGTCTGACTATTGTCTGGGTTTAAAATATCAGGTGCAGCCTCAATTAAGGCTTTGAGAGAATGGTCTAATTCTGGTTCTGCTTGTAATAATGATTCTAGGGGTAATCCGAGTTCTCGCTGTTGCATTAGTAAATGAAAGTGACTACCCCAGATCAGTTTGTCTTCTTGTTCTGGATTAGTAAGAGTCGGTAAGTTTTCTAAGTAAGTTTGTTGAAATTTAGGCGGACAAATTTCTAAAAGATTTAGATGTCCTTGAGATAGACGATAGAACATTGAATAGGGTGCAGAGTAGATGATCTCATAATTAATTTAAGCTAGATCGTTAGGAACATCTAAGAGTTTTTTTAATTGCTGTTGAATTAAACTTTGTAAATCGCTACGCTTGAGTTCAATCGCCGTATTAAGATCATCTGGTTGGGTAAAAAAGACCATACTATCTATCGAAGATAGAGAAAATAGTCTAAATAAAATGTGGGTAATCGGTAGAGGCGCAGCTAAAATGTCAGGATTTTGTTTCCCTTGAAAACTAGCTGCATCTTCAAGGGAACTAAAAGCATAAATTACTTGTTTTGAAGCTTCATTAGAGTCTTGCTGACTAATAGTATGTACGACCCATTGATCGGACAAATTTTGTAAGATGTAATACTCTGTATGTCCTAAGCGTTGTCCTAAAATTTCTAAGACAGGTGCGATCGCTTGTTGAATAACTACTGTAGAAAGTCCATATTTAGGGGCATCATCAATCAGAATTTGTAATTGTTGGGTTAAATCCATTATTAAAGTGAGAGTTTAAAGTTAATTTCTTTCTTATTAAACGGTAACTCATGATTAATGGCAGTGATTTCTTGTTGCTCCATGTCGTTAATTTCTGCAATATAATTTTTGAGGATCTGACTGATTCGGCGATCGCGAAACCGATGTAAACTGTAGTTGGGAGTAGCGGGAAAGCCTCTTCTTCTTTTATGACTTCCGCCTGCACCAGGGTCAAACATGGTGATCCCATTATCTATTGCCCATTCAATGGGTTTATAATAGCAAGCTTCAAAATGGAGATTATTATATTCTTCAAAACAACCCCAGTAACGCCCGTATAAATTTTTGCCTTTGTGCAGACAAAAGGATAATCCCACAGGTTTTTTGGGATTATGTTCCCCATAAGCCACAGCTAATAAGACGCGATGACTGTAATTGGGATATAGTTGTTCAAAAAAACGGCGCGTGAGATATTTACTGCCCCAATAGAATTTATCGCAGGTGCTACTATAAAAACGGTGAATTAGCGGATAAAGCTGAGGCTCGATCTCTTCCCCTGTAAATACTTGCATCTCTAGGTTGGCTTTGCTGACAGCTTTTCTTTCCTTTTTGATATTTTTTCTTTGGTTGGAACTAAACATCTTTAAATAATCATCAAAACTCTCAAAGTTACGATTTGTCCAAATATAGCTGTGATGTAACCAAGCATTGTAGCCGTGGTGTTCCATGGTGTTGCGCCATTGCGGATCGACAAAAAGAAAGTTACAGCCTGAAAGATTATTGCGATCGCAGAAGCGGTCGATCTCTGCTACCATAATTTCGGTGATCTCCGCTTCAGCTTCGCCTGGGGCGATTAAAAAGCGATAGCCGACAGCAGGAGTAAAAGGAGTCATTCCTAACAGTTTGGGATAATATTCTATGCCTAGACGGTAAGCTAAGTTTGCCCACTGACTATCAAAGACAAATTCGCCGTAACTATGTCCTTTAATATATAAGGGTGCAGCAGCGATTAGTTGCTGGTTGCGCCAAAGAGTTAGATGACAAGGTTGCCAACCTGTACGGGGAATTGCACTACGGGAAGTTTCGATGTTATTCAGCCATTCCCATTCTAAAAAGGGTGTTTCTAGAGGTTGGGCTAAAGCATCCCATTCTGATTGGGGAATTTCAGCGATTTTGGTAATCCAATTAACCGAATATTTGCTGGTAATTTGCTCAAACATAAATTAGATATGGGGGGATGCTGATTCTGATTTATTGTTTATTATTAAGCTTCTCAATTAATAGATGCAAGGGATAACAAGCTAAGATTCCGCTAGCAGGTGCGATCGCCAGAAGCCAAACACCGATAGTAAATAAGAGATAAAAGCTAATTCCTAATCCGATCAAAGCGATCATTAAGGCAATTACTCGATGGCGTGTTGAGGGAAAAACTACCATAATGCTTCCTCCTACGCCACACCAGATACCAATCCACAAAAATTCTCCCCATTCAGGAAACCACCAGATCAGTTGACGCTTATCTTGGATGGCACTAATAATATTACTCGTCATTTGAGCGTGAATTACTACCCCTGAAACTCTTTGAGACTGTCTTTCATGACTGTAGGGAGTATAGTGTAAGTCTAGGTTATGTCCGATCACACCAATTAAAATAATTTTATCGGCGATCAGTTCTGCTAAATTCGCGTCTTGACTACCATTAAGAATGTCTCTTAAAGCAACAGTTTGGGGTTGCGTCGCACGATAATTGAGTAGTATTTGATAGCCTAAACTTTCGGTTTCTGGAAGCTGATAACCACCACTGTAAGATTTGAACCGGGGCAAAACGCGATCGCCAATTGTTAAACTATCTTTTGTGCGTTGTGTGGGAGGATAGTCGAGATAATGCAGTGCTAAACGCAAACTTAGAGAATGACTACTCTGACAAACGCGATCTGGTGACATTCCTAAAATTTGGCGGCGAATTACCCCATCTGAGTCTAGGGGAATGTTACTAAATCCTACTTGGGCAAGAGGAAGATCGGGAGGTTTAATCCCAATCATTTCAGAAGTTTGACTTTTAATGCGACAGATGGCAAAAAAATTATCCCTTGCTGCGATCGCCTGTTCTAATTCTGGGGTAAAAGGAAAGTCATGAATAATATCAGAAGTGATTACTTTCGGGTTAAAGGGCTGAATTTTTTGTAATAACTGCAATAAAGCTGCATCTCCCAAAGAACCCCGCCCTGTCAGTTGATTTTGCTCTTGATATTGAATATCTTGATCGTCAACTGTAATAATCAATAAGCGGTTATCTCTCACTTCTGCGACTCGCCAACTCATCGCCCGATCAAAAGCTTTTAGTTCCCAAAATTGTAACCAGCCCCAAGATTGTACCAAAGAAATCAAACAAGTCGCGATCGCGCTTGTCATAAAAACAGTTGGAAAATTATGCCAGCAAATCCTTTTTTTCGCAGTATTTTGCCAGATTTTAGCTTTTTTTACCCTTTTTTTGGCTTTATTTTCTCGTAAATCTTGCCATCGCAGCGGAACGACCGTCGGATTTTGATAAATTATTGGTAGCCAACTACTGTAAGGATATTTTCCTTCCCATCCTTGCAAACGTTCTCTAGCTTGTCTTACTGCCAAACCTAAAGACAATCCTGCTTCATATGCTGAGAGTAAATAGCGTAAAAATTCTTGAGCAATACGATCTGGGATATACTCTTTCATAACTATAGTTTGTGGTAAAGACAGTTGACCCAAAGCAAAAGCTAAACCCAAACCATCACAAGAATTAAATATCGCTAATTGTAATCCTTGATTAATCGCCTTTTTCAGAGCATATTTCAAATCAGTAATAGTTAAAGTTTCACAACTATTAAGATAGATTACTCCTCGTTGTTCAATAGTTTCACTATGTCCTGCAAAAAAAACAATATCCCAAGATTCTTCCCATAAATAATCATAGAGTTCTTGACGTTGAGGTTCTACTAAAACTTGCGAATCAATATTTTCTAAACTGGTTAAAATTGCTAAATCGCTGTTAACATCGATGCCAACACTGTTACCCAAAACCACCAAGATTCTGACTTGAGAAGTTGATTTTTGCGAATTGTAGCCAGTTATTCGCTCAAAATTTAAGCTGCTGACACTTATTTCTACTTGTTCGTAAGCTTCAATAAAACGCCACATACTCCAGGGAAGTTGATGTAGCTGTAAATTGTCACTACATAAAATTAATCTCGTAGGTTCTTTGAGGTCGAGGATATCTCTTAATTTTAATTCAATATTGTAAAAGCTCGGAGCTTGTAACCATTGATGAAACTCTTGTTGTAGGCGATCGCCCCATAACTTTAACTGATACCAAGAATTAATTGAACCATCGTAAAAAATACCTTTGGGTTTAATGCGTTGCTTAAAATCTAGCTGTCGATAATGAGTTTGCCAGGTTTCGAGGTATTGTAATAACTGTGGTGCTGGCGGTAGTTTTCCCGATACTTCTAGATCGAAACTTTGCCCTTCAAATCCCATTTGGAGGCTAAGCGCAAATCCGTGTTCAAACTCCCCATCAATTTTTAAGATTACTATTCTCACCACTTTTGCCCACTCTGAAGCTAATCTTAGCAAAAGTTACCAAGACTAAATAGTAAAAGTTTCTATTTGAGTTTGTTGAGCCAGACAAATTTTAATCCCAAAAGTTTCTTCTGATGCGCCACTAAAGCGAAACTCAATAGTTTTAGTATCATTAGCTTGTGCGTGCATTACAGATTGTTGCTGTTCGTCTAAAATAAAAATTTCTAATCCTTTAGGAAGATAGTTATCATTACCCGTCGGACAGATTTTTACCGAGATATCTAAATCCGCTTCTTGTTCTTTGATACAAATAATCAGAGCAATTGTGATAGTATTTTGATCTGAAATTATATCTAATAATTTAACTCTACATATTTCCTCATTTAAAGTTTCTTGGGGAAGCATATTACCTCGTAATTGTTGAGGCTTTCTAAAACTAAAATTAAGTGTAGGGAGGAAGACTTCATCGGTAACTAACCAACCTGGTTCAACTTTTCCGATCAACCATCGTTTGAGTTGAGTTATGCAAGTTTTAGATTCTTTTTGAGATTTTAGACTACGCAAATACTCAACTATTTCGATACTCGGTTTGAGTTGTGACAGTAAGACTTTTTCTGAAGTAAACTCTTGAATAAATCCTAAAATTCTGGCTCTTTCTAAAGCTGGTTCAAACTTTACTGCTATATAGGCAATTCTATTTTCTTTAGCTTCAGGAGAAATTAGTAAAAATTCCGCATTAGGTTCAACCAAGCAACATTCGACTTTACCATATTGAGGAATATCTAAATCTGCTACATTCATCAAAGATTGCATAATTGGATTCCAACTATCACTAGTTTTAAGACTAGTAACCCAGCCCGAATAATTTAAATAATTATTGACTGCCAATACAGCCAAAGTATTTTGATAAACTTGTTTAGCTTTTAAAGCATTTGCCTGGTGACGACTAAATTGCTCTGCTTGAATGTGAGCGGATAAAACTAATGATACTGGAAAACTCTGGGAATGTAGCATAAAACTTATAGTTTAGGTTTTCAATAATATTGGTTTAACTTTTGAACTCTTTCTCAAATAAAGCTTTAAACTTTTGGCAATTGCGTTGAAAAAAACTGCTCAAAGTAGGAATACTTATTTTCAATTCTTGAGCAATTTCTTGCCAAGTATGCCCCGATAATCTCCCAAGCGCAATCTGTCTAAAATTAGCTTGAGGATGATTTTTAATAAAGACCGATTTAAAAATATTATTTTCATCTTGTTCAATATATTTATAAAGCAAATCTGATAAATTAGGTTGATTTGGTTGATGCACAAAATTTTCCCAATCTGACCAAAAAGGAATTTCGATTGTATGAGGAATTCTAAATTGTTGGCGACATTTAATTAAATTTTTTTCAAGTTGAAAGTTAACCCAATTCATAAACTTTTTGTTGCCTCTTTCTGGATCATAAAGTTCAATTTTAGTACAAACATATACTAAAGTTTCTGTCACTGCTTCTTCGTAAACCAATTTATCAAACTGAGTAGGTAATCCTTGGTAACGAAGCTTAATTAAGCGTTGAGATAATTTGATCGCTTTAATTAATTCTTGAAGGGCGTGACTTCTAAGCCCACTATTAGGAAGAGTCTGTTGGGCTGCTAATGCTAATTTTTTTAGTTTTAGATCATCTAAAGTAATTCTAAAGGCTTGATATTGTAAGGTATAAAGCCATTGCAGAGTTGAAGGAAGTGAATTAAATTGTTGGATTTTTATGGCGATAGATTTTAAAAGTTTTGCTTGAACTTCTTGATATATTTCTAAATAAATACCTGATAACATTTGACCATTATACTGACGACAGATAGGACGAGAACGTAAAACTAACTCAACTATTTCTTGAAGAGGAATACTCAAACTTTCCAGTTGCCAATTTTGGTTTTGTTGATAAGCTTGTTGTAAAAGTTGCTGGAGTTTCTGTTGACGATAATTACTATTTTCATGGTCAAATATATAACTAGCAGGCATTGGCTTGACCTGAATCTGTGTTAGAAAAAAGAGAAATCTGGCACTAAGAAATAAGGCAAACCCAAAATATTTAGCTCAGTAGCAAGCTTTTGATCTTGCATTGCTCAAGGTTTTTTTATTCCTAATAAGTTACTTTTAGATTTAAGGTTAAGATTATGCTTTTCGTAATAAAACTTAATATTTGTTCGACTATAAAAAAATATGGTGAACTTAGAAATTCCTCCTATTCGCGATCGCACTTTGTGGCGATTAGCTCTAACTCATCGTTCTTACACCAATGAAGCGTCTCAAATAGCCAAAAATAATGAGAGGTTAGAGTTTTTAGGCGATGCTGTCCTAGGATTTGTCGTCGGCGAACTACTATATAAACTTTATCCCGAAATGAGCGAAGCCCAATTGACTCGTTTGCGTTCTCAACTAGTAGATGAAACACAGCTAGGAAAACTCGGAGCAGAACTAGGACTAGGAAAGCTAATATATTTGGGTAAAGGCGCGGAAAAAGACGGGGGAAGAAAGAATCTAGCTTTACTCAATGATACTTTTGAAGCTATTATCGGGGCTTATTTTCTCGATGCAGGAATTGAAGCAGTGAGTAGTTACATTCAGCCTGTGTTTGCCAGGTTGGCACAAAATTTAGTTCAAAAACAAACTGATGCGGAAGTAACCAACTTTACTGATACTAAAAATCAGTTACAGCAATGGGCATTAGCTAATTATCATCAATATCCCATTTATGAAATTATCTCGGAGCAAGGACCAGATCATGCTAAAGAATTTACGGTTCAAGTCTCAATCCAAGAACGAGTTTATGGGATGGGAAAGGGTCGTCGCAAAAAAACAGCCCAAAAACAAGCAGCAGCAGTAGCACTAAAAAAAATTCAAACCGATTATCCGGAATAGTAGCAAAAAAAGCGACACATAGGTGTTGTAGGGTAGGAGAATGAATTAGCAATCAACCATCAACAATTAACTATGAACCATCAACAATTAACCATAATTTATTCCGATCGATTCTTAGAACATAAAACTGGCTATGGTCATCCTGAAAGACCTGAAAGATTAACTGCTATTGTTCAAGCTTTGCAGCAAGTTACTTGGCAAAAACAATTAGAATGGCGATCGCCAAGCCAACGGAATCCGTTACCCTACATTGAGCAAATTCATACTCCTGAACACATTAACCGCATCGCCAGAGTTGCAGCTAAGGGGGGTGGTTATCTAGAGAGTGATACTCCTATTTCTTCCCAAAGTTATGATGTAGCGTTGCTAGCAGTTGCTGCTTGGTTAGATGGTATCGATGCAGTTTTAGCACAGCAGAACCCAGCTTTTGTGATCGCCCGTCCCCCTGGACATCACGCCACAAAAGACCAAGCTATGGGATTTTGTCTGTTTTCTAACGCAGCGATCGCAGCCTGTTATGCCTTAGAACAACCAGGAATCAATCGGGTAGCGATTCTCGACTGGGATGTGCATCATGGTAATGGCACAGAAGCGATTGTGCAAGATTATCCGAATTTGGCTTATTGTTCTTTGCACCAGCATCCTTGTTATCCAGGAACGGGGAGTAAGAGCGATCGCGGTATCTATAATAATATTTTGAATTTACCAGTGTTTCCTGGTAGTGATATCCACGACTATCAATCTTTATTTGAACAAGAAGTTATGCCTTTTCTCAAAACATTTAAGCCAGATTTATTAATTGTTAGTGCTGGTTATGATGCCAATCATCACGACTTGATCGCAGAAATATCTTTGCAACCATCAGATTACGGATTGTTGACTCAATATTTAACTCAAATTACCAATTTAATTTTGTTTGGCTTAGAAGGAGGTTATGATTTAGACACTTTGGGTCAATCGGTAGTTGCTACTTTAGCCAGTTGTTTGTAAGATTGGCAATTATGCATTAAGGTGAATCCCTGCAAAGTTTAAACTTTAAAGTTTAATTTCTCACAATTTAGCAAAGACTAATATCTATAACTAGATGATTTATTCTCAAGGGTTACTTCTGCAATATTGCTTTTGTAGTTTAGCTATCTAACCCCAGGGGAGAATCACAGAAACTCTGTTTCGTGAATGAAAGTCATAATGAATAGCAATTTATCTCTATATCAAATAGTTCAAGAAAATGGAACTTCTTTACCTTCTGTTGAGATAAGTGCCATTACCTTAAATTTTTGCATCAAATCAGTTTTTGAGCTACTTCAAGAACAACAATTAAATCCTACTATTTGGGTCAAAACACCCCAGTCGCAAAACTGGTTAGAAACTCTTAGCCAATATCAACAAGCAATTCCTCAAAGTAAGATTTATTTATGTAGTGAACAACTTATAAGCGATCGCAAACTTGCTTATATTCCGATTCAGTTAGTCAATAACTCTTGGTTAAAGCGAGAGTGCTTTTTAGCGATCTTATCAGAAACTTTTTCCTGTTTAATTTTAGCGCAGTGGCAAACTGGCAAGATTTGGCAAGGTAGTTCGGGAAAAAGACTCCAGCAACCTTATTTACAAATGGTGTTTAGTTTTGCACCAACAACTATTCAAGTATTTCTCAATGGCTTAAAAAGTGCGATCGCTGATGCCTCAGTTTCGGCAATAGATTTAGTTCCTATCGGATTAGCAGAGCCTCAACTCCAAAGTCATTTATTAACCAAACAAATTCAAATTATTGAATCTTTACAAAAAACTCTCAATAAATTTACCTATAAACCCCCAGGGGGGGAAACTGTTTCTGCTACTCTCGGATTACAAAATAATTTTTTGAGTAATTTAGTCCAAGAGTTACGCTCTCCAATCACTCATATGAAAACTGCTTTAAGTTTATTAGAGTCGAAGCAGATCAAAGGGGAACAGCGTCAACGCTATTTAAGAATGTTAGAACGAGAATGTGAGCGTCAAAACTCTGTAGTTAGCGGTTTATTCGCTTTATTACAATTAGATAATTTTGTCGAGTCAGAAATCGTTTACTTAGAAGAATTAGTCCCAGGTATTGTCAGTACCTATCAACCTCTAGCTACCGAAAAACAAATTCAGTTGGGTTATACTATCCCTTCAAGTCTTCCCCCCGTACAGTGTCCCAATTCGTGGTTAAGACAGATAATAGTGCAACTACTTAATAATAGTTTGCAATTTACACCCGCTAATGGTCGCGTGTTCGTTCAAGCTAATGCCAAAAATGAGTTTGTCGAAATTATGATTAGCGATACAGGAATCGGCATCGATCCTAAAGAATTAAATAATATCTTCGACAGTTTTTATCGGACGGGAAAAGTCGGAAATCAATCTTTTGCCCATGCTGGTTTGGGTTTAACCATAGTACAGCAACTAGTAGAACGTTGTAATGGCAAAATTTCTGTAAGTAGTCAATTAGGTAAGGGTTCGACTTTTACTATTTTGTTACCAGTATTACCTTCTGATTTAGTCGATCTTGCTACTGAAGCATAAATACGACTAAATTTCCCCCTCCCTAGGATAAGGATGTTAGATTTTGCTCAATTAAGATAATATCTCCAAGGAAGTTGAGAATATTGCTAAGTCTGCTGTAACTAAAAACAGACTAAATATTCTTGATTTTTTCGCTCAAATATTTTTTAAGAGGACGAACACTATGGCATACGAGTTACCACCTCTTCCTTATGACTACAAGGCTTTAGAGCCAGCTATTTCTCAAAATACCTTGGAATTTCATCACGACAAACATCATGCTGCTTATGTTAATAAGTATAATGATGCAGTTAAAGGGACAGAACTCGATCGCAAACCCATTGAAGAAGTAATAAAAGCTGTCGCAGGGGATGCTAGTAAGATGGGCATCTTTAATAATGCTGCTCAAGCCTGGAATCATACTTTTTATTGGCAATGCATGAAACCTGATGGCGGTAGTACTCCGACAGGAGAATTAGCTAAAAAAATTGAGGCTGATTTTGGCAGTTTTGAGCAATTTGCCGTAGCATTTAAAAATGCTGGTGCAACTCAATTTGGCAGCGGTTGGGCTTGGTTGGTGCTGGATGGTAGCAACCTAAAAGTAACTAAAACTGCTAATGCGGATAATCCTTTAACCAGTGGGCAAACTCCTTTATTAACTATGGATGTTTGGGAACACGCTTATTATTTAGATTATCAAAATAAACGACCTGCTTATATTGATGAGTTTCTTTCTAAGCTGGTCAACTGGGACTTTGTCGCGCAAAATTTGGCTGCTGTTTAATTACTAGTTTTACTAGGTTGGGTATTAATTTATCCAACCCCTTTTTAATCATTAATCTGGCATTAACTACTCATGATCGAGCCTAACTATCCCCACATTATTCTTTCGTTTCCTTATCGTGGCTATAGAATCGAAATTGACTGCGATGAAGACAATGGAAAACCTATTTATGCTGCTTGGGTTAATCATGAGCGAGGTTGTGCTGTGGCTGTACCCAAAGCGATGACCACTAGAGATGCGATCAGAAAGGCTAAAAGCTGGATCGATCAAAAGCTTTGTTAATGATTGATTAGTGGTTAGTGGTTAATGAATGATTACTGATTACTGTTATTAGTTGGTTCTGCTGTAGGTAAAGATAAAGGTGTCCCTAAACCACGGTCATAAATTTCAATATCCCATTGTCCTGAACGATTCCCTTCAAAGACAATAAATCTACCGTTACCACTAATCGAAGGATTACGGACTTCTCCAATAAAATTTTTAGTAATATTTTCGGCTTTAAGGGCGATACGATCATAAAGAAAAATATCGGTTTTACCAAGTTGTTCGGAAACATATACTAGATAGCGACCATCAGCACTAATATCCCCTTGATATTGCATACTTTGGGGTTGATTGAGTCCTGGAAGGTTTAACAGACGACCAACTTGGCGATCATAGAGAAAAATACTTTTTTGGGCATTGCGATCGCTAGTAAAAATAAGATAGCGACCATCGTGAGACAAATTGGGGGCTGTTTCCGCTGCTTTGGTATTGAGGTTAGCTCCTAAATTGGTTGTGGGTGGCGTTACGTAACCAGATTCTCCACAGCTAGTTAAAGCGATCGCCACTATCAATAATGCTTTTAACTGAGATTTTTGCCAAAATTTACGACACCATCTCATTATTTTCTGAAACTTGGGTTGGAGCGGGTAAAGGACAGCAATTTAAGTCATCAATACAAACTTTGCCCCATTGTAAAGCCCAACGCACTAATTCAACTCGATTATCCGCATTAGTTTTTTTCAAAATATTACTAATATGATTATCCACAGTGCGTTTGCTGATGTCTAATTCTTGGGCAATTTTGTGATTACTCAAACCTGCCACTACCAACTCTAGTATTTCTAATTCTCTTGATGATAGTAAAGCGGAACTATCTAGCTTATCGTGACCCATAAGTATTTTATCCCTTGGTATATGTACTTAGATTACCTTATTGTAAAAGGTAGCATTCAAAAAAAATCGAGCGCGATCAAGTCTATAGGTATTTGATTTGAGAGCAATAAACTGGGCTTTAAACCTGATACTGCAAGACTTTTCTTTTGGTAGTCTAAAAAAAAGCTCCTTTTGGTCAACGAGAATTTTCTATTTAATAGCTTCGGATTTTTTTAAGAGATTAGGGGTTTCGGCGGTGCAGAATTTGCTCAAACCAAGCAATAAAGCGATCGCCTAAAGCGGTTAGGGAATATGCTGTTGCTGCTTGCTGACGGCATTGCTTACGGTCGATTAAATCAATTTGGTTGATTGCGGTGATTAGTCCTTCAATGCTGTCTGGCTCAACCAAAAACCCTGTTACACCATCTTGGACTATTTCGGCTGGACCACCACGACGATAGGCAATTACGGGAACACCACAAGCTAATGCTTCTATTGCTACGTTACCAAAAGCTTCGAGCCAACGCGGGGTCATTAACAAAGCGCGACACTGACCTAATTCTTGTTGTAAGGCTTGAGTCGCTAGAAATCCGCGATATTCTATGGGAGCTTCAGGAAAATCTTGTTGTATTTGCTGCCAATAAGCTGTGTCTTGAATTTTACCGTAAATTTTGAGTGGTGTACCTGTAGTGGCGACTGCTGCTACGGCATCTTCTAGGGCTTTTTCTGGGGCAATACGTCCTAACCAAGCGAGAGATTTTCCTGGATGAGGGACAAATTGGTAGAGTGATAAATCTATGGCACTACCAAGAATAGTACAAGTATCCGCAAAGGGAAAAGTAGCTGCTTGCGATTTGGTATAAACTCCGATAGTTTGAGGATAATTGGTCGCTACTTGAGTCATGATTCGATCTAAAGCTACTGTCATCGAACCCATACTAATAAAATGAGCGATGGGACAATCCAAAAAAGGCGTGAGATAGAAAGGTAGCCAGTCAAAGGCAAAATTAACGATTAAGTCATATTGCTGTTGTACTTGGCGGACATATTCGAGCATCTTGGCTAAGACGGAGTTAGGCGGGAGAACAATGGGTGTATCTCTTCCTTGAGTTTGCACTGCTACTTGTAAGTTACCTGCAATTTCTTGTACTCGAATCTGAGGTAAAACTGAGCCTAGTGGTGCAACGACTGTGATCTGGTAGCCTCGTTGTTGTAATTCTTGTGCGAGATTTTGGATAGTTAGTTCGACACCTCCTCCTTGTCCTGTACCTAATGCACCAACAGGAGTGGAGATGAACAATAATTTCAGCATTAGTAATCAGTAATCAGTTATTAAGTAACAAGTAGTAAGTAGCAGGTATCAACTACTAACCACTAACCATCAACCATTAATTAGAAACATCTTGATTATTTTCGGAGCGATTGGAGTTTTGCCAAAGTGGTACTGTTGGTAGTTGATTGAGTTGTTTTAATGCCCACTGTGCTGTTTTTTGCACTTCTTCATCGGAGTCTTCGACTACTTGGGATAAGCGTTTGGTAACTTGGTTCATTAGTTCATAAACTCTAGTTAAATCCCGAATCGCATTTTGTTTAACATGAGGATTATCATCATCTAGAGACACCATTAGGGCTTTATTCATTGGTTTGAGGGTGCGACTGGCAATTTGAGTCATCGCTTCTAAAATCAAGCCTCTTTCTTGAGAGTCAACTTTAATCATTAACTCTACTAGGGGTTGCATAGCTCTGGAATCACCTCTTTGGGCTAATTCCCAAATAGTTTTTTGGCGAATACGGCGATCGCTTTTTTCTAGCTCGGCAATTAACTCAGGAACAATATCTAATTTAAAAGTCTGGCTATTAGTAGCGACAATTTCACTACTGTCATTAGCTTCTGTCTTGGGTGAAGCTAAGTTTTTTGGTGCTGGTTGCCCTACTTCTTGTGGCGAATTAACTGAAGTTTTAGGAGCATCAGCAAAGATTATCGTCTGATTAGCTGGAGTTTCTGAGGGTTTTGGCGAGACAGTTGGCTCTGATCTGACGACAGTATCGGTAGAATTGAGAAAATTTTCAGCTTTTTGCGCTTCTGTGACTGGTTCTACTTCAATATGATGAGTTTTGCGAAACAGAAAAAATAATAAAATGGCGGAGATTCCTGCTGTTCCTGCGATCGCCATCAGCAGCCACAACACGTTGAAACCCTCCCCTGTTTGATTATTATCGGGTTCTGGCTCAGTTACTGCTAAATATTGAGAAATATTGTTGACAGCTTTTTGGGCATAAAATGAATTGGGTTTAATTTCTAAGGCTTGTTGAAAGTGTTTTAGGGCAACCTGGTAGTTTCGGCTTAAATCTGCTTGATAACCAGCTTGCATATAGCGATCAAAACTATACGAGGTAATATTTCTGACAGCTTTATTTGCCCAAGAATCATTGGGGCGTAGAGTCAAAGCTTGGCGGAAATACTCAAGAGCAGTGCGATAATCTCTTTCTTGGTCTGCTGCATAGCCAGCTTGCATTAGAGCATCGTAACTTAATTTGACTGTTTCTAAGGCATCGAATGCTTGAGAGCTACTATTTTGAGCCACAATAAAATTTGTCGGCTTCGGAATTAAAGCTTTAGCTGTGCCAAAAGCATTAAAACCACAACAAGTTACGCCAAAAGCTATAAGAAAAGATAAACGACGCTTAATCATAATATGGCACAAATGACGCTTACGACAAAATAAGCACAATCAACTGGTTTAACCCTAGAGTTAAAGTGTCTAAATACTAGCATTTGTTAGGTAATTATTCTGTTAACTTTGAGCGATAATCTTATGGCTATTTTTAATCAATACTAACCTCAATACATCATAAATTAAGCTGTATTCTAGATTTTATGAAAATTTCTCTTGATCCGGTTTTACAAAGTTTTTTCTGGAATGGGTGGACGATTACCATTTTGGCGATCGCCCTAATTATTGCGACCCCAGTTATTTTTGTTTTTAGCAGTGTCTTTACTGATGCAGGAGCAATCTGGCAACATCTATTAGAGACTGTATTAATTGACTATATTACGAATTCCCTTTTGCTCATGGTAGGAGTGGGAATCGGAGTTTTAATAATTGGGGTCGGGACAGCTTGGCTGGTGACAATGTGTAATTTTGGCGGTAGTAGTTGGTTAGAGTGGTTATTGCTCTTACCTTTAGCTGCACCCGCTTATTTGCTTGCTTATGCTTATACTAATTTATTAGATTATTTTGGCGCGGTACAAACTACCCTACGGAGCATTTTTGGTTGGACTAGTGTCCAAGACTATTGGTTTCCGAATATTCGTTCTCTTTGGGGAGCGATGGTCATGCTCATTTTAGTGTTGTATCCCTATGTTTATTTACTAGCAAGAGTCGCTTTTTTAGAGCAGTCGGTCTGTACGATGGAGGCGAGTCGCTCTTTGGGTTGTAATCCTTGGCGGAGTTTTTTCACTATTGCCTTACCTTTAGCTAGACCTTCTATTATGGCGGGTTTGGCTTTAGCCCTAATGGAAACTTTAAATGATTTTGGCACAGTCGAATATTTCGGCGTGACAACCTTTACCACTGGAATTTACCGTACTTGGTTAGGCATGGGCGAAAGAGCAGCAGCAGCCCAATTAGCTGCTTTTTTGATGTTGTTTGTCTTGGCTTTGATTGTTTTAGAAAGATTATCGCGCCGACAAGCCAAATATTATCAGACTGCTGCTTCGGGGCAAAAACTGCCTAAATATGAACTGGGTTGGGGACGAGGAATTTTCGCAGCCTTAGCTTGTCTGATTCCTGTAATGTTTGGGTTTATCATTCCTGGGGGTTATCTGTTACAGATGACGCTCTATAATCTCGATCAAACTTTTACTGCTGATTTTTGGAGTTTGGCACAACATAGTTTTATTTTAGCGATTGCCACTGCTGCGATCGCGGTAATTATGGCTTTGGTTATGGCTTATGGACAAAGACTCCAACCAAATTGGCTGGTACGTACTGCTGTTAGAATTGCTGCTATGGGTTATGCAATTCCAGGCTCAGTAATTGCGGTAGGAATTTTGATTCCTTTGGGTAATTTTGATAATAGTCTTGATAGTTGGATGCGGGCTAATTTTGGCATATCTACAGGTTTGTTGATTTCGGGAACAGTATTTAGTTTGATTTTTGCCTATCTGGTCAGATTTTTAGCTGTCGCTTTTAGTTCTGTAGAATCGAGCTTAAACAAAATTACTCCCAGTCTCGATGATGCTTCTCGGAGTCTTGGTTATACGGCTACGCCAACTTTGGTTAAAGTTCACGCCCCTTTGATGGCGGGAGGGTTATTAACTTCGGCGATGTTGGTTTTTGTGGATGTGATGAAAGAATTACCTGCAACTTTAGTGATTCGCCCTTTTAATTTCGATACTTTAGCAATTCGCGTTTATCAATATGCTTCTGACGAAAGACTGATTGAAGCTGCTGCACCAGCCTTAGCAATCGTTATCGTGGGGATTATTCCTGTTATTTTATTAACATGGAGAATTACTCATTCTCGTAGCTGAGAGTTGGGATGGGCGCTCAAAAATCAATAATTGTGAATTGGGTAACTAATTTTGTTTGGGTAGGTAGTAGAGTTTTTGATTTTAGTGATCAAGGTTAAATGGTAGATGAGCAATGCAAGAAGTAGTTCCTAGATTTCGCGAATTACAAGGGCAATTACGCGATCGCTGGCAAAACGTGACTCTGTCCGATCAAGATAATTGTGATATTTTGGTGATTCCTTCTTTTAGTATCGATCCGCAATTAGGCAAAAAAATTCCAGGATTTTTACACTACGAAGAAAGATTACTGTTTTCCTTAATCCGTTTGCGTAATCCCCACACTAGAGTCATTTACGTTACCGCTTTACCTTTGTGTCCGATTATTATCGACTACTATTTACAGCTACTACCAGGTATTCCTTTTTCTCATGCACGGGAGCGTTTATTACAAATTAGTCTGTATGATGCTTCTTTTAAACCTTTAACTCAGAAAATTTTAGAACGTCCCCGTTTGGTTGCCAAAATTCGCCGGGCTTTAAGACGCGATCGCTCTTATATGGTATGTTATAACTCGACTAATTGGGAAAGAGAACTCTCGGTTAAGTTAGATATTCCTTTACTCGCAGCTTCGCCAGAGGTGTTGTACTGGGGTTCTAAAAGTGGGAGTCGCGAAATTTTTGCTGAATGTCAAATTCCTCATCCTGATGGCAGTAATAATGTAACTAGTACTGAGGAGTTATTAAAGGAGATCGCCAATCTCTGGACAAGACAACCCCAGTTACGCAAGATGGTAATTAAACTTAATGAAGGTTTTTCGGGGGAAGGTAACGCGATTTTAAATCTAACTCCGATTAAAAACTATGCGCCCCATTTGTGCGATCGCCATGAAACTTTAACAGCGTTAAACAAACAGCTTGAGAACTTGAGTTTTCAAGCAGAAGCAGAAACCTGGGCGAATTTTTCCCTTCGTATCCCTGAACTAGGCGCAATTGTCGAGGCTTTTATCGAAGGAGAAGTCAAACTTTCTCCTAGTGTTCAAGGCTATATCAGACCTTCAGGTGAAGTTAGCATTCTTTCGACTCACGATCAAATACTAGGCGGTGCAGATAATCAAATCTATTTAGGTTGTTGTTTTCCTGCTGATGCTGGCTATCGCTTACAATTGCAAGAACTCGGCTTAAAAGTCGGACAAGCTTTAGCTGCTAAAGGGGCGATTGAAAGTTATGGTGTAGATTTTTTGGCAATACAGAACTCTAAAAGTAAAGAGTGGGAATTACAAGCGATCGAGATTAACTTGCGTAAAGGTGGCACAACTCATCCTTTTATGACCCTCAAGCTCTTAACCAATGGCAATTACGATTATGCTACGGGGTTATTTTTTACGCAGCAACACCAACCAAAACACTATATTGCCTCGGATAATTTGCAAAAAAATGCCTATCGGGGATTATTGCCCTATGACTTAATGGATATTGTCGCTCAAGCTAGACTTCACTTTGATAGTAGTACTCGTACTGGTAATGTTTTTCATTTGATGGGAGCTTTATCAGAATTTGGTAAATTGGGGGTTACTAGTATTGGTGATTCGAGAGAAGAAGCTCAAGCAATCTACGAACAGGTTGAACAAGTTTTAGATTTTGAGACTCAAATGTCCCATAATCGCGCCTCCAGTTTACCAATCAATTGGATTTAGCTAATTGTGACAGGTGGTTATGGTGCTAACACTGCGAGATTGAGCAACAGTCGTACCTGAGATGTTGGTGCTGCTACTTTGGTGAGTTCGATGGGATTGTTGACATGACACCTCACTAGGGATTGTGATTTCCCGTTTGGGAATCAAGATCCGCCAGTTGAATAGACGACGCAATGAAGGACGATTACTCTCAGAAAGTTCCCTTGGTAGCGGACTAGAAACTGCGGTTTGAGAAACTTGAGGCTTATTTGTTGGTATTTCCGCCTTACTAGTGTTAACGAGCGTGACAATGGCGATCGCTACTGTCAAAATAGCAGCTTGTGAAAACAGCTTAATTGCCATAATTACCTCAGTTGTGGAAAATAATTGTTTGTTGATAAGTTTAAATACGTCTGCCAATCTTTATTTATGCAGAGGTTCACAATTTTGAACATTAAACAAGTTTTTTGGCTCATCCAACAATTATCTATTGGTCTAGTCATTGGTGGCTTGAGTTCTCATTCGGTTGTAGCGCAATCACTCTTAGAGAATGCCGAAATTTATCAAATTCGTAATCAAGTCGAAGTTAATCGCCAAAATCAATCACTTTGGAATCGCGCTAAGTTAGGAGAGGTTATTATCCCTCAAGATACGGTCCGAACAGGAGCTAACTCTCGTGCGGATTTGCTATTCAATGAAGGGACATTAGTCAGGACTGGTGCTGGCACAATTTTTCGGTTTCCTGCGAATAAACGCAATTTTGAATTGACTAGTGGTGCTGCACTGATTATGATTCGTCCTGGACAAGGACAAAGTACAATTAATACTCCTGAAGCCAGGATCGTTTCTCAAGGTACAGCTTTATTTGTTCAACACGATCCGAATAATAATGCCTCTTTAGTGGGAGTTTTAACTAATAGTCCTCAAGGCGCAGTCCAAGTTTCTAGTGCTGATGGCACAGTAACCATTCAACTCAATGCGGGTCAGTTTGTGGCGATTATAAACGGTGTCGTCGGACTAGTCGAGTATTTTGTCTTACCGATGTTTTACGAAACAATCGAACTGGCTTCGGGTTTGGGTACTGGACAAGAACAACTAGTTGCTGCTGAATCTCCCGAAGTTCAGGCTACTATCAATGCGATCCGAGAAGAGGCGACCGCACCTTTAACAAATCAAGTAGCTTGGCTAGAAAGTTTTTGTCGGTTTAATTTTAATCCCGAACAGGTATCCTCCCTATTACAATGGTTAGGTCTAGGAGTTCCAGGAGCAGAAGTCTCTTTAAGATTACCCCAAACAGATTTGTTTGTCGTTCCACTGCGTTCTCTAGTTGGTTTGGCTTGGTTAAGTGATTATTGCCAAAATAACTCCTCCCAAAATCCTGCTGCTGGAGCAAAATTATAAGAAATATTAAGCAATAACTGGATAATAATCAGCAATCATCTAACCACCGCAGATTGTAACAAGTTTTAGGCAAACATTACGGATTATTACTTTGTTTCTCATAAAAGAGACGTTGGTAACAGTAATCTTTTATCTTTTTAAGCGACGGGTCGGGTTCGATTATAACTCCGACGCGATCTGCTCAGAATTTGCTCTGATCGCGGATGACCGTCACGATAAATAAACTAAATTTGTCAACATAATTAAGGAGAGCTCAATGCTTGACGCTTTTTCTAGAGCCGTAGTATCCGCAGACTCTAAAACTGCTTGTATTGGTGGAGATGAATTAACTTCTCTCAAAAGCTTTATTGCTGAAGGAAACAAACGCCTTGATGCCGTAAATGCGATCGCTAGTAATGCTAGCTGTATTGTTTCTGATGCAGTTGCTGGGATGATTTGCGAAAACCAAGGTTTAATTCAAGCTGGTGGCAACTGCTATCCTAACCGTCGGATGGCTGCTTGCCTCCGTGACGGTGAAATCATTTTGCGTTATATCTCTTACGCTCTTCTTTCTGGCGACGCTTCCGTTCTAGAAGACCGTTGCTTAAATGGTTTAAAAGAAACTTATACTGCTCTTGGTGTCCCTGCTGGTTCTGCTGGTCGTGCTGTGGCAATTATGAAAGCTAGCTCCATTGCTCACATCAACAACACCAATACTGAAGGTTATGGTGGCAAACGTTTCCGCAAAATGGAAATGAAAGATGGCGATTGCTCTGCCATCTCTTCTGAAGCTGCTAGCTACTTTGACCGTGTTATTGCTGCTATTAGCTAGTTTTTAAATATTCTTTCGTTAAGCCAACGCCTTCAGGCGTTAATATTAGCCAAAATTTCAAGAACCATTCAGGAGATATCACGATGAAATCTGTTGTTACTACAGTTGTTACTGCTGCTGATGCAGCAGGACGCTTTCCCAGCAGTTCCGATTTAGAATCAGTACAAGGTAGTTTACAACGTGCTGCTGCGCGTTTAGAAGCTGCTGAAAAATTAGCTTCCAACCTAGATAACGTAGCGCAAGAAGCTTATGATGCTTGCATCAAAAAGTATCCTTACCTCAACAACCAAGGTGAAGCTAACTCTACTGATACTTTCAAATCTAAGTGTTTGCGCGATGTTAAACACTACATGCGTCTAATCAACTACTGTCTAGTTGTTGGTGGTACTGGTCCTCTTGATGAATGGGGTATCGCTGGACAACGTGAAGTATATCGCTCTTTAAATCTTCCTACTGCTCCTTATGTAGAAGCTTTAACTTTCGCTCGTAACCGTGGTTGCGCTCCTCGCGATATGTCTTCTCAAGCTTTAGTTGAATACAATTCTCTTCTTGACTACGTCATTAACTCTCTATCTTAGGATTTGTTAGAGTTTGATTTGATGCCTTTGAAGGCAGTTTTGATTCAATGATCGAAAGACTCTCGATCTGTAGCTTCGACTTTTAAGTAGTTTGAGTTGCAGCTTGGGAGTCTTCTGTCATTTTTAGCTAAATACTTTCTCGAAACGCTATAATCTAAAATTCCAGATGATTTTACAGGCAGAGTTAGCTAATAGATGGAACAACTCCTAAAATCTGCTACTATCGGCGAAATTATCCTTTGGTTACTTGGCAAAAGGAGAAGACTGCGGATTAGAGGCGCATCGATGCAACCTTTATTACAACCAGGAGAAGAGATCCTAATCAATCCTGATGCCTACCAAAAATCTGCCCCTAAAATTGGCGATATCATAGTTGCACTTCATCCCTATCGTCCTAAATTTTTCATCGTGAAAAGAGTTATCTCTATCGAACCAGATGGTAGTTACTTTTTACAAGGAGATAATACTCTAGAAAGTACTGATAGTCGCGTTTATGGTGCGATAAAATTAGACCAAATTCTCGGTCAAGTTACTAGTCGTTTTGCATAGTTATTAATGAATCGAACAGTGTGGTTAGCTCGCCACGGAAATCGTTTTGATTTTGTCTATCCTGAATGGTTTAATACCGCAGTAAGACGCTATGATCCTCCTCTGGCAGAAGATGGGTGGCTGCAAGCTCAGCAATTGGGAAAAAGACTCAAATCAGAAAATATTACTCATATTTTTGCTTCTCCGTTCTTACGAGCCATTCAAACAGCCCATAGCATAGCAGATATTTTAAAGTTACCTCTAAAATTGGAAGCTGGTTTAAGTGAATGGTTTAATCCTCATTGGATGAGCGAACCACCTCAAATTCAGCCTCGTGAATTACTAGAAACACAATATTCTCGCATTGATTGGAATTACACTTCTTATCTTCAGCCTCAATATCCTGAAACCGCAGCAGCAGTAAATCACCGAACCGCAAAAACTACTCAATGGTTAGTTGCTAATTTTGCTGATAACTTGCTTTTAGTCGGACATAGTGCTTCAATTATGGGTGTTACTCAGTCTCTAGTCCCAGAAACTGCTACGTTCGAGACTCCTGTAGGTTCTTTGGTGAAGTTAGTCAGTAATCAACAAGGTTGGCAATTAGAAATAGCAGGCGATGTAAGTCATTTAAAATTCAACTAAGTTTGTTGAATAGTTTTAAGAGAGCGTGTTCATCTAATGCCAAAAAAATTAGCCCGTAATTACAGGCTAGAGAAACATCAGAATTATCCAAATCTGGTAACTAAGGAGAAATATCTCCATCTGATGCTAAAGACTGATGGGATAGGGTAATAGTTTCCTGGGGGACTTTTTGAGTCACCACAGCAGATTGCAAGATCGGAGTACTAGTAACAGAATCATTAGCTAGGGTAAATAAAGGATTAGACAAAATACCAGCTAAAGAAGTAACGATCACGGAGACAACCAATCCTACTTGTAGAGGACGCATTCCTGGTAAATTCCACCGAATTGCTGGATAATTTTGGACAGCATCAGACATTTCGTGAGGTTCTTTGACTACCATCATTTTAACGACTCGAATATAGTAGTAAATCGAGATAACGCTAGTAATTAGACCCAACAAAACCAAACCGTAAATTCCTGCTTGCCAACCCGCCCAAAATAAGTAAATTTTGCCAAAAAATCCAGCTAAAGGCGGAATACCACCAAGAGAAAGCAGACAAATACTCAAGCCTAGGGTTAATAAGGGGTCTTTTTGATATAATCCCGCATATTCGGCAATCTGATCGGTGCCAGTACGAAGCGCAAAAAGAATGACGCAGGTAAATGCACCTAAGTTCATAAACAGATAGACTAACAGATAAAAAATCATGCTGGAATAGCCTGTATCTGTACCAGCAATTAACCCGATAGTTACAAACCCAGCTTGAGCGATAGAAGAATAGGCTAGCATCCGCTTCATACTAGTTTGGGCTAAAGCTACCACATTACCCAATACCATACTGAGAATCGCTAGAGCCGTAAAAATAAAGTGCCATTGTTCGGTAAGAGGCGCGAAAGCCGTAACCAAAAGACGGATAGCTAGGGCAAAACCAGCAGCTTTAGAACCTACAGACAAAAAGGCGACAACAGGTGTCGGAGAGCCTTCATAGACATCGGGAGTCCACTGGTGAAAAGGCACAGCAGAAATTTTAAAAGCAATACCTGCAATCACAAATACCAGCGATATTGCCAGTCCTAGAGATTGAGTCCCCGTAACATCAGTAATGTTAGCACTAACAGCAAGACGTTGAGCGATCGCCAATAAATTAGTTTCGCCTCCTGACAAGCCATACAACAGGGATATTCCATAGAGAAAAATTGCCGAACTCGAAGCCCCAATCAGTAAATATTTTAAGGCTGCTTCATTAGAACGGGGATCTCGCTTCATGTAGCCTGTCATCAGGTAAGAAGAAATACTCAGCATTTCTAGAGCAATAAAGATAGTGACTAACTCATTTGCTCCTGAAAGAAACATCCCGCCCAAAGTCGCAGTCAGCATAATGCCGATAAATTCCGCTAGAGAAGTTCCTGACTGTTGTACGTAGCGAATTGACATCGGGATAGTTACTGCCGTCGAAAGGGCAATAATACCGCGAAAGACAATACTGAGGTTGTCACTACTAAAAGACCCCAAAAACCCATCTGGTTCGGGTAAATCCCAGAGTAAAGCGAGGTCTAATACCGCAGCTAATAAACCTGCGATCGCCACATAGGGCAACCAACGAGCGGAATTACGTCCTGCGATTAAATCTCCGATTAAAATAACCATTAGGGTAATAATGACAATGCCTTCTGGCAAAATCGTCCCTGCATTGAGTTGACTGGCAATATTACTAGAAAAATCCATAGAGTTTTTAAGAATTAGAAATGATTAATTCTGAGTGCTGAAGTTTTCCAAAATTAAAAAAGCTTCACAAAGGATTGTACCCTGTAATTTAGCTCTTCCTTGACGCGATCTTAATTTTTGAGTTATCAGAGAAACAGAAAGCAATAAGGCAAATGTCTAGTATGGTGAAATTAAACTCAGGTTAAGACCTTAAGTTTTTTGGGTGAACGACTGACTATAAAGATAAATTAAGGGATCAATCCTAATTTTAAACAAATACCACTTATTCCACTGCGTTAGTTATCTGTCTATGTCCTCTCTTGTTATTGTTGAATCTCCTACTAAAGCCCGTACAATCCGTAACTATTTACCTAGTGATTATCAGGTAGAAGCTTCGATGGGTCATGTCCGCGATCTTCCCTCCAAAGCTGATGAAGTTCCTGCTGCCTATAAAGATAAGCCCTGGAAGAATTTGGCAGTAGATGTCGAGCATAATTTTCAACCAATTTATGTAATTCCCAAGACGAAAAAAAAGGTAGTACAAGAACTTAAACAAGCTCTCAAGCAAGCAGATGAACTGATCCTTGCCACAGATGAAGACCGAGAAGGAGAAAGTATTAGTTGGCATTTGCTCGAAATTCTCAAACCGAAAGTTCCTGTCAAACGCATGGTGTTTCACGAAATTACCCGTGAAGCGATCCAAAAAGCCTTAAGCGAATGTCGCGAAGTCAATCGGGATTTGGTTCACGCTCAAGAAACCCGTCGGATTCTCGACCGACTCTATGGTTATACTCTGTCTCCTTTGTTGTGGAAGAAAATCAAACGGGGTTTATCTGCTGGTAGAGTCCAATCGGTAGCAGTGCGATTATTAGTAAATCGCGAAAGAGAACGTCGCGCCTTTCAATCGGGGGATTATTGGGATTTAAAAGCGACTTTAGAACACGAGCAAGAGTTATTTGAAGCCAAATTGATGACGCTAGGAGGACAAAAACTAGCTACAGGAGCAGATTTTGACCCCGATACAGGAAAAATTGCCCAAGGTAGGCAAGTTATTTTGCTTAATGAAGCAGAAGCTAACAGCCTTCGCGCCAGATTAATCGACCAAACCTGGACAGTCAGCAATCGGGAAGAAAAACCCACCAAACGCAAACCGGCGCCTCCTTTTACCACTTCTACCTTACAACAGGAATCTAACCGTAAATTGGGGATTTCTGCCCGCGAAACCATGAGTATTGCCCAAAAACTCTACGAACAAGGCTATATTACCTATATGCGTACTGATTCGGTCCATCTTTCCGATGAGGCGATCGCAGCAGCCCGCAATTGTGTAGCACAGATGTATGGGAAAGAGTATCTCAGTCCCAAGGCGCGTCAATATAGCACTAAAAGCAAATCAGCCCAAGAAGCCCACGAAGCGATTCGTCCTGCGGGTCAGACTTTTCGGACTCCCCAAGAAACAGGCTTATCTGACAAACAATTTAAACTTTACGACCTAATTTGGAAACGAACTGTAGCTTGTCAGATGGCAGAAGCGAGACTAACTCAAATTACCCTCAATATTGAAGTCGAAGATGCAGTATTTCGGGCTTCTGGTAAACGCATCGATTTCCCTGGCTTTTTCCGCGCCTATGTCGAAGGTTCAGATGACCCTGAAGCAGCCCTAGATAGTCAAGAGGTTTTATTACCGCCTTTGGTAGTAGGAGATCATCCTGAATGTAAAGAATTAGAAGCATTAGGACACGAAACTCAACCCCCAGCCCGTTACACCGAAGCATCCTTGGTCAAAACTTTAGAAAGTGAGGGCGTTGGCAGACCTAGTACCTACGCCAGCATTATCGGCACAATTATCGACCGTGGTTATGTGCAGATGCGAAGTAAAGCCCTAGTACCTACTTTTACGGCTTTTGCTGTGACGAGCCTTTTAGAAGAACATTTCCCCGATCTGGTAGATTTAAGTTTTACTTCTAAAATGGAACGGACTCTTGATGAAATTGCTATGGGTAAAGCTCAATGGCTACCCTATCTCAAGCAGTTTTATCAAGGAGAAACAGGACTCCAGACTCAAGTTCAGGTTCGGGAAACTGAAATCGATCTCGATACCGCTAAGACCATTAACTTAGAAAATCTAGAGGCGAAAGTTCGGATCGGCAGATTTGGTCCTTATATCGAAGTAGAAAATGGTGCAGAAACAGAGCCTGTTAGAGCTTCTCTTCCTGTGGATCTAACTCCAGCCGATCTCAGCCCCGAACAAATTGCCAATCTAATTCGCCAAAAAATTGAAGGTCCTGATAAATTAGGACTCCACCCCGAAACAGGAGAACCGATTTATCTCAAAACTGGTCCTTATGGTCCTTATGTCCAACTTGGCGATAAAACCGAAGAAAATAAGAAACCAAAACAAGTTTCTTTGCCCAAAGAAGTCAAGCAAGAAGAAGCGACCCTAGAAATGGCAGTAGGGTTGCTTTCATTACCTCGCTTGCTGGGGGTACATCCCGAAACAGAAGGCAAAATTAAAGCTGCTATCGGTCGTTTTGGTCCTTACGTAGTTCACGAATTTAAAGACGAAGCGGAGAAAAAACTCAAAAAAGACTATCGTTCTCTGAAAAAAGAAGATGACATTCTGACTATTGATTATGACCGAGCGATGGAGCTATTAGCACAGCCTAAGCGTTCCCGTGGTGCTGGTAATAAGAAAAAACCCCTACGGGAGTTAGGATTACATCCTGAAGATCAAGAACCAGTCAATATCTATAAAGGTCCTTACGGCGACTATATCAAACACAATAAAGTTAATGTCGGACTGCCTGAAGGAGAAACTGTAGAAGGAATTACTCTAGAAACAGCGATCGCTTTATTAGCGGATAAAGCAGCAAGTAAGAAGACCAAAAGTAAACCTAAAACTACTCGCAAAAAGTCTGCTAGTACCAAAAAAACGCCAAAGTAAAGCGATTTTTTCTTGCAGCCAGAAAACCTTCAAAAGCGAAGCCCTGTCGTTGAAAGTACAGGGCTTCTTATGATACTAAATCTTGCTCATAAAAGTTACTTATATATTTTTTAGAGAATGAAACAGCCCTACCAATAATGGGGGACTTAAAGAATTTTCTATCGCGACTTTTATCAATCGGATTTAGTATAGATGGGATGTCGCAGTATTTTGCTTTTGGCGAGATCGCATTTGTAAATGCGATCTCAATTGCCTGAATTTATTTTTGTTTAATCGGCAAAGCTATCACCGATTTCCTGAATTAACTTCTTCTTAATAGCGCGAGAGAAATCTTCAAACCCTTTAGCTGATTCGATAAAAGCACCTTCTCCTGCTTGAACATGGTTTTTATAATATTCTTCCATTTCTGCTTCTCGCCATTGAATAGAATCTCTATTAACTCTGGTGGGAAGAATCGGTAACCCATTGATGATAATTCCGTTATCTACCGCATTTTGTCTAGCTTCGTCTAGAGGCAGACAGACTAAATGCTCGATAGGAACTTTCCATAAAAACGTAAATCTTTCTGCTACGGATAGATTGCTATCATCACTGTAAGAAACATCTTGACCGATGTTGCATTTTTTATTGTTCTGATATTTGTTGTAAGTGTAATTGTCTTTTCCCAGCCAGTTAGGAACTCCTAAGTTATTAGCAGTAATGTAGCTATCAATTTGAGTTTTATAGGTGTTGTAAGAGGTGTTGTTACCTAAAGAAGAATCCTTAGAAACGCCATCGCCAGAAATATCGATAACTAGCTCTTCTCCTTCATAGTCATTTCCCAAAATTTCTTGGGTTGCTGAATCGATAGCTTCGGTAATATCTGTACCACCACTACCACTTACTTCGTCTAGAGTATTTTCAATTACACTAGCAAAAGCTGCTGCTTCCTGAGCATTAGT
>DAXETX010000186.1:0-7022 GCA_051155735.1 Xenococcaceae cyanobacterium
ATAATTTGCTCATTTATCTAGCTAGTTTCGAGAAATGGTATGAAAATAAAGCTGAATAATTCGCTCAATTACTGCTTCAATAGTTAAATTATCGGTAATTAGTTCTATTGCATCGTCAGCTTTTTTCAAAGGTGCGATCGCCCTAGTACTATCTTTGTAATCTCGCTGTTGAATTTCTGACTCTAGTTGCATCAAATCGATATTTTGATAACCTTGATTTTGTAAATCTAAGATTCTTCTTCTAGCTCTTTCAGCGACAGAAGCAGTAAGGAAAATTTTTAATTCGGCATCAGGAAAGACATTAGTCCCAATATCTCTGCCTTCGGCTATAATGCCACCTATTTCACCATAACTTTGTTGAATTGCGACTAACTTCTCTCTCACGGCGCTTTGGGCTGCAATAGGAGAAACATTAGCCGTAACTTCAGGAGTCCGAATTGCGGTAGTAACTTCTTGATGATTAATATACACCGCTACAGGAAGCGCAGCAGATTTACTAGGAATTAAATCGATGTTGACTTCTTTGACTAAATCTGCAACCGCAGCTTGATTATTCAGATCAATACCAGAAGTCATGACTAACCAAGTGACAGCACGATACATCGCCCCAGTATCGAGATAAAGTAAACCTAATTTTTCTGCGACGCGACGAGTTACCGTCGATTTTCCTGCCCCAGCAGGACCATCAATCGCTACAATCGGTTGGCGTAAGATCAGGTTATCGATTAAACGAGTATTGCCTAAATAAGCAGCAACAGCCAATAATCCTGTTGTTTCTAATGTTTCTAAAGGCTGCAAGGTTTTGCTATCGACTAATTCTACGTATTGAGTTTTAACTGCCGATACACTAGACAACTTTTCTTTAACTATTTCCTTAAGAGTTGTAGCTCTTTTTTCCCCTTGCCAAAATGCGATCGCAGCTTGTTTGAGACTCTGATAAATCTTCGCTGCTTGCTTCTTTTCTTGAGGAGTTAAATACTGGTTACGGGAGCTTAAAGCTAATCCTGACTCTTCCCTGATGATCGGACAACCCACGACCTTTACAGGTAGATTTAAATCTAAAACTAAACGGCGGATAATCCCTAATTGTTGAGCATCTTTTTGACCGAAATAAGCGCGATCGGGTCTAATAATATTTAGTAATTTGGTAACGATGGTAGCAACTCCCTGAAAATGTCCAGGGCGATATTTCCCACATAACCCAGAAGTCATTGAGACAGGTGGAACAACTGTAGTTGTCAAAGACTGTGTAGTACTATCTCCGATAACTCCCATCGCTTCTAAAGTTGGGGCAAACACCACATCAACTTCTAATGTTTCACATAGTTGCAAGTCAGTGGCTAATTGACGGGGATATTGCTCTAAGTCTTCTGCTGGCGTAAATTGTAGAGGATTAACAAAAATACTGACAACAACCCAGTCACATTCACTTTTCGCTCTTTGGATTAAGCTAACATGACCACGGTGTAATGCTCCCATCGTCGGCACTAAACCAATTTTATTGCTTCCTTGTCTTTTCCGATAGGAATTAAATTCTGAAATAGTTTTAGCAATTAACATTAGGGATGCGTAAATTTATTTTGTTCCCAATAGGACAAATTAGCTGCAAGTCGCTAAGTTACTTAGAGTAATTCTCAGCTATCGTGAAAGAATCTAATATACTTTAATATCTTAATTCCCAATCTCTATTCCCCACTTACTGTAAGGATGCTTTGCCAAATTATAATTGTAATATTTGGGGTCATTTACTTGGCAATCAATCCATTCAGGTAATTCAATTTGTTGATCTTCTGCTTGTAATTCTACCTCTGCAATCACTAACCCCATATTTTCTCCCGCAAATTCATCCACTTCCCAGATCAAATCTCCAATAGGTATTTTATAACGCGTCTTTTCAATTAACGGGCGATCGCATAAAGTGTCGAGCATTTCTGCTGCATCCGCCACAGGTATCAGATATTCAAATTCGGAGCGAGTTTGTCCCACACTATCCCCTTTGATCGTAAGGTAGCCTTGATTTCCCACAACACGCACTCGCACAGTGGCTTTAGCTACTGTGGGAATGTAACCCTGACGATAAGTTACACCTTGAGCCAAGGTTTTCCACTGATTCCCTTTTACCAAATATTTGCGCTCTATTTCTTGTGCCATAAGCCAGGTGAACTTAAGTAGAGATCGATAGATGATTAGTTCTTAGTCAGCACCATAGCAATAATTCCTGGCAATAATCAACATGGTAATACTGGTACGGTAAACCACACTAAGAAAATACTTGCCATCAATCATCAGAGTCGGCTACATTAGCACTCGTAAGGTGAGAGTGCTAAAAATAATCTTAGACACCATCACCCCAACAATAATTAGACTAATCAATAAAAATTTGGTTTTCCTTTGGAGGATTCTCTATGGCAGCTATTAGCATTAATGTATCTACTGTAAAACCTCTAGGCGATCGCGTTTTCGTTAAAGTCAGCGCCTCTGAAGAAAAAACTTCTGGGGGAATTTTACTGCCTGACACCGCAAAAGAAAAACCCCAAGTCGGAGAAGTAGCAGCGATCGGTCCTGGCAAACGCAATGATGATGGTAGTTATACTGCGCCTGAAGTCAAAGTAGGAGATAAAGTTCTCTACTCTAAATACGCAGGTACAGATATCAAACTTGGTGGCGAAGACTATGTACTGCTTTCTGAAAAAGACATCTTAGCAGCAGTTTCTTAGTTATTAGTAGTTAATAACTTTGTTTCTGACAGTGATTTAGCACCAATTGTAATTTTTTTATCTCCCCAATTTCGATATAAACAGAGGAAAACAAACTATGGCAAAGTCTATCATCTATAATGACGAAGCTCGTCGCGCTCTGGAAAAAGGTATTGACCTTCTAGCCGAAGCTGTAGCTGTAACTCTCGGTCCTAAAGGACGCAACGTAGTTCTAGAGAAAAAATTTGGCGCACCCCAAATTGTGAATGATGGGGTGACTATTGCCAAAGAAATTGAATTAGAAGATCATATCGAAAATACTGGCGTATCCTTAATTCGTCAAGCAGCTTCTAAAACTAATGATGTAGCTGGAGACGGTACTACTACTGCGACAGTATTAGCTCACGCCATTGTTAAAGAAGGCTTACGTAACGTCGCTGCTGGTGCTAACCCCATCGCCCTCAAACGCGGGATTGACAAAGCTACTGACTACTTAGTTGACAAAATCAAAGAACACGCTAAGCCCGTCGAAGATTCTAAAGCGATCGCTCAAGTTGGCTCGATTTCTGCTGGTAACGATGAAGAAGTTGGTAGCATGATCGCTGAAGCTATGGACAAAGTAGGGAAAGAAGGAGTTATCTCTCTCGAAGAAGGTAAATCCATGACTACCGAACTAGAAATCACCGAAGGGATGCGTTTTGATAAAGGCTATATTTCTCCTTACTTTGCTACCGATACCGAGCGTATGGAAGCAGTTTTAGAAGAGCCTTTTATCCTGATCACCGATAAAAAAATTACCCTAGTTCAAGATTTGGTCCCAGTCTTAGAGCAAGTAGCCCGTCAAGGTAAAACTTTGCTAATCATTGCTGAAGACATCGAAAAAGAAGCCCTAGCGACTTTAGTCGTGAATCGTCTGCGGGGTGTCCTGAATGTCGCTGCTGTCAAAGCTCCTGGCTTTGGCGATCGCCGTAAGCAAATGCTCGAAGATATTGCCGTACTTACTGGTGGTCAGATGATCTCTGAAGATGCAGGGTTAAAACTCGAAAGTGCCAAGATTGAGATGCTTGGTTCAGCCCGTCGGATCACTATTACCAAAGACAACACAACTATTGTTGCTGAAGGTAACGAAAAAGAAGTTAAAGCCCGTTGTGAGCAAATTCGGCGTCAGATGGAAGAAACTGAATCTTCTTATGACAAAGAAAAACTGCAAGAGCGGTTAGCTAAATTAAGTGGTGGTGTCGCAGTCGTTAAAGTTGGTGCGGCAACTGAAACTGAAATGAAAGACCGCAAACTTCGCTTAGAAGATGCGATTAACGCGACCAAAGCAGCAGTAGAAGAAGGGATCGTTCCTGGTGGTGGTACTACCCTGGCTCATCTTGCACCGCAACTAGAAGGCTGGGCAACTTCTAACCTCAAAGATGAAGGCTTAACAGGCGCATTAATTGTCGCTCGCGCTCTAACTGCCCCTCTGAGAAGAATTGCCGAAAATGCTGGGCAAAATGGGGCAGTAATTGCCGAAAGAGTCAAAGAAAAAGACTTTAACGTCGGCTATGATGCTGCTAACAACGAATTTATCGATATGTTTGCTGCTGGTATCGTCGATCCTGCAAAAGTAACTCGCTCCGCACTGCAAAATGCTGCTTCGATTGCAGGGATGGTCTTAACTACCGAGTGTATTGTAGTTGACAAACCCGAAAAAGATAAAGCTCCTGCTGCTCCTGGTGGCGACTTCGACTATTAAATAAATCAGGATGAGACACGAGTGCTAAAAGATCAGGTCTAGATGGCAATTCCTTCGCATCAAAACCAATTTTCTTCTGTCTCCTAATTCAGCATCGCAATTTTCTAGCTGCTCCTTTTGAGGAGTAGCTAATTTTTTTAGGCGTTGCACAGTTGTGGAATGATTCTAAGATAGATATATCTGGGAATTTACTGAAGTAATAGACTAAGAATGCAGATAACAGCTACCGACAAATCAATACTAGACTGGACTGGGGACACTTTAGCCCTGGGTTTTTATGAAGGTGCGACAGAATTAACTGGGGATTTGGCTCAGTTAGACGCTAAATTAGCAGGAACACTACAAGCATTAATTACTGAAGAAGAATTTGAAGCGAAAGCTGGTACTACTGCAATGACTAGAATTAGTGGCAGTAATAACCTTAAAAAACTAATTTTGGTGGGTATGGGCAAACCTGAAGCTGTTAAAGTTGCTACTTATCGCACTACTGTAGCAGCGATCGCCCGTTTGGCAACTAAAGACCTAACTTTAGGAATTAGTTTACCCATAGAAGCAGAACCATCTCAAATTGCTCAAGCTCTCACCGAGGGAATTCATCTGGCGTTGCATCAAGATAATCGCTTCAAATCTGACCCCGAAACTAAACCGCCTAAACTCGAAACCATTACTCTATTTGGTTTGTCAGGACAAGAGGCAGCTATCGCTAAAGGAGAAACCGTTGTCTCTGGCGTAATTTTGGCACGGGAATTAGTCAATGCTCCTGCTAATGCAGTTACCCCCATCAGTATGGCAGAAACAGCCCAACAAATTGCCAGCGAATATGGTCTAGCTGTGGAAATTTTAGAACAAGCCGACTGTGAAAACTTTGAGCAAGGCATGGGAGCTTATTTAGGAGTAGCCAAAGCTTCTGAGATTCCACCTAAGTTTATTCACCTCACTTACAAGCCTCAAGGTACAGCTAAACGCAAACTGGCGATTGTCGGTAAAAGCCTCACCTTTGACTCTGGGGGACTCAACCTCAAAGTAGGTGGTAGTGGGATTGAAACCATGAAAATGGATATGGGTGGAGGTGCAGCGACTTTGGGCGCAGCTAAGGCGATCGCTCAACTTAAACCCGATGTAGAAGTTCACTTTATCTGTGCTGCTACCGAAAACATGATTAGTGGCAAAGCAATGCACCCAGGAGACATTCTCAAAGCTGCTAATGGCAAAACTATTGAAGTTAATAATACTGATGCTGAAGGCAGACTGACTCTCGCGGATGCTTTAGTCTTTGCCGAATCTTTAGAAGTAGATGCGATCGTAGATTTAGCAACCCTTACAGGAGCTTGTATTGTCGCTTTAGGTAATGATATGGCAGGGATGTGGAGTACCAATGAAACTTTAGCTGCGGAAATTAAAACCGCAGCGGAAACCGCAGGAGAAAAATTCTGGCAAATGCCTTTAGAAGAAAAATATTTTGAGGGCTTAAAGTCACAGATTGCTGACATGAAAAATACTGGACCACGTGCTGGTGGTTCAATTACTGCTGCTTTATTTCTCAAACAATTTATTAAAGACACTCCTTGGATACATTTAGATATTGCTGGACCTGTCTGGTCAGACAAACCGAATGGGATCAATAATTCTGGTGGTACAGGGTTTCCTGTCAAAACCTTAGTCGAATGGGTAATAGCATAAAATAAGCTGCACACCAAAAATTTACCGCAAATTTACCATTGACATTCCTGCTTTGGTCTTATTATCTTGTATATCAGACTACATATAATTTCAAGCAAGTTTTGCTAGCCTAGTCAGAACAATTAAAATGACTTAAATTAGCGTGCTTCGGAATCATGTAGAGTGATTTTTTAAGGTGTGAGGAAAATGTCAAAACTAATACGTAATCTATTGCTGGCAAGCCCAGCGATGTTAGGCATAGCTATTGCTGCTCCAGTGGCTGCTCAAACGGCAACGGACAATGGAGATCTGCTCAATCAGTTAGAAAACTATGGTCAGGAAGGCAGAACTAATTCTTTCAACCAAGTAACCAATGTCAATCAACTGCGGGATGTTTCTCCTAGTGACTGGGCTTATGAAGCATTACGCGGTTTAGTAGAGCGTTACGGTTGTATTGCTGGTTATCCCAATCAAACTTATCGTGGTAATCAAGCTTTAACTCGTTATGAATTTGCAGCAGGTCTAAACTCTTGCTTAAATCAACTTGAGCGTTTGATTGCTTCTTCAGAAGCTGTAGTAAGAGAAGACCTCGATACCATTAACCGACTAACTCAAGAATTTGAAGCTGAACTCGCTACTCTTGGCGGTAGAATTGACAGCCTAGAAAGTCGCACTGCTTTCTTAGAAGATAATCAATTTTCCACTACTACCAAACTAGAAGGGGAAGTTGTTTTTGGGATTGCTCAAGAATTTAACTACGATAACCAAGTAGTATTCCAAGATCGAGTTCGTTTAGCCTTTGTCTCTAGTTTCACAGGAGAAGATGCTCTATACACTCGCTTAGATGCTTCTAATGCTGGAACTTTTGACGGTATCGATACTGGTGCTTTAACTTACCAAACTTCTGATAGTGGTAATGATGTAAC
>DAXETX010000187.1:0-8240 GCA_051155735.1 Xenococcaceae cyanobacterium
TCAGAGAACAATCTCTATCGTGAAAAAACCAGGACTTTCTGACCGCAAAATGTGAGGAGACGAAGGCTTCGGATTGGTTGCTAAGCGTTGCTGGCATTTATCTGAAACAATTTTAGGTAATCACTTCTTATTTGAGAATGTTGTCTAGCAACGAAGTATGAGTCACCGAAGCTCAAAGTAAATCCAACGAGTCGGAGGGAAAAGCCGTAATGAAAGCTAAAGAATTTCTCAGTCAATATCAAAATGGAAAATTAGATTTTACTGGAATCAATTTGCATTCAGCCAATCTTAATAGTGCAAATTTGACCCGAATTAATCTTAAAAAAGCCGATTTGAGCCATGCAGATTTAAGCGATGCCGATTTAAGCGGAGCTTGTTTGGAGCAAGCTAACTTAACTAATGCTGACCTGAATAATATTAGCTTAATTGGGGCAAATTTAACCGAAACTAATTTGATTGGTGCTGAATTAGTCCGTGGGGATTTAAGAGGTGCAGATTTAAGTGGTGCTGACTTGCGCTGTGTTAATCTACACCAAGCTAATTTGTGCGGAGCAAATCTTACTGATGTCGATCTTAATGGTGCTGATTTAAGTTCTGCCGATTTAACCGATGCTAAATTAGCTGGCACTGATATTACTGTTGCTAATACAGAAAATGCCATTTTAAAATCTGATTCTTTAACCCAAGGGGAAAGAACTCATTCTAATAGCTCACATCATTGGGTTAGTTGGTCTGGTAATTAACAGTTCTGATCATTAAACTAATCCCACGAAGCTATTGGCTAATTATCTTGAAAGCTAATAGCTGTTAGCTATTAGCTATTTGGTTATAAGACCCTCGTTAAAAATCTTTGATTTTAACGAAATTATTTAACGATGAGTACAATCTCTCGTTAAAAATTAATTCTTAGCGATTAGCCAAGCTAAAAGCGATCAGGCTAAAAGCTAAAAGCTATGAATGCTGCGGAAGATCGGCAAAAATTGTTTCTCGATCTTCCTGGTTACACAATTAAAGATTAATATCTGTAACCGCCCCCAAACTACTAGAAGAAACTAACTTAGCATATTTGGCTAAAACGCCTCTAGTGTAGCGAGGTTCGCGGGGTTGCCATTGCGCTTTGCGTTTGGCTAATTCCGCTTCAGTAACATTAAGCTGTAACAATTTAGCGTGGGCATCAATGGTAATACTATCCCCTTCTTCTACTAGGGCAATTGTGCCTCCTACTGCTGCTTCTGGAGCAACATGACCTACTACCATGCCATAAGTTCCACCAGAAAAGCGTCCATCCGTGATTAGTCCGACAGAGTCACCTAACCCTGCACCAATAATGGCAGAAGTTGGAGCTAGCATTTCTCGCATTCCTGGACCGCCTTTCGGTCCTTCATAGCGGACAATAATAATATCTCCTGGATTGATTTTACCCGCTAGAATCGCCTCTAAACAAGCTTCTTCTGACTCAAAAACTCTAGCAGGACCAGTAATTTGCGGGTTTTTTACCCCACTGATTTTAGCTACTGCTCCTTCTGTTGCCAGATTACCTTTGAGAATTGCCAGATGTCCTTCTTGATATACAGGATTATGCCAAGTTCTTACTACATCTTGATTCGCTGGTGGCGTATCGGGAACATCTTGCAAAACTTCGGCAATTGTTTCACCACTGATCGTTAAAGCATCACCATGTAATAAGCCATGTTTGAGTAGCATTTTCATGACTAAGGGAATACCACCTACTTGATGTAAATTAGTGGTGACGTAACGCCCAGAGGGTTTGAGATCGCAAAGTACGGGAACTCTTTGACGGATAGTTTCAAAGTCGTCAATCGTCAGTTCAACTTCCATGGTATTGGCGATCGCCAATAGATGTAATACAGCATTAGTTGAACCACCTACAGCCATGATCACGGTAATCGCATTTTCAAAAGCTTTACGAGTCAGTATTTGACTAGGAAGGATTTGTTGACGAATCGCTTCTACCAAAACAAAAGCAGATTTTTCGGTACTGTCGGCTTTTTCGGTATCTTCGGCTGCCATAGTCGAAGAGTAGGGCAAGCTTAAACCCATCGCCTCAATCGCAGAGGACATAGTATTAGCGGTAAACATCCCACCACAAGAACCAGCCCCAGGGCAAGCATGTTTTTCAATAGCTGTTAACTGTGCCTGATCAATTTTGCCTGCGCTGTATTGTCCTACTGCTTCAAAGGCACTAACAACGGTTAAATCTTCGCCATTATAGTGTCCTGGTTTAATCGTGCCACCATAAACAAAGATCGCAGGAATATTCATTCTGGCGATCGCAATAATTGCCCCAGGCATATTTTTATCACAACCACCAATGGCTAAGACTCCATCCATACTCTGTCCATTACAAGCCGTTTCGATGGAGTCGGCAATCACATCACGGGAGACAAGAGAATATTTCATCCCTTCTGTTCCCATAGAAATCCCATCACTAATGGTAATTGTGCCGAACAGCTGAGGCATCGCCCCAGCTTGCTTAAGGGCAGCTTCACCCCGTAGGGCTAGGGTATTAATTCCCATATTGCAAGGTGTAATAGTGCTGTAGCCGTTGGCGATACCGACAATGGGTTTAGTAAAATCAGCATCACCAAAGCCTACGGCTCGTAGCATTGCCCGATTTGGCGATCGCTGATGTCCTTGGGTAACTACCCTGCTTCGATAATTAGTCATTAATCGTAAAAAATACTTAATTAAGAGTTTTTATGGGGTCAAGACGTGGCATTAACTATCAAATTAGCTTCTACTCCTATTTAACGTCTAATGATCAATGATAAATGTTAACGTCCCAAACCAGGGATAAATGCGCCTTTAAGTTTTTGCCGAATTTTTTCGGAGACATCAGAGTAACGCAGTTCGCCACAGAGAATTTTACCCATAGTTTGTCCTGCTGCGGGATTTTTAACCCCTAATTTGTAAGCGATTTTGGGAAATTTATAGAAGATCCCCGCAACACTATTAGCCTGTCCTAAGTCCGAACCCCATTCTTGATTAACTACCTCTGTATAGGCTTCCAAGGCAGATTCTTGACCTGCTAGAGCCTGAATAATTGCTGTTGCTGCTTTCATTCCCGTAAAGATTGCTGGGCGAATTCCCTCGCCAATGAGAGGATCGACGACTCCTGCAGCTTCTCCTGCAATTACAGCCCGTTTAGTGTGCAAAGGATGGCTTTCTTGCCAGAGATTGAGTAAATATTCTTGGTAATTACTTTGACTCAAATCTAGCTCGAACTTTTGCGCAAAATTGGTGAGTTGGGTTTTCAGTTCTTGAGGATTGCCTTTTTGATTCCTAACATATGCCCCACTAAAAGCATAACCATTAGCTTTCGGAAAACACCACATAAACCCATTTTTGAGCGAGCCAAAGTCAAAATAGGCTAAATTTTGACGCCGTTCTGATACTGCTGCAGACACCTCCAAGTTAGCTGCTAAAACTTTTTGTTGTGGTGGCATTCCCAGCCATTGAGCCATCGAGCCATTAACTCCGTCTGCTGCAATTAAATAAGCAGCGGTAAATGCACCGTCAGTAGTTGTGACTTGCCATTGAGTGTCTTGCCAGCTAATTCCTGTCACTGCGGTGTTAGTTTTTAACTCTGCTCCTTGACTCAGAGCCTGTTGGCACAAAAAATGATCGAACTCATCCCGCTGTACCATCCACATAGGAGTAATATCTTTGAGCTTGATTTCAACGGCATCGGCAAATTTCCAAGTATATTTGACTTGGGATACGGTATTTTTAATTACAGGCGTAAAGTCACAGTCAAACCAATCGGCGATCGCAGGAGAGACTCCACCACCACAAGGTTTATCGCGGGGTAAACTAGCTTTTTCTAAGATTAATACCGAACATCCTTGTTTAGCTAGATGATAAGCAGCCGTTGCTCCTGCTGGTCCTGCACCTACTACAATACAATCAAACATAGTTTCTGAGTTCGCTTCTAGAGATTAAAAAAAGGGGGGAAATGGCAATTATTCAAACTTTGAACCCAAAAAATTGGATTTTTTGCCAAACTATAGCTGATCTTCAACCAAGATTTCTCCACTTTTTAACATTAAACAGGATCTTTTGACTAGAAGTCTGGCAGGATCGATCAATAAAGCAGATTTCAAATTAGGATTTTTGAGCAGATATCCAGTAAAGTTAAAATTAGTTATACTTATCTAATTACAAGCTGTCATGAAATATCATAGTCAAGCCTCTTTATTGTCTTTTCTCGGATTAAGTCTTGCTACTTGCCCTTTTATGGTGAGTATTTTACTATTACGCTCTTTAGCCGAATTTTTTAAGAGTTGTGGCGAAGTTAGTGAAGAGCTATTTAGAGCGGAACAACTACCACTACTCAATATCATGGAACTAGAGAATTTGACTAAATCTAAGTAGTTTGGTTCAAATGCTAATTCTGAAAATAATTATGTCTTATGTGTTGTTAGAGCCGACATTTAGATTATTGTTTTAATAGTTATCCTCAAAACTTTGGGAGTAGTCGCAATTTTTTGCTTAATCAATAAGTTGCCTTAATTATCCTCAATTTAACCAAGTGGAATCACTTCAGATTTCGATGCGGTTAAAAATTATACAGTTCCAGCAAATATAGTTTGCTCTGATTTAGTAGTGGGTAAATTCGCTAAAGTGACTGATACTCTGCCGTAAAAGCGGTGAGAACCTGCGGATGTTCCATTAAAAACTAGAAACTTAATTAATATTGTTAACTATAACTGGGGTTCATATGAGTTCGCTGCTTCAATTTTCATCATCGGAAGTCAATACGCTTTCTAGTTCCCATTTACTATTGCGTCATCGGTTGAAATTGATCGAGCAATTATGGGAGTCAGTACTTTGTTCCGAATGTGGACAAGAAATGGTAGATTTGCTACTGCAAATGCGCGCTATTTCCTCACCAGAAGGACAAGCAGAAGCGATACCTCAATCTTCAGTACCCCAGTTGATTGAAAAATTGCCGATCGAAGATGCGATTCAGGCTGCTCGTGCTTTTGCTTTATATTTTCAGTTAATTAATATCGTCGAGCAACATTACGAACAACAAGAACAAAAATTATCCCGTCGTAGCACTAGTAGCGAAAACTCTCAGCTTAAAGAGCAAAATGGCAACTCTTTGATCGCTAAGTTAACGGCTACGAGTAGTATTCCTGGTGCTAATGGCTTAGAAGAAATTTGGCTAGAACAAAAAAATCAGACAAATCAAGCAGGTACTTTTGAATCTTTGTTTCCCTATCTGCAAAGAATTAATATGCCACCACGGATGCTGCAACGGTTGCTAGCCCAATTAGACATCCGCTTAGTATTTACCGCTCACCCGACAGAAATAGTCCGTCATACAATTCGCAAAAAACAACGCCGTATTTCTAATATCCTCAGCAAAATCGATCTAGCAGAAGATGCTACTAGAAAAGAAGGGGAGACTAGTTCTTGGGAAGCAGAAGAAGCGACTGATGAATTGATGGAAGAAATTCGTCTTTGGTGGCGCACTGATGAATTGCATCAATTTAAACCTCAAGTTTTGGATGAAGTAGATTACGCTCTACACTACTTTCAAGAAGTTTTATTTGAAGCGATTCCGCAACTAGCAATTAAGTTAAAAAAATCGCTGAAAAAAGCTTTTCCCTTTGTCTTACCTCCAGCTAATAAATTTTGCTATTTTGGCTCTTGGGTAGGAAGCGATCGCGATGGTAATCCTTTTGTAACTCCTCAAGTGACTTGGGCAACGGCTTGTTATCAAAGAGGAATTGTTTTAGAAAAATATCTCAAATCAATTCATCAGCTAAGAGAATTACTCAGCCTATCATTGCACTGGAGCAAAGTTGTCCCAGAACTGCTAGATTCTTTAGAACAAGACCGTCAGAAACTCCCAGAAATTTATGAAAAATTGGCAGTACGCTATCGTCAAGAACCCTATCGTCTGAAGTTAGCTTATATTGAAAAAAGATTAAAAAATACTTGCGATCGCAACAAGCTAATTGCCAATACCGAAGGCAATCCGCAGGTAAGTCATATCTATAACAACGAAGCTGAGTTTTTAGCAGAATTAAAGCTAATTCAGCAAAGTTTGGCACAAACTAGTCTTCATTGTCGAGAATTAGACGATTTGATTTGTCAAGTTGAAGTTTTTGGCTTTACTCTAACGCAACTCGATTTTCGGCAAGAATCTTCGCGTCATGCGGATGCGATTGAAGAAATTGCTGATTATTTAGGGATTTTACCCCAACCTTATAATCAACTTTCAGAACCAGAGAAAACCGCTTGGTTGGTAAAAGAGTTACAAACTCGCCGTCCTCTGATCCCTGCGGATATGCCTTTTTCCGAAAGAACCGCGGAAGTGGTTGAAACCTTTCGAGTGCTACGTCGTTTGCAACAAGAATTTGGTTTAGAAATTTGTCATACCTACATTATTAGCATGACCAATCATGTTAGTGATGTGTTGGAAGTGATGCTATTAGGACAAGAAGCGGGATTGTATGACCCTGCGACAAGTCGTTCTTGCATTAAAATCGTACCCTTATTTGAAACAGTAGATGATCTCAAACGCGCGCCTGCGGTAATGCGAGAATTGTTTGAGCTACGGTTGTATCGAGCAGCTTTAGCAGGGGGCTATGATTATTTGGCGCAATTAGAAGCCCAGGATGAGGCTACGACACCGACTAATCCACCTTTAACTACTGCTGACCTGCAAGAAGTGATGTTAGGTTATTCTGACAGTAATAAAGATTCAGGCTTTCTCAGTAGTAATTGGGAGATTCACAAAGCCCAGAAAGCCTTACAAAAAGTAGCTTCTGAGTATGGTATAGCCCTAAGATTATTTCACGGTCGCGGTGGTTCTGTGGGTCGTGGCGGAGGACCAGCTTATGCAGCAATTTTGGCACAACCGACAGGGACAATTCAAGGCAGAATTAAAATTACCGAACAAGGAGAAGTTTTAGCTTCTAAATATTCGCTACCAGAATTAGCCCTATACAATTTAGAAACTATTACCACAGCAGTAATTCAGTCGAGTTTACTAGGAAGTGGGTTTGATCGAGTCGAACCCTGGAATAATATCATGGAAGAGTTGGCAACGCGATCGCGTTCCGCTTATCGTTCTTTAGTTTATGAACAACCCGACTTTGTCGATTTCTTTCTGTCGGTAACGCCGATTGATGTTATTAGTCAGTTGCAAATTGGTTCTCGCCCTTCTAAACGTCCAGGAAAAAATCAAGCTAAAAAGAAAGAAATTAGCAGTCTTAGAGCCATTCCTTGGGTGTTTAGTTGGACGCAAAGTCGCTTTTTGTTACCTGCTTGGTATGGTGTGGGAACAGCTTTACAAGAATTTTTGGCACAAGAACCTGAAAAAAATCTAAACTTACTCCGCTATTTTTACTTTAAATGGCCCTTCTTTAGAATGGTGATTTCTAAGGTAGAAATGACTTTAGCCAAAGTCGATTTACAAA
Source organism: Xenococcaceae cyanobacterium (assembly GCA_051155735.1). Classification (GTDB taxonomy): domain Bacteria; phylum Cyanobacteriota; class Cyanobacteriia; order Cyanobacteriales; family Xenococcaceae; genus JASJCP01. The sequence goes on from DAXETX010000187.1 coordinate 7,458, forward strand.
TAGCCAAACACTACGTCCAAGAGTTATCAAAACCAGAAGATATCGAGCGATTTCAAGCTGTTTTTGACCAAATTACTCAAGAATACCATCTGACTAAAGAGTTAGTATTGACGATTAGCGGTCAGAAAAAACTGCTAGATGGCGATCCTGAGTTACAGCGTTCGGTGCAGCTACGAAATGGAACTATTGTGCCATTAGGCTTTTTACAAGTTGCTTTAATCAAACGGTTACGTCACCATGACAGCGATTCTAGTGTGGTTCATTTCCGCTTTAGTAAAGAAGAATTGTTGCGAGGCGCGATGTTAACCATAAATGGGATTGCTGCTGGGATGAGAAACACTGGTTGATGAGTCAGGAACTAGTTTTAATTGGTGGCGGACATTCTCATGCGATCGCCCTAGGTTTATGGGGCGAAAAACCTCTTTCTGAGATTAATCTAACCTTAATTAGTGATGTGGCAAATACGCCCTATTCGGGAATGTTGCCAGGATATGTAGCAGGTTTTTACACTTATGAGGAAACTCATATTAACCTGCCTTCTCTCGCAGCATTTGCTGGTGCTAAACTAATTATTGATCGGGCGATCGCCTTAAATTTAACAGAAAATCAAGTTATTTTTCAGCATCATGCTTCTGTAAAGTTTGATTATCTCTCTATTGATATTGGTAGCACCCCGCGAACTATCTCTATCCCTGGAGCAAAAGCCTACGCCATACCAGCCAAACCTGTTCCCATATTTTTAGCAGGTTGGCAAAAAGTCTTACAACAACAAACAGAATTTCC
>DAXETX010000188.1:0-19675 GCA_051155735.1 Xenococcaceae cyanobacterium
GTATTTGTTTTAGATAGTCAATCAAACTCTTCTCTAAATCTTTTGAAGTCATTTTGCATCTAAATCAAGCATTTACTTTAATCTACATGACTTTGTTTGAGAATGAAACAGCCCTACCCGTGCAGTCGGAGTTCCCGACCAACAACCACTATAGTTCAAATTTATTGCTGCCTAACTAGTCAGCAGTGGCAGACATTTTCCGAGACGTTCATCGATATAAAGAATTTTAGGATTAGTTTGGGCTAGGTCAATCGCTTCTACAATAGTACGAGGTGCGCTATCTTTGAGACAAAAAGAATTAATCCCCATCTCGTGTAATAACTCGATTATTTCTGGATGCTGGCATCTACTCCAATGAATTAAAGTTGTGTTTGGCGAAATTGTTTGAATTAGTGCCAAATTGTTAGTCTCTACTTGAGGCTCAAAATCAAAAAAGATAATATCTAGTTTAATCTCGGAATAGATCAGTGAAAATACTTGTTCTAGGTTTTCTGCTACGTAAATTTTATGTTTGGGTCGATTCAGTTCGATAGCTCTCGCTAAAAAAGCTCGATTACAGTGATTTGACTCTACAATCAAAATATTTAGCGACTTATAAGAAAATCTTTTAAAGGAAAAAAGTTTATGAAACATTAATTCAGATATTTTTCAGCTTGTTAGTATATTTACTTAGATATTTTTACTAAAATATTTGGCTCTAGCGCAAGCTGAATTGCAAGTTTTACAAAAACTTAATTAAATACTGAAGCAATGAAGTTTTTTTTTAAGATAACTTGAAGTTATAAGGTCATGGGAAAGAACTGTGAACGATCGCTTTAATCAACTCATTCAATATAATCTTCCTGGAATCGGTTGCTGGTCAACCATAATCCTCTTCGGACTCTTACTCGGTTCTATCGGACTAGGTGGAATTGTTAATGGCTTTTTAATTTTATTGGGGTTATTACTGGTTATCCCTGTTATCACTATTTGGGTTGTGCAATGGTGGTTGCGACGCAACCTAGTTCAAAGCGAATGTCCAGTGTGTCGTTACGAATTTACTGGCTTCAAAAATACCAAATTTAGCTGTCCCAACTGCGGTGAACCATTACAGGTAATATCAGGAAAATTTAGCAGGATTATGCCTCCTGGCACTATTGATGTCAACGCGGTAGAAGTTACTAGCACGGCAATTGAAGAAGATAAAGATTAAATTTAGTTTGTTTAAGTGTTTATCGTCTCATCTATTAGTAGAAATACTGAGAGTAAATGGGTATTGATTACCAGTACGATCTCCCACATAAACCTCATATTTTCCTGGTTCCCAGAAGCCAGAAATTTCTGGTAGTAGCCCCGAACTTCGATCCCCTAAAGCACAAAATCTTTGACCTGTGTCGGATTCAATAATTAGTAAGGTAGGTTGCCCACCATCAGCTTGTACCGTCAAGCGCATATAGTCTATTCGCTGGGAGATATTCATCACGTGATTGGGCGATACCCCAATAAATCCACAATCTTTACTATCGACCGAACCGCCAGAATTTCCTTGGATTGGTTGAGTTTTTCCCGCATCAACAATCATTAGAGACAGGACAATTGCCAAGAAGATTGTTTGGAGTGAGTGCATCCCATATCGTTTCATAAATTACAAAAATTATTTATTTGACTTACTTATCATCTTATTCAATCAGAAAATACTTGACAGCTACCTCGTTCCAGTTTGAGAACAGTCCCTCTTTTAACTTAATTTGAAGAATTTTTTTCTCTAGCGCGATCTATCCCGTTCTCCTGATTATTTAAGCTTAATTTGCTTAAAATTACTTTTAGCTGCCCAGTTTATTCATACAAGTCAAACTTTTATCAGCTAAAATGACATCACTTTTGAGTTTATTTAACTGTGATTGACCACCAGCGCTAAATTAATTTAATCTGATTTAAAAAATACATCTAAAAGGTTAGTATCTCGAATCAATTACTTAGTTACTTAAGTAATATATAAGAATAACAAGTTCTTTTTGGAGTTTTTATAAATTTAGTACCCGACTTTACTAAAACTTTAAGTAATTTAACTGTTTTATCCCTTATAAATTTTTATATATGGAAAACACTAAAAAATAAATTACAGTAAACATAGAAATAAATAATATTGTGTTTAACTCTAATATGAACGGTAATTTTAGACCTAACGACAGTACTTATCATCAAAATCCGCCAAAATCTAGAGAAGCTATTGATCTCGATATTAATAATTATTTTCAAAAACTCAAAAGACGCTGGAAAGCAGCAACAGCAGTGTTTCTACTGACCGTAGGCGCAACAGTAGCAGCCAGTAGTTTGTTAAAAAAACAGTACCAAGCAGAAGGTAAGTTGCTTTTTAAAGCTAACTCTACGACGACTTTAACTAATATTGGTGAAGGAGTAGGGGATCTCAAGACTTTTCTCAATAATCAAACTCCTTTGCTAACTCAGCAACAAGTAATTACTTCTGCACCAGTATTGCAACAAAGTATTGACATCTTGAATTTAGAAGATGCAGCAGGAGAGCCAATGAAACCCGAAGATTTAAGAAAAAATTTGGCAGTGAATATTGAGGGTGGTAGTGATGTGATTAAGATTGGTTATCAAGATAAAGACCCTTACACCGCAGCGAAGATTGTTAACACTATCATGGATGTTTATATCAAAGAACAAATTCGCAGTAATCAATCAGAAACAGCCAATGCAGACAGCTTTGTTAATAATCAAATTCCGCAGGTAGAAGCAAAACTCCAAGAATACGAGTCAATTTTACAAGATTTTAGAGAAAAAAATAACATAGTCGATCTCGAAACCGAAAAAAGCATTTTGGTCAGTGAGTTAGGAAATCTCAATCGCCAAATTGCTACCATTGGTGCAGATTTACAGGGAACTCAAGCCCAGACTAGCGCTTTGCAAAGTCAGTTAGGATTAAGTCTCAATCAGGCGATCGCAGCTAATCAGTTGGGTAATTCGCCGACGATTCAAAGTGTCTTAGGACAGTTAGCCCAAACCGAGAGCGAATTAGCTGAAGAAAGAAAACGTTTTAATGACAATCATCCCAGTATTGCCAGCCTACAAGAGAAAAAAGCTAGTTTAAATCAGTATCTGCAACAGGCAATTAGTAGCACCGTCGGACAAGGAGTTAAAGTATCAGAAGGGTTATTAAAAAGTGATGGTCTTAAAGAAAACACTCTAGAAAGATTTATCACCTTAAAAATACAAGAATTAAGTCAGCAAAGACAGTTAGCTTCTCTCTATCAATATCAACAAGTATATTTACAAAGAGCGAAAGAATTACCAAAATTAGAGAAAAAAGAACAAGAGATGCGGCGCTATCTCGATACTGCTCGTGAAACCTACGAAAATCTTTTAAGTACTCAGCAAGAATTGCAAATTTTGCAAAACAAGCAAACAGGAAACGTCGAAATCATTGATGTTGCCCAAACTCCTAACCAGGGCAGTTCAGGTAAAATGGCGTTTATGGTGTTAGGGGTACTATTAGGACTCTTCCTCGCAAACCTGACTGCAATTTTGCTCGAAATGCAAGACCGTACTCTTAAAACCATCGGTGAAATTAAACAAAAACTCCCCTACAAAGTTTTAGGCGTTATTCCGTTCGATCCAGAAGTTTACCGTCAAGGGATTGTGGTTCAAAATCAGCCAGACTCATTTGCTAGCGAACTCTATCGCATGATTCAAGCAAACCTGAAATTTGTCACCGCTCAAAGACCACCCAAAGTAATTTTAGTTACTAGTTCCGTTCCAGGAGAAGGCAAATCAACTGTTACTGCTAATTTAGCTGCTGCGATCGCCCAACTAGGACGCAAAGTCTTATTAATTGATGGCGATCTCAGACGTTCTTATCAACATAAACTGTGGGCGACGAATAATCAAATGGGGATTAAAGACGTAATTACCCAACAAGTACCCCTGAGTGAAGTAGTATCGCAACCAATGAAACAGTTAGATCTCCTCACAGCAGGCATCATTCCGCCCAATCCTCTAGCCCTACTCGATTCTCCTGAAATGGCAGCCTTAGTTGCCCAAGGTCGTAAAGAATACGATTTAGTATTAATTGATGCCCCACCCTTACCAGTAACCGCTGATGTGTTGACTTTAAGTAAAATGGCAGACGGCATCATTTTTGTGAGTCGTCCTGGAGTAGTAGAACACGAAAGTGCCGAATTAGCCCAAGAGACTTTAATTAGTACCAGACAGAAAGTTTTAGGCATGACGATTAATGGCGTCAATCCTCAAGAATTTGACCGCTATTCCTATCACGGTAAATACGGCAAGCGTTATTTTGCGCCAACTACTACATCGCAAAATCGCGATCGCGCCGAAGTAGCGATCACTCGTACTGTTTAATTACAAAGTCACAGAGGCTCTGCGGTAAAACAACGGCGTCTCTCTCATCGATACATTTATTTAATTTTGATAAGACAAAGCTAAAAATCAAAATGAATCAGCCTATTGTCGCGATCGGTCTAGATGCAGCAGACCCCAATCTTATTGAACTTTGGCTCTCTCAAGGCTACCTACCTAATTTAAGTCGAATTAAACAACAAGGAATTTACGGTCGGCTTCATAATACCGTAAATTATCATGGTGGTACTGCGGAATTTTCTGCTACTGAGCCACTTTGGGTCATGATGACCACAGGATGTTTGCCAGATAAAACTGGTTTTTGGGATACCATCACTTATAATCCTGATACTTACGAAGTTAGATGCGATCCGATATATGGTGGTTATGATTATCAGGAATACCAACCTTTTTATACTTTAGAACCTAACTCCAAAGTAGCTGCTTTTGATGTACCAGTAACGCGGGTAATTCGAGGATGCAATGGGATTCAAATTACTGGTTGGGGGGGTCATCATCCTTTTTATCCTAGTGAATCCGAGCCACCAGAGTTATATTCGCAAATTATCGAGCAATACGGCACTAATCCTGTTTATCGCCAAGATAATGGTATCTGGTGGGATAAAAAATATCGTAATTGGGTAACACAGTCGGTTAAAGCCAGTATCGCCACCCGCGCCCAGATTTGTTGTAACCTGCTGCAACAAGACAACTGGGACTTATTCATTACTGCTTTTGGCGAAACTCATACTTTGGGTCACGATCTCTACAACTTGAGTCAACCAGACCACCCTTTATATTCTTATACAAGTCCGAAAAACCCCCTCAAAGATCCTTTACTTCAAGGTTATCAACAAATAGATCGAGCAGTGGGCAAAATTATCAATGCTGCGCCTCAAGATGCTTATTTAATGGTGTTCGCTGTGCATGGCATGGGAGCTAACTTCACTGACTTGTTGAGTATGATGTTTCTCCCAGAAATTCTTTATCGCTTTAATTTTCCAGGGAAAGCAGCGATTGGTTATGGCGATTTGCAGCAATCTGCACCAGATATCATTACCAAAAACATTAGAAATGGTTGGTCAGCAGAAGTTTGGCGACAAGCTTATGAACCTAATCTTTGGAAAAAACTCTGGCAAACTTGGACTCCTAAACGGTTGCTTCCTGCTTGGCAAAATGGTCTTTTATCGCCCCATTCCCTCTTAAAAAACAATGTGGAATTAGGTTGGATGCCTGCTCGTTGGTATGGGCCTGTTTGGTCACAGATGCAAGCTTTTGCGTTACCTGCTTATGCTGATGGGCATATTCGGATTAATCTTCAAGGCAGAGAACAAAATGGCATCGTGCCACCAGCAGAATACGATCGCCTGTGCGCTCAAATTACTGAGGTTTTATCCCATCTTCAAGATGGTAGAACGGGAAAACCTTTAGTAAAACAAGTAGTTCGGACACGCCTTTCTCCTTTGGCAGAAGCGACAAAGTTACCTGAACCTGATTTAATAGTTGTTTGGGAAGAGATACCTACAGACTTAGTAGATAGTCCAGAACTAGGGCGGATTGGTCCTATTACTTACAATCGTCCAGGAGGACACAGGGAAAATGGCTTCTTGATGGCAAAGGGTTCTGGGATTAAGGCTGGAAGTAAGTTATCACAGGGTAGAGCCATCGATCTTGGTGCTACTATTTTAGATTTTATGGGAGCTAAAATTCCTGATTACTTTGATGGTCAACCTTTACCTCTAAGACAAACAACATCGAATTTTCTCTGACAAACTCTAATTAAAATGGTCAATCAAGTATTAGTATCAGTTATTATTCCTGCCTATAATACAGAAAATTATGTCGCCCAAGCCATCAATTCTGCTCTCAATCAAACTCTGACTAATATTGAAGTAATAGTAGTAGATGATGCTTCTACAGATAATACTCGGCAAGTTATTCAGCAATTTCACGATTCTAGATTGAAAATATTATACAATCAGCACAATTTAGGCGCAGGAGCGACCCGTAATCGAGCTTTGAGAGCAGCTACAGGTGAGTGGATCGCGGTTTTAGATTCTGATGATTGGTATGCCCCAGAAAGATTAGCCAAATTGGTTCAATATGCGGAAAGCTATCAGGCTGATGTGATAGTTGATGACTTGTATCTAATTGATGATGGTTATCCTGAACCTTGGAGTACTCTGATAACTCAAGGTGGAGTAACTATTACTTCAGTTCAAAAAATTGCAGCTACCGATTTTATTAAATCTGATATCGAAGGGAAAAAAGGTTTGCATTTGGGTTTTAGTAAACCACTATTTAGAAGACAGTTTTTAATTCAACATCAAATTGAATACAATCCTACGATTAAAGTAACTCAAGATTTTTGGTTGGATATGGATTGTTTTCTCCATCAAGCTAACTTTTTTTTGATCCCTCAACCTTATTATTTTTATCGTTCTCGCGAAGGCTCGCTAGTTTCTAGTGATAAGATTAAACGTTTGGAGGATGAATGCAGCGCTATTACGCAATTTATGTCTAATCAAGAATATTTACGTCAAAATCCTCTAGTCAGTCAGGTTTTACAGGAAAAGCAACTAGAAACTGAAAAACAACTGCAATATTATCGCGTCGTGGAGTTAGTTAAGCAAGGAAAATTATTCGCTGCTTTGTGTACCATTAATGACCATACAACTTTTTGGCAAAATTTGCTCTATAAGCTGCCCGAAGCAATTGAGCGTCGTTGGCAAATGCTTTTTGGTGAAAAAGATTTAAGCTATCATCGCAATATTTTTTGAATCGAAAAAAAAAGATCTGATTCTTGAAAGACTAAAAATATATTTATGATTTGAATTATTTTTAAATAAATGTTTAATAACAGTCAAAAATTACTAAGTTGGTTTGAGAAAATATTTTCGGTCTTGTCTTTGCTGCATTTATCTAATGCTTTATTCCCATTGTTAATTAGCCAAGGAGCAAGTGAAGGAGATGGTATCGATCCGATGTCTTTTGATTATTCTCTGAATGCCAAAATCCTGTTACTAATTTACTTTATTGCTTTTATTTTATTATTTTTACGTTGGAAAAAAGTACTACCTGTTTTAGTTAGAGGTAGATTAATTTGGTTATTAATTATTTTTGCGGGGTTTTCTTATTTTTGGTCGGCTTTACCCGAGCAAACTTTTCGCTACGTCATATATGGCATTGGTACTACTGCTTTTGGGTTGTATTTGGCTACTAGATACACACTCAAAGAACAATTAGATATTCTGGCTGGAACTTTCGCTGTGGCTGTGGTCTTAAGTCTGATCTTTATTGTCGCTTTGCCTCATTACGGGATTATGGGAGGAGTCCATGCAGGGGCATTTAGAGGTATCTATACTCATAAAAATCAGTTTGGCATCATTATGGCACTAGCCTCAGTAATCTTTTTCCTTAAGGCGATCGCTCGAACCTCTCGAAGCTGGCTTTTTTGGTTGCTCATGGTTTTGGCGATCGCTTTGGTCGTGATGGCTCGTTCTACTACTTCTTTAGGGAATATGGGCGTCATGTTGTTATCTTGCTGCTTTTATCGCATCTTTCGCTGGCGTTATGAAATATTAATCTCAGCCATATTAGGGATCTTGGTTACAGGAATTGCTGGTATCTTACTTTTTATCAATTTTGTCGAATCGGATTTATTATTTGTGGTTTTGGGCAAAGATGCCACATTTTCAGGTAGAACTGAAATCTGGAGTTATGTTTGGGATATGATTCAACTTCGTCCTTGGCGAGGCTACGGATTAGCAGCTTTTTGGAATGGTTTAGATGGTCCTTCGGCTTATGTTCAAAGAGCTTTGAGAGTTCCGGTCGCTTATGCTCATAATGGATTTTTGGATTTGTGGTTAGGCATTGGTTTTATCGGGTTGGCGATATTTTTACTGGGGTTATTTAACTATATAGGCAAATCTCTAGCCTTATTACGGCAAAGCAATAGTCCCGAAGGATTTTGGCCCTTAATTTTTTTCACTTATGTATTTTTGTCGAATATTTCTGAGGGAACGATGACTACAATGGACAACATATTTTGGGCGGTTTATGCAACCTTGGCATTTTCGCTAGTTGTTGCTAGGCAAGATAAATACTTAATTTCCTACTAAGTATTTTTTACTACAGTTTAACTTGACTAAAATAATGAATATATCAGTAATCAGAGCAAAATTCTCTGATTTATGGCAGAAAAGCTTGGTAAAAGATGCTTTTTGGGCATTTATAGCTAAATTATGTAAGATTTTTGCTCAGACATTTTACTTTATTGTAATTGCTCGTGTTCTTGGGGCAACTGATTATGGTTCATTTATTGGTGTTACTTCTCTAGCTTCTATTGTCTATCCATTTATTGCTTTTGGCAGTGAGCATTTACTGGTTAAATATGTAGCAGTCAATCAAAGTTTGTTTAGGACTTATTGGGGGAATAGTCTATTAGTTCTAATTATTAATAGCTTTTTAATTACAGCAATTTTAGTAGTTTTTGCCCCCTTATTTTTTAACGTTAATCAAATTTCGCAGCAGACGATAATATTAATTTTATTAGCAGACTTACTTTGTTTAGGTTTATTAGACTTGGGGTTTAAAGCTTTAATTTCGGTCAATCTTGTCAAAAAAACCGCCTTACTAGGTATTTTTAGTGCTTATCTCAAACTATTAGCTGCTTTATGTCTAGCCGTATTTGTAAAAAATCCGACAGCAACAAACTGGTCTTGGCTATATTTTATTAGTGGCTTAATAACAGGAATTGTTGCCGTTTTATTAGTTAATCATTTAGTAGCAACTCCCAAACCTATATTATCAAAAATTAAATCAGAAATTGGACAAGGTATTTATTTTTCTATTGGGTTTTCTGCTAACAATATTAACAATAGTTTAGATAAAACGATGCTTGCTAGTATGTCCACTTTAGAAGCAACTGGTATTTATGGCTCCGCTTATCGTTTTATTACCATGGGACATATACCTGTTTTGGCTTTATTTGAAGTCGCATACACTAGATTTTTTCGCCATGGTGCAGCAGGAATCAACAGTAGCTTAAACTTTGCCAAGCAATTACTCCCTTACATGGCAGGATATGCCGTTATTAGTATTTTGGGATACGAACTTTGTGCGCCACTAATTCCGAAAATTTTGGGACAAGAATATCAAGATGCGATCGCTGCTTTACGTTGGCTATCGCCTTTACCCGCGCTTTTTGCCTTTCAGTTGTTGGGTGCAGATACTTTAACTGGTGCAGGATTTCAAAAAATTCGTAGCTGGGTACAAGTAGTATCAGCCATCTTAAATATTGGGCTTAATTGGTGGTTAATTCCGATTTATTCCTGGAAAGGCGCAGCTTGGGCAACTTTGGCTGCTGACAGCCTAAGAGTGGCAACTTTATGGCTAATGGTCTGGTTTTTATCTCGTAAAGCTAATCAGGGAACAGTAAGCAGTAAGCAGTAAGCACCTCATCAGTCATCAGTCATCAGTTATCAGGTAATGCAATTAACCATTAACAACTAACCACTAACCAGTGAACATTCCACAATTGATTTTTAAAAAGAGTCGCCCGTTACTGCCAATTTTGTTAGTTTTACTTTTGGTGGTAAATCTCGCCTCGGCAACTCAAACCAGATATAACTATGGCGAGGCTTTACAAAAATCGATCTTGTTTTATGAAGCACAACAAGCAGGAAAGTTACCTGCTTGGAATCGTGTTCCTTGGCGCGCTGATGCAGCTTTACAAGATGGTAGTGATGTGGGAGTGGATCTTACAGGTGGTTGGTTTGATGCAGGAGATCATGTTAAATTTGGCTTTCCTATGGCTGCCACAGTAACACTTTTGGCTTGGGGTGGTATTGAATATTACGCTGCTTTGGCACAAGCAGGAGAGTTGGTTCACCTAACTCAAAACTTAAAATGGGCGACAGATTATTTCCTGAAAGCTTTTGCTAATGATACTCCTGGAAATTATGTCCTCTACGGACAGGTAGGAGATGGGAAACAAGATCACAACTGGTGGGGTGCTGCCGAAGTAGTACACTATCAAATGCCAAGACCTGCTTATAAGATCGATACTAGTTGTCCTGGGTCGGATTTAGCAGCCGAAACAGCTTCTGCGTTGGCTGCTGCGTCAATTTTATTTCGGCAGATGGCAGATATTACTTATAGCGATTTATTAATTGCTAAAGCGGAAAAACTTTATGATTTTGCTGAGGGTTATCGCGGGAACTATTCTGATTGTCTAAGCGCAGCAGCAGAATTTTATCAGTCTTACAGTGGTTATCAAGATGAATTAGTTTGGGGTGCGATTTGGTTACACAAGGCGAAAAAAGCGCAAAATTCTGCTTATGACGGGACATATCTTAATAAAGCGATCGCTGAATATCAGCTAATGAGCAAACCTTATAATTACACGGTTGTTTATGACGATAAGTCTTATGGCGTTTATGTTTTGTTGGCACAGGAAACAGGCGAGAGAGAATACCAGCAACGGGCAGAAGCTTGGTTAGACTATTGGACAATTGGTTATCAAGGGGAACGGGTGACTTATACCCCAGGAGGATTAGCTTATCTAGCAAAATGGGCTTCTCTTACCTTAGCCTCGACCACGGCTTTTGTCGGATTTATTTATAGTGACTGGTTGCGAGAACAAGGAAAAATCGCTACAGCAGAACGCTACTGGAATTTTGGGGTGGCACAAATTAACTATATTTTGGGTAATAATCCTGCTAATCGCAGTTATCTCGTAGGTTTTGGGCAAAATTCGCCTCTTAATCCCCATCATCGTACTGCTCACGGGAGTTGGTTAAATAATGGTACGATTCCAGCGGACAACCGTAACTTATTAGTCGGGGCGTTGGTGGGTGGTCCTGATGAACAAGATCGCTGGCAAGATAATCGTCTTGATTGGGTACAAAATGAAGTAGCAATTGGTTACAATGCTGCCTTGGTTGGTGCTTTAGCGAGAATGTATCAAGAATTTGGTGGCACACCTTTGGCTGATTTAGCTATTGCTAAAAATGAAACTGATGCAGCGGAAATTTATCTAGAAACCACAGTTTTGAACCAGACTCCCAGCTTGATTGAGATTAGTACCAAGATCATTAATAAGTCTGCGACTCCTGCTAGAGGTTTAGAACAGCCGATAATTAAGCTCGTTTTTCAGGGCAGTTTAGCTAGTGCTAATGATGTGTCAGTAGCAGTAAATTCTAGTGATTGTCCTAAAGTTACTGCCTCTGATGTCCAGTTGCAAAACAATTCTTATTCTTTAGATGTTAGTTGCACAGGAACAGTAATCTATCCTGGAGGCGAATCTCATTATCAAAAACAACTCCAAATTCGCTTGGAAAAACTCAAGCCTAATTACTGGGAACGGCTTTTTTCGCGACCGATTAAGGTTAAGGAAATTCACTTATTTGAAGGAGAAGCCTTAATTAGTAGCCAGTCTTTTGATTGAATCTTCGATCTGCTACTTTAGATCAATCAGATCGAGCATCGAGAAGACTATTTAGCTTGGGGAACATCAAACAAGACTGACTTCATATAATATTCTGCCCAATCTGGACCAAAAGCCTTTTCTAAAACTCGTCGAGTTTTGTCATTTTTTTGTTGTTTGGTGCAGTAATAATTTTGTCCTGCTAAATATAATTCTTGCTGTTGTGCCGAAAGGGGTTCAGCTTGTAAAGCCTGTTGACAGTGAATTTGGAGCATTTTTGAAGTGTATTCTAAAAAATTTTGTTCTTCTGATTCAGTTTTGGGACGGACAAATAAACAAAATTCGGAGAAAATGTCTGCCCAAGGCGGTAATTGTCGATGTTCGGTAAAATTATTAGTTGCTAGAGCTTGTAACTCTTGTTTATAAGAAGGTGCAAGAGTTTTGTCGGGGCTAGTAGGAGATAAATCAGCGATCGCAGCACTAATACCTGCTTTTCCCGCCACAAGATCACAGCCAAACATCGGCAGCGGATATTCAGGTCGCGGAAACATCACACAATGTAAAATATCGAGATTAGTTCCGACTTTGGCTAGCTCTAGATGCATCTTGCGGAATTCCCGCGTTTGGTAGCAGCGATTTTCGATGCGTAGTTTTTCCCCTTCCAGTTTTCCTTCTACATAGCCTAATCCCTCTGGTAACGCATAAAGAGATAAATCAAGCTTCTGTTGCCAACAAGTCAAAATTAAATCTGCTAGCTGACAAATTAGTGGGTGTTGTTCTTGGCGTAGGGAAGTTTGCTGAGAGGTTTCTAACATTTTAGTCATAAAAACTACTTTTTAGCGGTCAAAGCAGAAAAAGAATGATCGGGATAACGATATACTGAGACTAACGAGTTTGGATACACATAACTATTAATCGTAATCTATTTTGGGCAGGAGATTGAGATATGTTTGGCTTGGGATTACCAGAAATGGGCATTATTGTGATTGTGGCACTGTTGGTATTTGGACCGAAAAAAATTCCTGAAATTGGTGCTGCATTGGGCAAAACCGTTAGAGGCTTTAAAGAAGAAATGGAACAACCCGACACTGACACTGATGACGAATAATTTAATTACCTAACATTTGTAGCTGGTAAAGACTAGCATACAAGCCATTTTGAGCTAAGAGTTCGGCGTGAGAACCAGACTCAATAATTGCACCGCGTTTGAGGACTAAAATTTTATCGACATTCCGAATCGTCGCCAGACGATGGGCAATAATTATCGCTGTGCGATCGCTTAATAGCTGGGCCAAAGCATCTTGAATTAAAGCTTCTGTACCTACATCTAAACTAGCGGTAGCCTCATCTAAAACCAAAATCTTAGGATCGCGAATTGCTACTCGTGCAAAAGCCAGCAGTTGTTTTTGTCCGCCAGAAAGGTTAGTTCCTCGTTCTCGTAGGGGAGTATGATAGCCCCCAGGAAGATTTTCAATAAAGTGATTAATGTTAGTCAGTTTTGCAGCTTGTTTAACTTCTGCTAAAGAATAATTATCCCCCAAAGTAATATTACGCTGCACATCTCCCGCAAACAAAAAGCTCTCTTGGAGAATAACTCCGACATAACGGCGTAAATCTTGTTGGGGAATCTCGCGAATATCAATGCCATCAATTAAGATTCTGCCTTGACTTGGTTCGTAGAGACGACACAAGAGACGAATTATCGAGCTTTTTCCTGCACCTGTTGGTCCGACTAAAGCAATTTTTTCTCCTGGTTTAATGGTAAAATTCAGGTTTTTCAAGACATATTCAGCACTTTTGTAACCAAACCAAACATTTTCAAAGCGAATCTCTCCCCGATTACTTCTGACGATATTCTGCTGCTGCCAAGATAAATTTTTATCTGAATCAACAATCTCGATTGGTTCACTCATTAATTCTGTAATTCGTTCAATCGCCGTAAACCCAGATTGAAACATGGTAAATTTATCAGCAAATTGACGTAAAGGGTTAAATAATCTTTGAGAATAAAGAATAAATGCGGATAGTTCGCCAAAAGTCATATTTTCTCTGAGAACTAAAAATCCACCCAACCATAAAACTACGGCGATCGCTACTAGCGCAATCCATTCTAAAGTCGCCGAAACCGCAGAGTCATGAAAAATAGTGCGATCAATTTCTTTGAGATAACGCTGATTAATCGCCCGATACATTTCGCTGTTGTATCTTTCGCGCCGAAATAATTGAACGATGTTAATTCCAGCAATATTTTCTTGCAACATCGAGTTGAGTTTTGATAATTCTTCTCTAGCACGATAGTTAGCAGCACGATATTTTTTTTGGAAATAAACAATTAAAGCGGTAACAGGAATTAGCATTAACACCAACATTGACGCTAATTGCCAATTCAGCAAATACATGGTGACGACAATTGCCACAATGGAAACAATATCGCTAATAACTCCCACTGCACCACTAGCAAAAACATCTCCTAAAGCCTCTACATCGCTAGTAATCCGAGTGACTAATCTGCCGACAGGAGTCCGATCAAAAAATCTGGCAGCCAGTGCTGTAACATGAGTAAATAAATCCTCTCTGACAGAAGCAGTAATTTCTTGTCCGATTTTTTGGACTAAATATCCTTGTACAGAAGCAAACATCAAGCGAATAATTACTGTCGTGAGTAGTAACCCAGCTAATATATTGATCCCTTGTGTTAGCGAAACATCAGCTAAAAATTCCCAGGTAGGCTCTTCTCTCAATAAAGATACCGCTTGTCCAATAATCAAAGGCTGAATTGCACCAGCAATTGCCAAAGGCACTAGTAAAATTAATGAAATCAGTAAAATTCTGCGGTTTTTACCTAAGTAGGGCGTTAGTTTCCGAAATAATCGCCAGTCGCTTTCGGAATGTTGATGAGTCAGAGAATTGGTCATGTATTTATTGATGGCTAATTTTTGCTTAATATTTATTAATTGCTATTGGTTCGGTTCAATACCATTTTTAGGGAAATATAATTTAAAATTTACGTAAAGCTTTAGAGATTGTTTGCAAGATTTGGTAAAGAAACTGTGTATATACTTATTTTTTTTGTATCTTGTTAGCATATAGACAAAAATATAGAGATTAATCTTGTCTAATCGGTTTATATACTTAAATTTTTAACCAGTCCCAGGACTCACTATGTTACAACTGCTCCAAAGCTTATTTGATGCTAAACAAGAAAATTCGATAATACCAAAATCTCTTAGGGATCAAAATCCACATTCCGATATAGTTGCTTCTCAGACGGAGTTGGCAGACTCTTTATGGCAAAAGGGAGAAATAGAACAAGCAATTAAGCTATACAAAGAAGAAATTCAAAAAAACCCTGATTCTGAAGAAATTAAGCTAAAATTAGTTAAATTACTCCAGCAACAATATAATATCAGTGAGTCTTATAAGAAACTAGCTACCATCCTCAAAAAACAAGGTCAAACTGAGCAAGCAGCGGAATATTATCGTCAAGCAATTGTAATTAAAAGTTTAATTCGGAGTAATAATCAGAAAACTACCCAACGATTTCTTGCTTGTGATTTTGATCGTTCAACTGTCAAAGAAGATTTACTAGATAGTGCTTTTTCTTTTGTGGCTTCATTGGCAACTAATTCTCAAAAGATTCACCAAGCATCTAACACTTCCGATCCTTTTTTTGCTGCTGCTCAAGCTGCCCGCGCTTCAAGCCAAACAAATATTGCTTGGGAAACAGTTCAATTATATGTCGAGCAAACTCTAGATGCTTATGATAACTTGCAATGGCAAGAAACAGCAAACTCTTGCCGAAAAATTCTCGAAATTTTTCCCGAAATGGCAGAGGCTTATAAAATTTTGGGAAATGCTCTCCAACGGATGGGAGATACAGCACAAGCCATGCAATGTTATGCCCAAGCTCTAAAAATTCAGCCCGATCTGGCTGTTGTGTATGCTGGCATTGGCAAACTGTATTATCAACAACAAAAATGGCACAAAGCCAAAGAATATTATCAAAAAGCCAGTATTATTAATCCTCGGTATCCTGAAGCTTACTACAATTTAGCTGAAGTTTGGCAGCAATTAGATCAACCTCTAAAAGCGGAATTTTGTCAACAACGGGCTGCTAATATTGAGGCAGAATTATCTCTGACGGCATTATCTCCGACGACGCAAAACAACAATAACTTACTTCCTGAAGTTACTCAAACGGCACAAGCTATTGAAACTTGTTATGAGTTGGCGCAACAATCGGCAAAAAATCATCAATGGCAAGAAGCAGCTTTTTATTATCGTAAAGCTTTAGAACTAAATCATATATATCCTAAGACGACGATTAATAATCAATTGTCGCTAAATTCAGCGCAACTTTTGGCAAATCCTAATGGTAGTCATAGTCAGCTAGAAAAAGCAATTCAACGCTATCGTTATCAAGCAGAACTCAAACCTAGTTCTGCCAAAATTCAAATGGCTTTAGGTAATTTATACGCCAGAAACCGACAATGGCAAGAAGCGATCGCCTCTTATCGTCAAGTAATTAAAATCGAACCCAGACAAGCACCAGCTTATCTGAAGTTAGCCCAAGCCTTAGCTAAAGTGGGACAAGAAGCAGAATCAACAGAACAACTATATTTTGCCTACACTCTAAAACCAGAACTAGCGGATGCAGATAGTTTATTTAATTTGGGCAAAGCCTTCGTTAAACAGGGCGATCGCCAAAGAGCAATTAATTGTTTTTCCCTCGCGATCGATCTCAAGCCTAACTTTTTTGCAGCTTACCATCAGCTAGCTGCAACTTTTGGACAACTAGATCGCAGACAAGAAGCGATAGAATGCTACCATAAAGCGATCGCTCATAACCCCGAAGATACTGATGCTTATTTTGCTTTAGGAGAACAACTTACTGCTAATCATCAGTGGGATAGCGCGGTAAAAGCTTATCGCCGAGTCTTGGAGTTACAACCAACATATCCTCAAGCATTATCTAAACTAAATCATGCTTTGTCAGAGAAATTGAAATTAAATGCGGTAATCAAAGGTTAATTCCGATGAAGTCAAGGAAATTTATCAAAAAGCTTTTAGCTTTTAGCCTTGATTTAACTGGCTTTTAGCGTTACTGAGTTCAAGACTCCGACCTCGAAGGCTCGTCTTCAATTAGGTAGAGTTCAAGACTCTATTTAATCGCAGCTCCGGAGCTTTGTAGCTCCGGCGAAGCCGTTTATTTACTGGGTTTTTTAAGCGAGGGTTTAGGACGAGAACCAGAAGTTGGTTTACGAGGAGGAATTCGCTTCGCTCCTTTAAGACTAGGTCTTTTACTTTTTCTTTGATCGAATCGGGGTTTTTTCTTGGTAAAACCTAAATCGGTGCTATCTTTAACTACTAAAGTTTCCCCTTCAAGCTGAACATTTAAATCATAAAAATGTTTGAGCGGTTTTTCTCCTAAAACACCCTTAAGTTTAAGTTTAAAAAATTTAATTTTGTCGCCTTCTTTACGAGGAAACTGCTTGATTTTAATTATTACCGATTCTTCTTGAGTATTATAAAAAATCACCTCGCCCCGAATGGAAAAATAACCAGCTTCTACTACTGAGTCAGAATCAACAGCAGATTCTTCGCCTTGATTGAGAGTTTCAGGTTCCCAAACTCCGACAATTTGCAGATGCAAGCCATCATTCTCGGCTTTTGTGCGAGGATATACTACCCACAAGTGTTCCTGACTCATATCGAGATGATTTTTAATGAGACTAATAACGCGACCCAGAATCACAGTCTCTATTTTGTTACCATTAGCTGTTACTAGATAACCTTGGGTAAGTTGTTCCTCACTCTTTTCATATCGAGCTTGAATCAACCCAATCGCCCGATATTGTCGGGGATGAGAAGGAGGAGGAATCGGTTGGCTTCTCTCTTTTTCTGGAGTTGCTTCTGTTGATGGGGAACTTATCCCATTAGGCTTGGGTTTAGAAATTGGATTGTCAGCAGGATTCATGGACATCACTCAACGGCGGAGACTTAATTACTGTGTAAAAGAGACGAGATAGTTAGCTTTTTTCAAAGTTACAATAGCTCGCAGGGCAAAAAATAAATCTGCCTCTACGACTAGAATAAACTATCTTTACAGAGACGAATTATTCACAAAATACAACTTAAGTTAATCTGCTCACCGTAGTCAATTAGGTATAGGACAATGAATAGCCAAAAAAACCGTTGGATGTATATATTACTAGGCTTGATGTTATTTTCTCTGGTTATCTTTTCGGGTTTACCCCTCGTAAGTAGCTTAGTAGCAGAAAATACTCTTTTATCAGAAAATGATTCCGAACCAATTAAGGCGATCGCCAAACCTGAAAGAGCTAAACTCGAAGCGGAAGCGACAGGTTATCAAAAAATCTTAGCCAAAGAACCTCAAAATGAAACTGCTTGGCGCGAACTTTTAAAAGTACGGTTGCAACAGCAAGATATTTCGCAAACTATCGAACCTTTAGAGCAATTATTCCAGTTTCATCCCGAACAAACCGAATATGCCATCTTATTAGCCCAAACCAAACAATATCTGGCAGATTATGAAGGAGCAGCAGCAGCTTATCGCCAAGTATTAGCAGCCAACCCAGGAAATATTATGGCTTTGGGCGGATTAGCTAATTTATTTCTCACTCAAAATCTCCCGACTAAGGCGATCGCACTAATTCAAAATACTATCGCTCAAGGTAAACAAGAGTCCGAGCCAGCTATCGATCTTAGTTCGGTACAATTACTACTCGGTGAAATTTATACTCAACAAGAAGATTATGAGGCAGCATTAGCTATTTTTAAGGAGGTAGCAGCGACAGATAACACTGATTTTCGTCCTGTATTAGCTCAAGGGTTAGTGTTACAAAAACAGGGAAAAGATGAGGTAGCCAAACCTTTAATTGAGCAAGCTTATAAATTAGCTCCACCCGATTTTCAAGACCAAATTAAGAATACTTATCTTTAAAATTTTGCTAATTTCTAATTATTCTTTAGAGGTATATTTTTTTATGCCTCTATTTTATTTATTTTTATCTAAGTTTCAACTTAATTCATTGTCTCACTTACAAAAGCCCTGCTTGTTGAAAAATTTTTTGAGAAGATAATTCCAATTCAGGAAATAATTCATCAGATATTGCTATTTCTCCTCTCATAATTTGTGGTAAGTCTGAAGGATAAAAAATCGTAATAGTTTTCGCTGGAGTATCAATCAGCCAAACTCGATCTACTCCTGCTCTTAAGTAATCTGTAGCTTTTTCAGTAAGATTGCTAAATAATTGTCCTGGAGAAATAATTTCTATGACTAATTCAGGCGCAATAGGACAAGGCTCATTAAGCATCCAATCCGCCTTTAAACGTTCGTAAGAAATATAAGTTAGGTCAGGAACAGGAATCCAATCAACATTATTTCTTTTAAGTTTAATTGCCCATTCTGGTTCAACTCTACCTCTTCCTTTAGCCCAAGCATCCAATATAAAAAGTAGCGTTTTTTGGAGTCGAGAATGAAAAAATTTGGGTGCCATTTTAGGAATAGCTTGACCATCGACAAGCTCTAACGGACGTTCAACTTCTGGCAGCTTTAAAAACTCTGCAACGGTAATTGATTTAATTGCTTTCATTAACTTAATTATATTTTCTAGCTTTTTGGCGATTAATAATAGTTTTGAGTACCACAATAATTTTATAGTTACTATCTATTTTAATGATTTAACTTTTAATTAACTTTAAAATAATTTTACTTAATCTAATTTAATTTAATAAAAAAAACATTACAGAGTTTACTCGTTTCCGTAGTCTTGTCGCACCTGAAACTTATCTTTATGCGACGGGTACAGAAGCTGAGGCAATTCGTACTGATTTTGCTGAGACTTTTGCAGTAGAGGGTGC
>DAXETX010000189.1:0-7192 GCA_051155735.1 Xenococcaceae cyanobacterium
TCATGGGGGAATTATTCCCGTTCAGCAAGTTTTACAATTGTGTATCGCCCAAGGTGCAACCCTAGCACAACCAGGAGAGTTTACTCTCAGAGCTTTTCTCAATGGTAGGATCGATCTAACTCAAGCTGAAAGTATTGCTGAATTAGTTTCGGCACAATCTAACGCCGCTTCCCAAGTCGCCTTAGCTGGGTTAGCTGGAAAACTCGCCCAACCGATTCAAGAATTGCGCCATACTTGTCTCGATATTCTAGCGGAAGTAGAAGCCAGAATCGACTTTGAAGATGATTTACCACCCCTAGACGAAAATACAATCCGCACTCAGTTACAAACAGTCTTAGCCAAAGTTACTCAGATACTAGCCACCGCAGAACGAGGCGAATTACTCAGAAGTGGGATAAAAGTGGCGATTGTCGGTCGTCCCAATGTGGGAAAATCGAGCTTATTAAACGCTTGGAGTCGGAGCGATCGCGCTATTGTTACTGAGTTACCTGGAACAACGAGAGATGTTATTGAATCAACTTTGGTAGTAGGGGGAATTCCGATTCAAGTCTTAGATACTGCTGGAATTAGAGAAACAGTTGATACTGTCGAAAAAATTGGCGTAGAGCGATCGCGTAATGCAGCAGCAGCAGCAGATCTAATTTTGCTTACTATTGATGCAAGCGCGGGATGGACAGAAGCGGACAACTTAATTTATCACCAAGTCAAACATCGCCCGCTGATTTTGGTGATTAACAAAACCGATCTTGCCCCTGTAGTAAGGATAGAATATCCTGCCGCAATCACCACTACTGTCAAAACTGCTGCTGCCAAAAATCAAGGCATAGAAGCTTTAGAAGTTGCGATTTTAAATTCAGTTAAGACAGGAAATATCACTGCTGCGAATCTCGACATCGCGATTAATCAAAGACAAGCAGCAATTCTAATTAAAGCTAAACAAGCTTTGCAACAAGTCCAAGAAACAATCGATCAGAATTTGCCTTTAGATTTTTGGACAATCGATCTTAGAGAGGCAATTCAAGCTTTAGGGGAAGTTACAGGAGAAGAAGTCACCGAGTCAGTTTTAGATCGGATATTTAGTCGTTTTTGTATTGGAAAATGATTGGGCATTGGTGAGTTAAAAACCAAAAACTAAAAGCTAGGTAATTTTTTCTTGAATCAGATTGGCTTCTGCTAGAGTCGCTTCAGGATCGCGTTGACTAGAACCTTTGATGTAGTTTAACTTCCACTCTTCTAGTAAATCAGCTAGTAACACTTGAATTTCTGTTTGAGTCGCTTGATTTTTGAGTTGCTGACGCAGATGTTGCGTAAAATTATTGGTAAGACGGTCAAAGATAATTTTTCCTTCTCGGTCAGTATAAGAACCGATCAGAACATCATAAGTAGCTTGCGCTAAATAGTCTGCTAGTTGTTCTGTAGCATCTTGGGGTAAATCGGCAAAACCAGGAATTTTTTTGAAAGTTTGATATACATTAGATTCTTGTAAAGCAACCTTGAGACTGTGACGGAGTAAAGCTTCTACATCTGGTTGTACTTCTGGTAAAACTTGATAAATAGTTAAGCAGATAAGACGATCAATAATCCCATTGATTTTATCTGCTTCGCCGATGGTAACTTCCGAATCGGAAGAGGACTCTAAAAGTAACTTAGCAGCACTACCGTTTTGAATCGCTTCTCGACTTTGATTAATTAATCGTACAGCTAAAAACATCGAAGCACGCTGAGATAAATAAGCAGCAGGTTCATGGGTAATCTGTGCCATCATCGGTTCGATATTTAGTAACCCTGATTTGTGTAATCGTACCGCAACAGGAATGATTCTAAGCCAACGCCAAATTGGTATTAACATTAGTGCGTCATACCAGTGGCGTAACATCGCATCACCCCAGTTTAAATCACTTCTAGTTTTGGCAGACCAAAAAGTATGACCTAAATATTCAATGCCAAAAAAGATCATAAAGATTAGATCGATCCGCCAGAAGCGATCGACATATAGTCCATTTTCATCGATTTGCCGATAATAATTGGTTTTTAATAAGGGTTCAATTTTAGTTGCTAAAAAATCTAAAACAACTGTTGATGGTACTTGCGATAAATATTCGGCACTCCAAAATTGCTTAAACGCTTTTTGAGCCGAAAATGTTTGAGTTTGATACTGCATTCGGCGTTTGAGTTTGGCAAAAGTTCCTAATTTGTTAGCAGCTAAAAAAGGATTTTCTACGATCAGATCTTCACTTTGTTGCTGTAAAGAATCGATCAGATTTTGAGTTGTACTTGCTACTAAACCTTGTTGTTTAAATTGTTGTTCAAACTGTTGTAATGTTTTCAAATATGCGGTGGTTTCAGGATGAGTTTCAATTCCTTTTATCGGATCGTAAACTCTCACTATAGCTGGTAAAGAACGGAGATAAATATCCCTTAGTGATAAATAACTAAGATTAAAAAAAACTAAAACTAAATTAATTATCGCAACTATAGCAATTACTTTTTGCCACCAGTTAGCTTGGGTTTGTTTCAAAAAATTCATTCTAGAAAAATTATTTAAAATTGAGCAAAAGTTACCTCGAAAGCAAAAAAAATTATTGTTTAAGTCTGCCAGAACGTAAAATACTAAAAACCAACCATAATCCCAATAAACTAGCAGCAGCAAACAAAATATTACTGAGAATTGATAATTGATTAGTAGTTTGATTGCTAGAAATAATCGCAGCCCCCATGATTAGAGAGCCGACAATAATACTAAAAGAAAGTTTATTGGCAGAATCATCAATAGTAACCCTTAATAAATCAAAATTTTGTAGTTTAATGTTCCATTTGAGAGTTTCTGAAGTCAGTCTATCTAAGAGTAACTCCATCTGTCTCGGCGATCGCAAATACAAACTTTTCAGATCCAAAGCGGTTCGCAAAGCGGTTTCTAGAGGATTATTCCCTAACAGTTGACGGCGAAATAAATCCGTCATGAGAGGCTTAATTTGATTGAGTAAATTGACTTGAGGGTCAAAACCACGGGCGACACCTTCTAAATTGGCTAGCGTTTTGGCATACAAACCCATATTGCT
Source organism: Xenococcaceae cyanobacterium (assembly GCA_051155735.1). Classification (GTDB taxonomy): domain Bacteria; phylum Cyanobacteriota; class Cyanobacteriia; order Cyanobacteriales; family Xenococcaceae; genus JASJCP01. The sequence goes on from DAXETX010000189.1 coordinate 3,060, forward strand.
TGGAAGTCGAATCTTGTTATCTCGCGATACTTGCAATACTTCATAAAATACTTCACTAAAATTAATTTCTGAGATACTCAGGTTAAAATACTTGCGCAACATTCTGTTATAGTCGTTGGTCAGGCGATCGATACTAACTGGTTGTCCTGACTCAGCCAACTCTAAGGTTAACTGACTGCATCTTTGAGCATCAAGATCGACTACTGCTAGCAGCATTTCGGTGAGTATTTGTTGGGTGCGGGGGTCGAGTTTTCCTACCATCCCGCAGTCTAGGAGTGCAATGCGTCCATCTTCTAGATAAAAAATATTTCCTGGATGGGGGTCAGCATGGAAAAAGCCATCAATATATATTTGTTGGAAAAAAGCCCGAAATAACAAAGTTGTAACATCTCTTCGGGTTTGGTCTGGCTTTTCTGTAGTTAATTTGGCTTGTAAAATTGGTTTACCCGCAAGCCACTGTAAAGTCAAAATTTTAGCAGTAGTAACTTCCCAATATACTTGAGGAATGATGATTTGTTTGGGATCGTACCAAGAACTTTGAGCTAAATTGTGGCGTAATTGCTCAGTATATTTGGCTTCTATCGTAAAATCTAATTCTGCTTGCAAAGCAGCGATAAATTCTTCGGCTAAGGCTACAATATCAAAATCTTTACCAAAATCAGTCAGAGCCACTAATTCTGCTAAGTTTCTAATCAGAGCAATATCTTGAGCTACTACAATATCGATTCCTGGACGTTGTACCTTAAGAGCTACTTGCTTTCCTTGCTTTAAAATAGCACGATGCACCTGGGCAATTGACCCTGCTGCGATCGCTGTTTCTTCGATCCTACTAAAGACATTCGAGATCGGTTGACCGAGTTCTTGTTCAATTAACTGTTCTACTCCGTTCCAGGGTACAGGAGGAACATTAGCTTGCAAATCGGTTAGTGCCTCGACATACTTTCCTGGTAGGATATCAGGACGAGTCGATAAAAGTTGACCCAATTTGACATACACAGGTCCTAATTCTACTAGGATATTGCGTAAAACAGTGGGAGAAGGCAATCGAGGTTGATCGGGATTTCCCCCAGTAATCAATCCTCGCATATAGTCCCAACCATTACGGAAGACAACTTCAGCGATGTCTTTTTGACGAGCAGTATTTTGTGTTAAAGCGAACATTGAGGATTGTAAAATAAGGGAACTATTACCCCTATTTATCATAAAGAAATAAAACTAGTTAGTTATCTCTCTCTTGAACTAAATTGGCTATATCTTAAGATAGATTTTAGTTGGGCTTAGGGCGATCGCAGATTTTAGAAAAAACAATCACAAAACAAATAAGAATTAGCTAATATCAAAAATCTTTTGAACTAAACTATATATTTCCAAAGCATTTAAATCATAGGTTCTGGCTAAAAGCTCAAAAGTTGTCTTTTTAAGCTTTTCTTGCTCAAGAGAATTAATTAACTCTGGAATTTCTATTCCGCCAAAAATTTCTTGAGAAGCTTCAATCAAAGCTCTTGGAAAAGTTTCATCAAAACTATCTTGCCAATTATTTTGCTTGATGTAATGAGATTTCTTCCCTAGACGATTGCGTTTTTGAATTTCTAAAAGACTATTCAAAATAGAATTACGCCAGCTTTTAGTAACTCGCTTTTCAACTTGTATTTTAATCAAATGAATTAAAAGAATTACCAGAAAACTTTGTAAATTATTAATTTTTTCTTGTCTTCCCATTTCTTCTAATTCTTCAATCAAAAATAGAGATTTTTCCCAATCGCGATTAATGATTGATTGTTTAAGTTCGATTATTTCTTGCATATTTGTTAATTTTTTGATGATTTACTTTTTAACTCTTGCCAAATGAAAAGCGGAAAGATAATCAACATCCAATCTATCTTGACAGAAGTTTTTTAGCGCCTTTCTCAACTCCAAAAATAATACTTCTCGTTGGTCTGATGACAATTCTAAATAAGAAGAAAATGTTTGTAACAGTAAAAGATAATCATCTATCTTGTAAGTCTTTTTTTGTAAAAAATGTTCTGATTGTAAACTATCAAAATATTGTGAATCAATGATTTTTTTTCCTAACTGTCGTAAAATATTCACTTGGTCTTGAGGTGTTTCATAGCGAGATAAATGAGGCGCGTGTACCTGATAAACTTTATCTAATTCTTGATAAATATCATAACTAGGATAAGGACTCATATTCCATAAAACAATTAAATATCCTCCTGGTTTTAAAGCTTGGACTGATTTGGGATAAGACACTTCTGGCGGTAGCCAATGCCAAGCATTAGCAGCTAGAACTGCATCAAATTTTCCTGCTTCTAATTCCCACTCTTCTAAAGAAGTATTGTTAATCTTTACTTTTGGATAAGCTACACAATTTTGTTTAGCTAATTGCGACGCTGCAAAACTTGGTTCTAAACAAGTCATGGATAAGCCTAAAGCTGCAAATCCTCTAGTAGCTTGACCACTACCACAACCAATTTCTAAGATAGTGGAATCTGATAATAATTGAGTCAACTCAACTACACGATTAATTAATTCTTGCGGGTATAAAGGTCTAGCTTTGTTATAGTTTTCGGCAACAGCAGAATACCAATTTTTTCGTTGTGCTAAATCTCTAGAGTGCCAATATTCTAATTTTATTGGTTCTGAATTAGACATGATTTGACTAAATTAAGCAATGCTATGTATTGTTTCTAAATAGTTGGCAATAGTTTGAGCAATTTCGGGTTTACCAACAGCTTTGATTTCTGGTCTATCTTGAGTTACCAAATAAGCAACTTGTTCCCCTTTTGCTCCTGTTTCTTCTCCTCGATTAGCTACTACCATTTGATAACCTTGCTGTAATCTAGCATGAGCTATAGCCATCAATTGTTCGCGATCGATATTTTCTTGATATTTAAAAGTAACCATGTATAAATCAGGAAAGCTATCTCGAACCTCCGCAATAACTTTAGTAGTAGGAACAAGATTAATCGTTTGTAATGCATCCCCACTAGGAATTTTACCAGGGAAAACCGTATCTGGTTCATAATCAGCTACCGCAGCCGAAAAGATCCCATATTTATATTGCTTACTGGCTAACTCTGCCAATACTATTGCTTTATATTCACTGTAAGTAAATATCTCACGATGAGGCAGATACTCAGGCGCAGTATAACCCCCTTGCCCACAAATCAACTTAACCGCTGCGCCTCGCAGATCCAATTCTTCAGCAATATATCCGCCCAATCTTCCTGTAAAACGATTTGTGAGCCGACGTACATTATCAATAGGTACGGGAGTTGTCCCACCAGTAACGAGAATCGGGATATCTTTTAAAACGGAACTACTAACACTTCTTGCTACTTCCGCTACAATAGCTGCTTCTGGAGGCAGTAAGTTTTTCCCATAAGCCACTGTAGGCGTAATAATTTTAACTCCCATAATCTGTAGCTTGTATAAAGATGCAGTCAAAATAGAGTTGTGTAAACTCCCGTGCATTGTTGGCGCAATTAATACTTGAGTTTTACCCCTTTCCATTCTTCCTAAAGCGGAAGCGACGGCAGCAGTAACTACACTATCAGCAATACCGCAACTGATTTTATTAATCGTATTGTAAGTAGCAGGAGCAACCAAATAAGCAGCAAAAGGCTGCTCATCACTTAGATGTTCGGCAGCAGGAGTCAGCTTAGTAATGACAGGGTTAGTCGTACTCCATGCCAAAGCTTCGATCGTCGTGTAGCGAAGTGCTTCAGCAGAAGCAAAAGCTACTACATCCGCGCCTTGACGACGCAAGCTCCGAGCAATTAGCGGTGCTTTGATCGCTGCGATACTACCAGTTACTAACAGGGCAATACGTTTTCCTTCTAAATGATTACCCTCTAACGCTACTTGACGATCTGTTATTTCTGATTCTGGTGGTGTAGTAAAGTCCCAAGGTTTCATTAAACTGAATGAACAAAATTTTTAAATTTTATCGTTGTTTGTTTTTGGTTATTGATCATTTTTGAACTTTAGACTAAATTTTCGTACAACTATGTCACAAGACTGGAATGGGCAGCGAGAACTTGCCAAGTATTACTAGAAGAAAGAATCCAAATACGAGTAAATCGGAAATCACCATTAGATGGGATACCAGCATAACTTCCCGATAAAGA
>DAXETX010000190.1:0-2097 GCA_051155735.1 Xenococcaceae cyanobacterium
GTCAATACCAGTGATAAAGATGAAGAAGATTTTATTGATACCAACCCCGTAACGGCTAACTTGGAAAGAGTTGACAAAGAGGCTCAACTAATTGCTGCCAGAAAGATTGTCGCTACTGCTTACTACGAAAAAACGCAGCAGTTTAACTTACCAGGACTACAGGAAGAGGTGAATCAGGCACTCTCAGAAGTTGATGCGATCGCTCATAACCAGGATGAGACACTATCCCCAAAAGGAATGTTGAACTGGCTCAAGGGGAGACAGAAGCAACCACAGTACTAGAAGACAAACCCAAACCAGAGCAGCCAGAAATAGTTTCTTCACCAGAACCCAAGAAGCAGCCCATATCGGATAAGTCCGATAAACCCGATAAACAAACTAACTCAGTTACACCCAAACAACCAATAAATTCCCAGCCCACCCCTCAACTTACTTACTCCCAGGTTGCCATCGCTGAAAGAAGATCGCTACTTAAAACTTGGTTGGCATCTGTCATCGGTACGGCGATCGCCTTTGCCTTAGTATCTGGTATCAAAGACATTAGAGCATTAGTCACAACTTCCATGAGTGCTGGCAGCATTGCCTTTGTCGTTTCTGCCCTCGGTAACAGTAAGCAATAGTTTTTGAGTAGAATAGAAAGCCCTTGTATACTAGAGTTATAAGCTTTCATTACCTCATCTATGGATACTTACAATCAGAGTCAGCCAAAAACAGATCGACTAGAACAGTTCTTGGATTCCCTAGAACAAGAAGAAGCTGTTGATGACGTACCAGCATCCGAAATAGAAGAAAGCGAAACGGCATATCAAGAATACCTAGCAGGACGCGACTCTGGTAAGTCTCTAGAAGAACTTAAGAAAGAGTTTGCATGGATGCAATAAATTAATAATTGCCTTTCAATCAATCCTTACGACAGGAGTATCTGGAGGTTAGTCCCCCAGCAGATGAAAGTCAAGTTATCATTGACTGACTCTATGAGTATTTGGCTTGACTACCTTAGCATCATCCCAAAAATCATCATCAGTGGGCTGACAATCGGGATCGGCTTTAGCTGAAGCTTCTATCTCTGCTTCAGTCATTTCTGTGACTTTTTTCCAATCAGTCAAATCTTTAGTTTGTTTTAGTTCATCCATAGATACTCTGGTAATATTGTCGTTGCTCACGTTTTGTAGCCCTCCTAGCACTAATAATTCGATAAACTGAACCGCGCATGGTGTAGACAACAAAGAGAACTATTCCATTTGTTTCTCCCAGAGCAATAAATCGGCTCTCCCCATAATCATAACGATTATCTTCCTTTTCTAAAATAGGACTGCTAAAAATACTAGCAGCCCGAACAAAATCAATACCATGTTTGCTCAGATTAGACTGACGCTTATTTTCGTCCCATTCAAACTCCATAATCACCCACTTTCTTTGTTCCCCTCTAATCTGTCAAACCAGAAAGCATTTCCGACAATTCCACTTGGTCCTTCGCCCGATTGTCATCATAAATCATCAAGGTATCTATCTGACGGTGGCGGGACAACTTCTGCACCTTCCGCACATTACCGTCGGTAGCATCCAGGGCTGCGGTAATCGAACTGTGCCTCACCCGATGGGGACTCATCCGTTTGGTTATCCCCGCTTGCTTACAATAGCGACGCACCAGCTTGTATATGCCATCCCCAGTGATACGATGACCCTTATGCTTAAAATCTAGAGCCACAAACAACGGTGCTTTCTTCTTCCTGTGCTTGTATGCTTTACACCAGTCCAGCAGAGCATTAGTAGTCGAGGTACTCAAGCCGATAATCTCCGTCTGCGTACCCTTACCCTTACCCAGTATGATTAATTCTCTAGCTAGAGGCTCAAAATCACCATAGTTTAATAAACTCACCTCATTCCGTCGCAGGGCATTGTCCCACAGCAGCTTTAACAGGGCATAATCCCTAATCCCACTGATCTTAGAGCGATCGCAAAGATCGAGAACCTTACGATTCCCATTCCGCACTTCATTTTGTAAGATGTCGAGTAATATGTTTTGAGGCAATCTTGGCGATCGCTAAAAAAATCACCAACTACTTTTGACTGCACCTAAATCATCAATGTTCGAGG
>DAXETX010000191.1:0-4442 GCA_051155735.1 Xenococcaceae cyanobacterium
AGATAGTGAATTGCTAATAAGTATTGAAGATGGTGCAGCAGTAACCGATATAGCTTTAGAACTAGAATACGACCCCGATCTTTTTCGCATCGACAGTATTGAACTAGAAGAAAATTTACCAGAAAACTGGAGTATTGAAACTAGTTTTCCTACCCCAGGAATAGCCAATATAACCCTAACAGGAGATACAGCTTTAACCGCAGGAAGACAAAACTTAATTCAAATCCAAGGTAATGTTCCTGAAACCGCCACCTATGGAACTAGTCAAACCTTAACTTTAAATAATACTCTCTTAAATAACAATGAGCTTGCTAGTCAAGGGGATGTCGCAATTCAGCAAGTTGCTCTACTAGGAGATGCTTCAGGAAATCAAACTGCTGATTCTGTTGATAGCTATTTAATTTCGCAACTTAGTACAGGATTGATCGCTAACCTGGCTGCTTATCCTAATACCGACCCGACTTTAATCGCCGATCTTAATGATGATGGTAGAGTCTCCGCATTTGATGCCTATCTTGCTATCAAAAATAGTTTTGATACTACCCTACCTCAAATTACCGCAACCTTAGCAGAAGATACAGGAATAGACAGTGAGGATAATGTTACAACCAATGCCACCATTACAGGTAATATCTCAGACAATGAAAATATTGAAGGTTTGCAAGGGGGATTTTCCGACAATTTAACTGATATTAGCGACTTACTGCAAGATGATGGTAGCTTTACTATCTCTAGAGAAAGACTAGCCCAAATTAATGGTGAAGCTACTCTACCAGACGGGAGTTACACTTTTAATCTCGTAGGAACTGATGCAGCAGGTAATGAGTCAGAAACATTTACTTTATCTTTTACTCTCGATACCCAATCACCTGAAATTAATCTTAATACTCCTGGGGCAAGAAACGACTCTGATTTAACTTCAATTCTCGAATCAGTAATTAATGATGGAGATAGAATTACTGGTACAACCAACGGCACTGGTTCGGATCTTGTTCAAGCTAGCTATCGTTTTAATCAAAATGAACCATTTTCGCTTCCTGTTAATCAAAATGGCGAATTCGACCTCGAACTAAACTCTGGAGAAGTCAAAAATAGTTTTGCGACTTTAGAAGTTAGTGTCACTGACCAAGCAGGAAATACTAACAGCAGTGCCATTGAAGTAATTGTACCAATTACTACGCCTTCAGGACTGCAATATGCGGATTTTCAGGTGGGTGATGGTGCAACTCCGACAACAGGAGATAGAGTAACAGTTAACTATATCGGATTACTAGAAGACCGAACTGTATTTGATAGTTCAATCGAGAGAAACACGCCTTTTTCTTTTACTCTCGGAGTCGGAGAAGTAATTCAAGGTTGGGATGAGGGAATCGCGACAATGAATGTAGGGACGCGTCGTCTTCTAATTATTCCTCCCGAATTAGGCTATGGTGCAAGAGGCATACCTGGAACGATTCCCCCTAATGCCACTTTAATTTTTGATGTGGAACTTTTGAACATCGGCTAAATTGTCTCCTGAGTTTTTTCAGTTGACAAGATTAATGCGATCGCGATACTCTAGCTCGATTGGTAACTAACTGAAGTAATAAAGCCGTTCCTAAACCCCAAGCACCATTAACCATCAATCCTGTCGCAATTCCACTGCCAGCTACAGGTATGCCTTTAAGAGGTGCAACAATCAACCAAAATACCGCGGTGGGGGCTATAGCCCCAAACAACAAGGCAGTCAACCAATAAAATAACTTTCCGCGTCGGGGAAAAGCGATCGCAGCCAAAATAATCCCCCAAATACCACCCCAAAATGCCATCGACCAGATTGCAGGAATACCTAGAGGCTGAGTCGGATTTGTCGGGTAAGGAGAAGACTGAGTAAAGTCAATCTGGTTTAAAAAAATCAACATTCCCTGGTGAAATAGCAGCACTGAAATAAATCCTGCTGCAAAAGCCAGCAGCCAAACTAAAATCCGATTGCGATCTCTATTTATAGTCATGCCAATTAATTTCCTGATGATTGATTAGTTGTTAGTTGTTAGTAGAATTAAAGCAGATTGTGATTAAGTCATTTATATAGATCAATTTAGAAAATACTTAAGACAGATAATTTCTCCTTGTCCCCGCATCTCCCCGTCTCCGTATCAACCATCTGTATTAACTAAAAACTAAAACAATATGACACCTCTGGTTTCTATTGGAAATGGCTATAAAATTAATAGCGATCGCGTTTGAGGTCGTAAATCACTTTTTCGGCTAACCAATTGGCAGAACGCCCTGGATGAGAGGTTGAAGTACCAGCTAAGAGACGATTAGCGGTTTGGCGATTATGGACTAATCTGAGTAATTCTTGGCGCAGTTTCGGACTGATGCTATCTAGTAGGGAAGCATTATGATTGCGGTTAGTCCCTAGGGAATTAACTAAAGAAGGTTTGTCGGCGCGAGTAAGATGCCAACCAATAACACCAGTTCCAATTGCCAAACCAGTGATCCCAACGATGTTTTTCAAATCGTCTGCGGATTGGCTTCTGTTTGGGCGATCGCTATAAGTAGAGTAATTCTGGCTTAAGATTAGTTCCGCGTTAGAAGTTTCAGGAGAAAGATTAGCTTCATTAGCGCGAACTGGTAAACCCACTAAGCTACTAGCAAGACTCGTACTGATTAAAGTTGTCAGAATGGTTTTTAAAGAAAAGATTTTGTGCATACTTGTCAATCATCAATTAACTTTTAACTTTTACCTAATATTCTGACAGGCAAATATGACAACAAAGTGTCATACATTAGTAACTATCAGATTTAGTTAAGCAGCAACAGAATCGGGCTTTTTAACCAGTCGCCCATCTTCCATATAAATAATGCGATTAGCAATGTCTAAAATGCGGTTATCGTGAGTTACCAGCAGAATCGTACAACCTTGTTCTTTGGCTAGTTGCTGCATAATTTCTACTACATCGCGACCAGACTTACTATCTAGTGCAGCAGTAGGTTCGTCGGCTAAAACAATCTGAGGATGACTCACTAAAGCACGGGCGATCGCAACTCGTTGTTTTTGTCCTCCCGATAAATTTTCTGGGTAGTAATTAACACGATTCCCCAAACCAACTGCTTCTAATATGGAAAGAGCTTTAGCATCCACATCTTCTAAATAATTTTCGTGAAGTTCTAAAGACATCCGCACGTTTTCTTTTGCAGTGAGAAATGCCAGTAAATTGTGTGCTTGAAAGATATAGCCGATTTGCTGACGCAGTTGGGTTAATTGGGATTTATTTGCTCCTAAAATTTCCTGTCCGAGAATTTTTAGACTACCCGATTGTGCCGAACGCAGTCCCCCCATCAAGGTAAGTAAGGTGGTTTTACCAGAACCAGAAGGACCAGTTAGGATCACAATTTCTCCCCTGTAAAGTTCTAAATTTATATCAGACAAAACTTGTTTGCGAAGATCGCCCTGACCAAAATAATGATCGAGGTTATGGATTGATATTACTGGGTTTGTCGATGGTTGATGATTCATAGTAGATTGTTGATTAAAAAATATCCGCAGGATCGGCAGACTGTAGTTTTCTCATAGCGATCGCTCCTGAAGTGACACACATTACAATCGTAAGTAACAACACTAGGACAGCGCGACTGGTTTTCATGGCAGTTGCCATCAAAGTAGCAGCGTAAGTAACTTGATAGAGTCCAATGGAAATTAAGAAACCAGGCATAAATCCCAATGCAGCTAAAATTAATGCTTCTTGCAGCAACATAATTAGTAAATAGAGATCGCTGTAACCCATTGCCTTCAAGGTGGCGTATTCTGGCAAATGTTCGGAAACATTAGAGGAGAGAATCTGATAGACAATAATGATACCCACAAAAAAGCCGACAAAGACTCCCAAATTAAAAATAAAACCGATTCCCTGACTTGCCCAATGATCGATCTCCAGTTGCACAAATTCTGGTACGGTCAAGACTTTCACATCATTAGGTAATCCTGCCCTTATTTGTGCTTGAACAGCCTTTAAATCGGCATCTGAGGTGAGTTGAATTAGTCCTATATCTACCTGAGTCGGATTGCGATCGCTAAACAAATTGAAAAAAGTAGAATCACTAGCGATTAAGTTGCCATCTGCACCAAAAGAAGCCCCCATCTGAAACAAACCGACAGTCTGGACTAGGCGATCGCTTACTTGAGCCTCTAAAGTGCCTTGAGTTCGCCACAAATGAGATATATCACCATATTCGGGTCGAGAAGCGCGATCAAATAAAACTCGATTTAACATTGGCAATTGCTCTAGATTGCCCTCTGCTTCCGATAAATCAAAGGCAGGATTAGCAGGATCGAACCCTAAAACTAAAATGTTTTTCTCTACATGAGTAGTGGGATTTCGCCAAGAAGCAAAATCAACATAGAGAGGATAAGCCGATCGTACACCATCATAAGCAAGAGTTTGTTGCAACCGCGCCCT
>DAXETX010000192.1:0-5542 GCA_051155735.1 Xenococcaceae cyanobacterium
TACAAAATCAAATTACCGACTTATCTCAACAAGAAGAAGCATTAAATAAGATTATTATTGAAGTAGAAGCAAGCACTAATAACAATTCTGAAATTTTAGTTGCTGAATCAGTTAAAGAAGTAGCAGAAGAAGCTTTTGAGGATTTATCATCTCTCAAAGAAGAAGATTTCTCGATAGAAACTTCAAACAATAATGAATCTGAAATAACTGAAGAAAGTTTTGATGAACTATCTTCTTTCGAAGAAAATGATTTTGCTTTTGAAGCTTTCGACAACAATGAAACTGAAGAAGAGATAAGTGAGTTTTCTCCTCTAGAAGATGACTTCTCTCTTGAAGTCACTGACAACAATGAAGCTGAAGAAGATTCAAGTGAACTCTCTACTTTAGAAAATGATTTTGCTTTTGAAGCTTTTGACAACAATGAAACTGAAGAAGAGATAAGTGAGTTGGCTTCAGCAGAAGCTGATTTCTCTCTTGAAGTCGCTGACAGCAATGAAGCTGAAGAAGAAGTCAGTGAGTTGACTTCTCTAGAAGATGGGTTTTCTCTCGAAGCTTTTGACAACAATGAAACTGAAGAAGAGATAAGTGAGGTTGCTTCTCTAGAAGATGACTTCTCTCTTGAAGTCGCTGACAACAATGAAACTGAAGAAGAGATAAGTGAGTTGGCTTCAGCAGAAAATGATTTTGCTTTTGAAGCTTTTGACAACAATGAAACTGAAGAAGAAGTCAGTGATTTTTCTTCTTTAGAAGATGATTTAACTTTTGAAGATTTAGAGAATAAAATCGAAATTTTAGATCAAATTTCTGAAGAATCTTTTGAAGAATTACAAGATTTGTTAGGTTCAGCTAAGAGAGAAAAATTAGTAATTGAAGATGATAATCCAGTAGATAAGCATATTCATTAGATTTATCAACGAATTTTTAAAGATATTATAGATGGTTTTGCTTGATCAAACAATAATTAAGTAATTAAGTATAATTATTTATCCATCTATGATTTCCTAATGCTCAGTCTTTAGTCTCTGAATTCTCTCTCAACTACGCAATTAATTTTGCATAACTGTCAGTCTCTAAAAAATTTGAAAAAATAATTTATTAGAAAGTATAACTATAAGGAAGATAAAGTTTAAATTTATCTTTCTTTTTTTTTATAGTTGATTTATTGTTTAATTAAGTTTTCTTTTTCTAAGCGATCGCTAACCTTACGTAGTACACCATTAATAAAGCGAAATCCGTCATCATCGGAATATCTTTTGGCTAATTCTACTGCTTCATTAATCGCGATTTTTACGGGTAAATCTAAAAATAACATTTCTGCGACAGCAATTCTTAAAATATCTCTATCTATTTTTGGTAATCTACTGAGTTGCCATGCTACTAAAGCCTCCTCGATGTGGTTTTCAATTTCTTGACGCTGGCTACTGACTGTCGTGATAATTTCAATAGCATATTCTCTAACTTGCTCTCGATTTGTCAACTGAATAAATTCTGGTAACTCTATAGCAGTGCCTAGACGATTAATCGCAGCTTGTGCTAATTTAATCGCATCGCTAACCATGGCTCTAGAGCTATCAAGATTACTAGCGCGAGTTTGACTACTCAAAAGGCGTTCTTCACCTCTTTTAGTTTCTGCTGCTGCTGCTTCCAAAATATCTTGGACTTCGGTTGTCAGGGTTCTAACTGCTGTTATGACTACATTATCAAGTTCCTCTCTTGCTAATTTGTCGGGTTTTCCTTTGAGTTGACTAACACTAAGAAGTGCTAGTTCACGAGCGATACTTCGAGGTTGTTTGCGAAATGGCATAAAAACTTAAAAACTTAGCAATTGATTAGTTGGGCAGCAAAAACTACTAGATTTGAGCCAATACTCCCATCAGAAGTTATTTATTCTTCTGAAATTGGAGTTTCTAGTTTGATCTTAGAGTAGCTCTTAGGAATGGAGATAGGGACACTAGATGGATTATTGCCAGGGCTGACAATTCCCCCAGAAATTAGAACTTTAAAAGCATCTTCAATCGAAATAGCTAAATCAATCGCCTCATTTTCTGGAACAATAGCATACCAGCCAGAAGTAGGATTAGGCGTAGTGGGAATAAACACACTAATCATTTTTTGTGGCAGATGAGATTGTAATTGACTACTAAGTGTTCCTGTGACAAATCCTAAACTCCAAACTCCTCTTCGAGGATATTCCACCATCACAACGCGACGAAATCTAGTTTTGGAATCTCGTAGCAAAGTTTCTAAAATTTGTTTGAGAGTTTTATAAACTGAACCAGCAAAGGGGATAGCTTGTAAGAGTTGTTCGCCAAAGTCTAATAACCATCTGCCCACAATATTACGAGCCATTAATCCGATAATCAGGATTGAGAGCAATGGTACAGCTAATCCTACCGCTAAGTTAAGGATGTTGGTTAAAATTGGCTCTAAACCATCAAAGGGATTAAGCTGTTTGGGAATGCGAGTTAAAAGGTTTATTACCCATCTAGCGACAGTAATAGTTAGCCAAATGGTGGTAGCCAACGGGATTACCACCAAAAACCCCGCAATTAAATCATTTTTTAAATCCTGTTTTAAGCGTTGTAGCACAGAGCGCCCATTCTCCTTCAAATAATTAAACTAAAATTAATATTGCTTCAATCTTAGTTGTAAAACTTGCAAAGAATTGTTGCAAGTCTTGACAGTTACTACTTTTAATGTAGCAGTATTACCGAGTTTAGTAGGATTGTCTTTTGTATCACATTTTACCTTGTGCTGTCTAAATCGGAAATTTGTCGGAGATTGTGGCAACTAAAAAGTTTTAAAAACCAAATATTTGAGTTGAATTCGGGAAAAACTTTATTTTTTGGGCATTTTAAAGCCAAACCAGCCAATAATTAAGTAACCAATCGCTAAAATCAGGCTACTAAACCCTGTACGCACACCTTGTTTAAGAGTTTCAGTTCTGGCTCTACCCTCTCTTTCTAACTTTTGGGTTCGTAGTTGAGTTTGTAATTCACTTAATCTTGCTTCTAAAGCTTCAGGATTTTGTGCCAATTCACGAAAATTTTCTAATTGTTGCTTAGTCTCTTGAAGTCTTTGTAGTTGTTCGGCATTAAGACTTTGCCCTTGAAATTGACCACTACTTAGGGCTGTGTCAATCTCTTGAATTCTAGCATTCAAAATTTGTAACCGCTGTGGGTCTTGCGAAATTGCTTCTAGCTGTTGATATTGGTCATTGATTCTGGTTTCTGCTTCACTAGCTCGTTCTTCTAGTTGAGATAAAGCATCTGAACTTACCAAACGCAGATTGTTGAGATGGATGGGAACTAACAAAAGAAACATAAAACCGAGAACCAGACATAAAATAAAAGTAGGTAGTTTTAGGTCAAAACCTTTTTGGTTGGTACTATTTAAGTTAGTATCAATCCAATATCCGACCAAAAGAAACCCTATCCCTACCATAGGAACAATACCACGATCGACAATTTGACTAGTAAAATTAATTTGCCATTGAGATTCTAAAATGTCGAAAGGAATAGCTAGGGTTATGTAATCTAACAAAGAAGAAACTACTAAAACCACTCCCACTGTTTTGAGAGATAAAGAAGTAAATTGGGAAATATTAATGTTACTCATGGATTTAGATTTAAATAGAACTGAAATATAATAGCGAAATATTTAACCAGCTTATCTCGATCTACCAAAGATTTATCTAAAAATGCCAAGGTTTACAATAGTTAATTTTAACTATTGCCGAATCTCGATAGATACTTAAATTTTGCGATCAATTGTGCTACTCTCCCTTAAAATCAACGAAATGTCATCATTTGTGAAAACCTAGATAGCAATGAAAAAATTTGTTGAAACTCTGCCAGATCGACAAACCTTAATTCAGAGAGCAGGTGAGTTGATCTTAAATAAGATTCAAGCAGGAATTAAACTGCAAGAAAAATTTACTATGGCTTTAGCGGGAGGAAGTACGCCCAAACCTTTATACGAGTTTCTTGCGACTCAATCTTTACCTTGGGAGAAAATTCATGTTTTCTGGGGAGATGAACGTTATGTTTCTGCTATTGATGCTAATAGTAATCAGTTAATGGCAAGACAAGCTTGGTTAAATAAAGTAACTATTCCCGTAGAAAATATTCATCCCGTACCTACTGATGCTCAAAATCCTGAATTAGATGCTCAAAATCACGAGGCAGAAATTAAAGAGTTTTTTCAGTTAGCTCCTGGAGAATTTCCCAGTTTTGACTTAATTTTACTGGGGATAGGGGATGATGGTCATACTGCTTCTTTATTTCCTCATACTGCTGCTTTACAAGAACGCGATCGCCTAGTAACAGTAGGAGACAAGAATGGAGAACCTCGGATAACTTTTACTGTACCTGTAATTAATCAAGGGCAATGCGTTATGTTTCTTGTCTCAGGCGCAAATAAACGACCGGCTTTGACCCAGATTTTTGCCGAAGAAGGCGACGATTTAGCTTATCCAGCAAGATTGATCGAAGCTCAAGCAGAATTATGGTGGTTGTTAGATCAAGAAGCGGGAACAGCATTAAAAGATCGAGGTTTATCAAGCTCTTTTTCCTAAAATTGGTTAAGCCAACCAGATTTCTGAAACACTAAATTTATTACACATAGATATTTACTCATAAGAACTATGATTGTTTGTTCTAATTGCAATCATCAAAACCCTGAAGGCTCAATTCAGTGTGAAAATTGCTATACTCCTTTACCTTTGACTACTCCTTGTCCCAATTGTGGAGCAATAGTCCAAACCGATGCAACTTTTTGTGGACAATGTGGCTTTAATCTTCAAGCACACCATATTAATAACCAAGATGAAGTTTTGACCAATCCTTTTACTTTTTTAGAGGATGATCGAGAAGATTTGCCATTGGAAAATAACATTCCTACAGCAGTAGGAGATAGCCCGATGGTAAGCCCTTGGGATGAAGAAACAACTGAAGATATCACCTTTGGACAAGCTATGCCAGTCAATGATACCGAAATTATGAATGCTTCTAGCTCATCATTTATCGCGGAAACTCCTTGGGAATCAAAAGCTTCTGAATCAGAAGAGATGCCTTGGGAAATGGTAAATTCAACATCAAATTCCGAAATATTAGAGCTATCCGATGTAGATATGTCTGATTCGGAGATAAGTGAGGCAATACCTGAGTTACCTGATATAGATCAGATCGAGGAAATGCCTGATTTATCCGATCTAGAGTCATCTGAATTGGAAATGAGGGAAGAAATGCCTGATTTATCCGATTTCGAGTCATCTGAATTGGAAATGAGGGAAGAAATGCCTGAATTACCAGATTTCGAGTCATCTGAATTGGAGATGAGGGAAGAAATGCCTGAATTACCAGATTTAGAGTCATCTGAATTGGAGATGGGGGAAGAAATGCCTGAATTACCCGATTTGGATGCGTCTGAATTAGAAATGAGTGGGGCAGTACCTGAGTTACCAGATTTAGAGCCGTCTGAAGCAATTGATTTTGGGATTACGACTGTAGAAGCGGATGCAAGTTCTGCGACTCAGTTACAA
>DAXETX010000193.1:0-4427 GCA_051155735.1 Xenococcaceae cyanobacterium
TTCGCTATGGCGCGAGTTAAACACGTTTTATATCTAGAATTGAAACGAGCCGAATTTTTACAAAATCTGCCAGCAGAACATATTTATCCCACATTACCTACGGCTATTGCAGCTTTTGAACAACGTCAGGATTAGTAGTAAGTTTGGCAGAATTGAATTGCCTGATAATACTTTCTTAATCAGAAATTTAACTTTAATTTAAACTTAGCTGGGATATTGTAAGGGACTTTACTGAGTTGAAAGCTTAATTCAGTGAGCTATTTTATTTTGCTCTTTGGTAGAGCAAAGCATTTATTTTATCAATCGACCAAACTTAAGAATGATTAGTTTAACTCCAATTGGTACATTCAATACTGGTGTTGAAGGTGCAGCAGAAATCCCTGCTTACGATGCAGTTTCGCAACGTTTATTTGTGGTCAACGCGGAAGCTGAGGTTATAGATGTTTACGATCTAAGCAATCCGAGTAATCTCACTCCAATTTTCGAGATTGCTTTAACTAGCGGAACTCCTAATAGTGTTGCAGTATATAACGGTTTGGTGGCTGTAGCTGTAGCGGATAATACCCAAACCGAACGGGGAAGCGTCGCTTTTTTTGATGCTGATGGTAACTTTATTAGTGCCACAGAGGTAGGGGTACTGCCTGATATGCTGACTTTTACTCCTGACGGGAGTAAAGTTTTGGTTGCTAATGAAGGTGAACCTAATGATGAATATACTATCGACCCAGAAGGTTCAATTAGCATTATCGATGTCGAGACAAAAGAAGTTACTACCGCTAGCTTTGAGGGTTTTAATGACCAGAAACAGGCTTTAATCGATCGCGGAGTTAGAATTTTTGGTCCTGGGGCTTCTGTCGCCCAAGATTTAGAACCAGAATATATTGCTGTTGCCCCCGATGGCAATACTGCTTTTGTGACGCTACAAGAAAATAATGCCGTTGCAGTAGTAGATATTGCTACGAGTACCGTTACTGAGATTATTCCTTTAGGCTTTAAAGATTATAGTCAAGAAGAGAATGCTTTAGATCCTAGTAATGAAGATGATGGGATTAATATCGCTGCCTTTGATAACTTGTTGGGGATGTATCAACCAGATGCGATCGCATCTTATCAAGCTAACGGTGAGACTTACTATATCACGGCTAATGAAGGAGATGCTAGAGATTATGATGGGTTCTCCGAAGAAGTTAGAGTCGCCGATTTAGTTTTAGACCCGACGGCGTTTCCCAACGGGTCAGAGTTACAGCAAGCAGAAAATCTCGGTCGCCTTCTAACTACTACTACGTTAGGGGATACTGATGGTGATGGGGATGTTGAAGAGATTTATAGTTACGGTGGTCGTTCTTTTGCCATTTGGAATAGCAACGGCGAATTAGTTTTTGATAGCGAGAATGAATTTGCAACTATTACTGCCGATTTAGTCCCCGAACTGTTTAACTCTCAAGGAGATGCAGAGAGTTTTGATAGTCGCAGTGATGATAAAGGTACTGAACCAGAAGGGGTAGTTACAGGAGTCGTGGGCGATAAAACCTATGCTTTTATCGGTTTAGAAAGAATCGGTGGGGTGATGGTTTATGATGTTAGCAATCCTACCGACCCTGAATTTGTCCAGTATGTGCGTTCGGAAGGGGATGTTGCACCTGAAGGTTTAGCTTTTATCCCTGGGGAGGAAAGTCCTAGTGGTAAACCCTTACTAACTGTTGCTTATGAAGTTAGCGGTAGCGTTACTGTATTTGAAATCGCCGAGTCAGAACCGACAGAAAGTAATTTTACCTTACAGCTACTCCATGCAGCCGACCAAGAAGCGGGAATTCCAGCCTTAGAAACCGCCCCTAATTTCAGTGCTGTACTCAACGCTTTAAGAGATGACTATGAAAATACCCTAGTTTTATCTTCTGGGGACGCTTATATTCCAGGACCTTTTTTTGCTGCGAGTGAAACTGCTTTTGGCGCACCAGGAAGGGGCGATATCTTAATTCAAAATGAGTTAGGGTTTCAGGCGATCGCTTTTGGTAATCATGA
The DNA here is from genome assembly GCA_051155735.1 of Xenococcaceae cyanobacterium. Lineage (GTDB taxonomy): Bacteria > Cyanobacteriota > Cyanobacteriia > Cyanobacteriales > Xenococcaceae > JASJCP01. Next base: position 2,023 of record DAXETX010000193.1, read on the forward strand.
ATTTGATTTTGGTACGAGTACCGTTGCTGATTTAATTAGTCCCGATGAGGAAGCAGATTATCCAGGGGCGTTATTTCCCTATTTGAGTGCTAACCTCGACTTTAGTACTGATGAGAATCTCGCACCCCTAGTAACGGAGGATGGACAAGAAGCCAGCACTATTCCGAATCAAATTGCAGGAAACACTATTGTCACGGTCAATGATGAACCCATTGGCGTTGTTGGGGCGACTACGCCTACTTTACCGAGTATTGCTTCCCCTGGAGATGTCACTGTTAGACCTTTGGAGTTTAACTCGACCAATCCTGAAGATATTGCAGCCTTAGCAGCAGAAATTCAAACCTCGGTTGATTCCCTTCTAGCAGCCAATCCCGAAATTAATAAGGTAGTGTTGCTGGCACATATGCAGCAAATAGCGATCGAAGAACAGCTTGCTGAGTTATTAACTAACGTAGATATTATTGTCGCGGGTGGTTCTAATACTCTACTGGCTGATGAAACAGACCGTTTACGACCTGGTGATGATGCCGAGGGGGTTTATCCGATCTTAAAAACTGCTGCGGATGGCAATCCGATCGCTGTGGTTAATACCGACGGTAACTATCAGTATGTGGGTCGTTTGGTAGTAGATTTTGATGCTGACGGGGTAATTATTCCTGAAAGTATCGATGCTGCTGTAAGTGGTGCTTATGCTACTGATGAAGAGGGAGTTGCAGCAGTTGATGGTACGCCCGACCCTGAAATAGTTGAGATTACAGACCAGTTAGAAACCGTAATTGCTGAGATAGAAGGCAACATCTTTGGTAACACCGAAGTATATCTCAACGGTACTCGTGAAGATGTCCGCACACAAGAAACTAACTTGGGTAATCTTACCGCGGATGCTAATTTAGCTATTGCCCAACAAACTGATGCCAGCGTGGTTATTTCCCTTAAAAACGGTGGTGGGATTCGCGATGATATTGGAGAACTAATCGTTCCTCCTGGGGCGACTTCTCCCGATGACTTGATTCGCGTACCACCCCAAGCCAATGAGTTAGCAGGAAAAGAGGCAGGAGATATTTCCCAGTTAGATATTGAAAACTCGCTGCGTTTTAACAACGAATTAACGCTATTAACCCTAACTGCCCAAGAATTACTCGATGTCATCGAACATGGTGTTGCTGCGACAGAAGAGGGGGCGACACCAGGACAGTTTCCTCAAGTTAGCGGAGTTAACTTTAGCTTTGATGCTGATTTACCTCCAGGGAATAGAATTGAATCTCTAGCTGTCGTAAATGAAAACAGCGAAGTTATTGATGCAGTAGTAGAAGATGGAGAACTGATAGGAGATGCTGAGCGCACTTTCCGTATTGTAACTCTTAACTTCTTAGCGAATGGTGGTGATGATTATCCTTTCCCTCAAGGAGAATCTGCTAACCGCGTGGATTTAGTTACCGAAGATGAGGAAAATCCCAATCCTGAAAATCGTACAGGAGAAGCTACTTTTGCCCCCGATGGTTCAGAACAAGATGCGTTAGCCGAATTTTTAGCTGCTAACTTCAGCGAGACTCCTTTCAACCGTGAAGACACTCCCCCTGAATTAGATACCCGCATTCAAAACCTCGATTTTCGCGAAGATACAATTTTTGAAACTGGATCAGAACCTACAGAACCTACAGAACCTACAGAACCTGAAGACCCCAATTTTGAGCCTAGTTTCGGGACTACTGAGACAGACATCATCGAAGTCGTAGGTAGTCAACAACTGATCTTTGCAGGTATGTCGAATGACTTAATAGATGCTAGTGCAGGAGAAGGGAACAATCGCATCTATGGTGGTGCTGGTGATGATACTCTAATTTTGGGTACAGCAGACCGCGCTTTTGGTGGTGCAGGTGACGATCGCTTTTTTGTCACTACTGGCGGTGATAATACCATTACTGGTGGTGCAGGTAAGGATCAATTCTGGATTGCCACAGCAGAGTTACCCGAAGGCATCAATAATATCACCGATTTTACTGCTGGTGAAGATGTCATTGGGCTTGCTGGCTTGGGTATTGGTTTTGAAGCTGTTAGTCTGACTCAACAGGGCGACAATGCCTTAATTGGCATCAATGGTCAAGATATCGCCATTCTGCAAAATAGTGAGATTGACAACTTAAGTGAAGCTGATTTTGCTTTCGGCTAATTTATCAGATTAATTTAACTAGCTATTAGCTTTTAGCTATTAGTCTGGTTTAATTCCTCCACTTTAAAGTGGAAAAACCCATAGTGGTGGGTTTAATTAGCTAAAGGCCAATCGTGATACTAAATCCGATTACCAAAGTATGTGTAAAATGAAGCTGGAGAAGAGAAAGAAGTTGAATGCCAAAAACAGCTTATTTAGCCAATCATTTTAGTTCGGGTAAACTTAAAGAAAAATA
>DAXETX010000194.1:0-22861 GCA_051155735.1 Xenococcaceae cyanobacterium
GCGATCGCTTATGTCCAAAGGATCAGCTTTGCTCACTTTTTCTTAGTTTTAATTAATCAGACCTTAAAATATGCCAGAAAATTTAGCATCACTGTGGATTACAGGAACAACAAAAACAGGCAAAACTTCCCGTCTAATTGCAGAATTTAGTAAATGGGTGAGAAAGCAACTAACTAGCGCTAATCAATCCTCTCTTAAACCTAATTTATCCGCTACAGCCTTAGTTTTAGCTGCTAATAATCAAAATCGTCGCGTATTGAGCGATCGCCTGGCTGCTGCTGTCGAGGGTACTTATCCCGTAATTTGTAAAACTCCTGTGGGATTTATCAGCGATGAGGTAGAGTTATTTTGGCCTTTAATTTTTGAGCAATTAGAGATTAAGCCCCAGTTTCCCTTGATCTTACGCCCCGAAACCGAACAAGAGTTGGCAACTCAATTGTGGCGCGAACATCCTCAATGGGATATTTTGACGCAGACAACTCCAGAATATCAGCTAGTAAGAGAAACTTTAGATTTATTGCAGCTAGCTGGAGCTAGCGGTATTGCAGCAGAAGATATTCCCTTTATCTTAGAGCAGGGCTTAGGCAACCTGACAGCAGCTGCCGTCAAACTCGCTCTTTTGCGGGGCGAGTTGATCTTACACTGGCGTAATTGGGCATTACAAAGAGGCTTATTAAGTTATGGAATGATTTATGCTCTTTATTGGCGTTATTTGCTGCCAAATGCTCAATATCAACATCATTTAGTCCGTCGTTATCCTGCGGTGTTTGCTGATGATACTGATGACTATCCTGCGATCGCCAGAAATTTAGGAGAAATATTACTCGATGCAGGGGCAACAGGTATTTTTACTTATAATCCTCAAGGCAAAGTGCGACTGGGATTAAATGCCGATCCTAGCTACTGGGAACAACTAAGCGAGCGTTGTCTAGTAGAAACCTTAACTATACCACCGACACATTTAGTCACCGCCGAATTAACCACCAACCTCGTAGAGTTAGTCACGACAACTGCTTACGGTACTGAAATTCCCGATTATATCCAATCAATTCAAACTATTTCCCGTGCGGAATTATTACGTCAAACCGCAGCCTACATAATTCACCTGGTCAAAAATCAATTAGTTGCCCCCGAAGATATGGCAATTATTGCCCCTGGTTTAGATGAAATTGCCCGTTACACTCTCATTGAAATTTTAGCAGCTAATGGTATTGCGGTTGAACCAGTCAACGAACAACGTCCTTTAATCAGTTCGCCTCTAGTAAGAGCCTTACTGACTCTTATGGCTCTAGTTTATCCAGGAATTGGCAGACTATTAGACAGGGATTCTATTGCGGAAATGCTGACTATTTTGAGTCAAAAACCTGAAGCAGATAAATTAGTTTCGCAAATCGATCCTGTAAGAGCAGGTTTACTCGCTGACTATTGCTACAATGTCGATCCAGAGCAACCCGATCTTTTATCAATAGACTCTTTTCCCCGTTGGGATCGGATCGGACATCAAGCTGCTACCGCTTACCAACACATTAGAGAATGGATTAACAGTATTAGATTACAACAGCACCAACAATGTTTTCTGACTCCGACGATTTTTCTGCATCAGGCGATAGAATATTTTATCGACCCCAATAAGTCTTACAGCTATGAACAACTATCTGCTTTACGAAAACTGATGGAAACCGTCAAACACTACTGGGAAGTAGATCGCCGACTCAAACAAACTGAGCCAAGTTTTCAAAGCCAAGCTGTAACCGTCGCGCAATTTATTCAATTATTACGTCGTGGTACAATCACTGCTAACCCTCGCCCCATCCGCCAGTTCCCTCCTCAAAAAGGTGCAATATCTCTAGCTACTATCTTTCAATATCGTTCTTTAAAAAGTTCTCATTCTTGGCAATTTTGGCTAGATGCTGGCTCTTATCTCTGGGAAAAAGGCGGGGCTGCAACCCTTTTTGCTGCACCTTTATTTCTTAAAGAATGGTCAGGAAAACCCTGGATGGCGGAAGATGAATCTGAAATGGATCGACAGCGTTTGCAAAGAATTATTCGTGATTTACTAGGTCGAGTAACCGAAAAAGTTATTCTTTGTCATAGTGATTTGGGAGTTAATGGAACAGAACAAATGGGCGCATTATTACCTCTAGTTCAAGGTTCTAAACAAGTTATTTATCGCGGTTCTGGGATTGACGCGGAAGAAGGTAGAGGGTAGAAGGAATAAGGAGGTTGGAATGACTATATTTTTTGATGAAATGTCTCCAAAAAGCCCATCTTTATCGCTACTACTAAATAGTTTTTGGCAAAAATCAGAAAATCAAAACCTCAATCCAATTTATCAAGAAAAAATTCAAAAGCTAGAGAAAATCAAAAGACAAGCTTCAAATGTTCCTAATATTTTATTAGTAGAAACAGAACCAAAAAACTTTATTGCTTCTTTTTTAGCTTGTATATCTACCAAAGTTAATCTTTTTCTCGGTAATCCCTATTGGCAACAACAAGAATGGCAACAAGTATTTAAACAAGTAACCCCCGATTTGATTTTGGGAGATATTAGTTTAGCCGAGTTTCAAACTCAAACTCAAGTAATTAATAACCTATCCAAACCAATTATTGCTATTCCTACAGGGGGAACTTCGGGTAAAATTCGCTTTAGCATTCACACAATTAAGACTTTAGCTGCATCTGTTACAGGATTTACTAACTACTTTGCCCAAAACACAATCAACTCTTGCTGTATTTTGCCCCTGTATCATGTCAGTGGTTTAATGCAGTTTTTACGATCTTTTTTAACCGAAGGTAAATTTGTTAGCTATGCTTACAGTGATTTAAAACAAGGTAAAAAACCCAAGATTAATCCGCAAGAGTTTTTTATTTCTCTAGTACCGACTCAGCTACAATTTTTGTTAGAAACCGAGCCTCACTGGTTAGCGCAGTTTCAGATAGTATTGTTAGGAGGCGCACCAGCTTGGCGATCGCTTTTAGACACAGCCAGAAGCTATAATCTACCTTTGTCTCTTACCTATGGGATGACGGAAACAGCTTCGGGAATAGTTATTCTCAAACCAGAAGATTTTTTACAGGGTAATGGTAGCAATGGTAAAGTTTTATCCCATGCTAAAGTACAAGTGCTTGATTCTCAAGGCAATATATTATCTGCGCCAAATATAGGAATTATTAAAATTACAAGCGAATCACTTTGTCTGGGCTATTATCCAGAGTTATTAGCCGAGAATTATTTGATTACTGACGATCTAGGTTATTTCGATGCAGCAGGATACCTTTATCTAGTTGGCAGAAATAGTCAAAAAATTATTACAGGAGGCGAAAATGTTTTTCCTCCAGAAGTAGAGTCGGCAATTCTTGCTACTGGTTTAGTTAGAGATGTTTGTGTCGTAGGAATTGCTGATAGTCAATGGGGACAAGTAGTTACCGCGATCTTTGTTCCTAAAAAATCTGATTTTACCTCGGAGTTGATTCGAGAGCAACTGCGATCGCGTTTAAGTTCTTATAAACATCCCAAGCATTGGATTGCTGTAGAACAGATTCCCCGTAGTTCACAGGGAAAAATTAATTTGGTAAATATTACGGCTTTAATCAAAAATCGGTTGCCAAACCAAAATCACATAGCTAAATAGCTATATTTTTAATTAATTTAAAAGTTTTAAATATTTTATTGTTAATTTGTTTTTATTGTTTGCATTGCTTGCGGGTTTTTAGTCCCATCGCTACTGCTAACAAAGAGAATAAAGACACAGTTGTTGGTTCGGGTATTTCTTGCTGCTGTGCTACATTAGGTTGAAAATTACCGACTCTAATGTCGTATGCTAACTCAAAATTTTCAGGACGTGGACCATCCTCATTCCACTCAAATACTTGAGTTCCAGTTAGAGTAAAGTCGTTATTAATCCCCATAATCTGAAGATAATCAGCGGTACTATTTTCTGAAAGTAACCCATCCATACTTCTGAAGCTATCATCAACTTTCAGATTGGACAAGGAAACATTTCCCGTGTCATTAGAGTTAGCTGTCAAGATCATTCCATTGACATCAAACTCAGAGTCGATAACATCTTCCGATACTATTGTTGTCTCTCCTACTTTGTAAGTTAAAAGACCGCCTTTTAATGACAACTCAAAATTAACTTCTTGACCATTTTCCCAAAGAAACTGCTCTTTGGTAGATTGCTTGAGAGTATCAGGTGGCACAATATCGTTTACTTCTAACTCATAAGATGCCATCCCAGTGTCACCAATATAGCTAGATACATTAAATTCTTCGACAAAAGCACCACTGTCCATCATACTAGTGAATTCTGATGCCGTACCATCGCTCATTGGTGTAAAGTAACCTGCCAGAGCAGGAGAATTACCTAAAAACCAACCCAAACCAGCAATAGAGATAGTTGTAACAGCTTTCTTAATTAACATTTTGTCTGTTCACTTGTTATTGTGCTTTAAAATACCTTTATGTAAATTGGCTAACTCTGAGGTTATCACCTACATATTAGTATTTTACCAATACATATTACTAAAAATAATTACTTACGGGTGTATTTAATCAAGAACTTCATCAAAATTTTGTAATCAGATTTACAGATTATCCGTAATCCTATCGAATCTATTAAGATTTACACAATCTTTACACCAAATTCATCAAAAATTTATGGTAACTTGGCAATGTGATTTTTATCGTTTACCAATTTCTGAAGCCAAAGAAACACAATTTTGGGGCTTATTTATTTATGACTTAGATAGTAGCGAGCTATACACGGCAAAATGTCTTCAGTCAGAAGCAACTGCTGCTTGGTTAGTTGCCCAATTACCACAAGTAAAAGCTGGTAACTTACCCGAAAAAATTCAAATTTTTCGACCTCAAATTGTCGGATTGTTTGAGACTGTGAGCAAGTCTTTCGGGATTAAACTAGAAACTACCCGCAGAACTCTGGAATTAAAATCGAGTATTCGGCAATACATAGCGGATCATTACTCAACTCAAGATGGCGATCGCTATCTGGCGCTAGATCAACCACCACCCCAACCTTTACCAGAATCGCTTTGGGGTGAAAATTGGAGCTTTGTTAGTATTACAGCCAGAGAAATCTTAATTTTTTTGCAAGATCGTCCGATTCCGATTCAAGATATCCCAGAATCTTTATTACCAATCAATTTAGGCATTGCTTCTAATGTGATTATCCCTGGCATTGTCGTCTATGGAGGTAAAAATTCCCTGCTTTTATGCCGTTGGTTACAAGAACAAAAACCCGTAGCCTTAAATTATATTCCCACTGAAGTTGGTCGCTCTGGAGGCTTAGTTTTAGAATCGGGTTTAATCGAGCGTTGGATCTTTAATACTTTTGAAGACCAATCAGTAGCTCAATCTGCCAAAAACTATGAAGCTAAAAAACAAGAGAGTAAAGGGTTACATTTTTTGTTGATTCAACCAGATGCGTCGGGAATGACTTATACAGGATTTTGGCTGCTGAAGGAAGAATCAAGACTTTTGGCAATTAGGGAATAGTGATGACAATTAATTCCAAAACTTGATTATACTGGCTATAAAGTTTTCTGCCAGAATCTACAGGCAAATATTGACGAGAGACCCCGTCTTAAAAAGACGGGGTCTCTCTGACTTACCCATGGTTCAGAAATCGCGACGGGCTTTCACAGCGAGATCGCGATGTTGATCTGAAAAATATCACCAATTACATTGCAGAACCAACGCCAGCGTAAGAACCATAAAAAAATATACCAACTACAGCAATGACGCCTAAACCTGCTACTGTAGCAACAATCCACAAGGGAATTCTACCTTCTGCAAACATGATTTATCTACCTCCTACTTGCTATTAATTAATGTGTCAGACTCGATTTAGTTAAAGAAGTAACTCGAAAAAAGAATGCCAAGAACTGCAACTAACAGTAACCCTAGGTAAAGAGAAGTTCTGTTGAGTTCTACAGGTTGTCTATTGGGATTTTGATTTCTATCCATGATTTGATTTATCTTTGAATAAACTGCATTGCAGCGATCGCGCCTAAAAAGAACACGGTGGGTACTGCTAAAGTGTGAACTGCTAGCCATCTAACAGTAAAAATCGGATAAGAGACTGGTTGATTCGGACTATTTGTCATCAGTTTTTCCCTTTTTGATTAATAGTTTATTGGTTAAATTCTGTAATTTGCTCGGAAGCTTTAAAGCGATCGCTAACAATTGGTAACTCCAAGCGATCTTGAGTAAAATACTCGTCGGGACGAGGAGTCCCAAAAGCATCGTAAGCCAATCCAGTACTGACAAATAACCATCCTGCAATAAATAGCATGGGAATTGTAATACTGTGGATTACCCAGTAACGAATACTGGTTATAATATCGGAAAATGGTCTTTCACCAGTAGTACCTGCCATAATTGTGTTGCTCCTTCCTTAAAAGTTGTTCACCATAATTTACATAATACGCAACGGACTGACCCTCTCACAACTATTCTGAGAGAATTAAACAGCTTCAGAGTTGTGAGGCTCATACTTAAGTAGCAAGCCTCTTTCTCCTAAAACAAATCCTTGCTCTGAAGAGTTAAAGACAACTTTATAAAGATTGGAGGGAATTTCCTCTACCTCGCGATCTTTTTGCCAAGTTGTACCGCCATCAGGACTATATAATAGATTACCACTACCTCCTGCAATCCAAATTTCATCAGGAGTACGATATTCCATATCTAATAATCCCCAACTCGTGGCAAATTCGGGATAAATTGCTTCACTCCATTCGCCTTCTTCGCCTGTATCGCTAAATTGTACTACACCACCACGAGCTAGTAACCATAATTGACCATCTTTGCCAAAACCCATACTTTGTAGTCGGCGCGAAGAGTTACGGTTGTGGGGAGTCCATTCAGTATCACCAGGTTTCCAAGTGGAGTAAAAGTTACCTTTTGCCGAAACTGCTACATAGCTCCCATCAGCAGAGCGAGTAATATTACGCGCTACTCCTACAGATCCTTCTACGAGAGCTTTCCAATTTTTACCACCATCGGTAGTTTGATAAATAGCACCCAAATCAGTTACCATTTCTGCTGTAGCTTCAGCTAAAGCTACAATACCATCAGGACTACCTGGCAGTTTAGAACTCAGGGGAATTCTTGACCAACTTGTACCGCCGTCATTGGTGTGTAGCATAATCGAAGGTTTACCGACAATCCACCCTTCTTGCCCGTAAAAGCTCACGCCACTAAACGCGATTTTTTCATCTCCTAGATCGATCCCTTTTTTTTCCCAGGAATCTCCTCCATCTTGTGTTTCAAAGATAGTTCCTTGAGTTCCAACTAACCACCCATGACTATGATCATCGGTGAAAGCAACATCAGCAAAGATCGCTTCTGTCGGTAAGCTTAAAATTTTCCAAGGGTTATTACTAACCGAAGGAAGATCGCTACAGCTGATACAAAATAGACAAACTATAATTAAAACGGCTGCTTGTTTCAGCTTTGACAATACTTGATTCATTTTGTTTAGTTGATACTATTTAAAATTGCTAAACGACATAAAAACAGCCTATTTAATGCAGACCATATAAACTCAGGAACAATAAAAAAGCCAATCCCAAACCACCAAAAATGAGGAGGTTTTTTTGGTTAGGAGTCAGGCGATTTACTCCCAAACCATAGTTTAAGTTTTCGGCAAAGCCTGATGGTGCGCCTTTAGCTCCAATATCCATAAATTGACTTTTTGGTACGCCACAAACAGGACAACGCCAACTACTAGGTAACTCGGTAAAAAGCGTTCCTGGCGCAATTTTGTTTTGATTATCTCCTTTAGCTGGCTCATATACATAACCGCAAGCACGACATTCATAACTAGATGGTGCTTGTTCTGCTAGAGTTTTTTCTTTACCTGGTTCACTCATTGCTCAAGGAAATATAATAAATCTTAAAATATTCTAATCAGGATTATCGCATAAAAAACCGAACAGTTAGTGACTGATACTTTATCGAAGTTTCTTAAAGTCTTCTTCTGGAGCTTTTCATTGATTAATTAAAGAAAGAAAACCACTCCTAGTTGTATTGTTAGACGGTGGGTTTCCCCGCATATCACGCCAGTATCCCTGAATCCCCTAAATTCTTTTAGGGGAGTGGGTCAACGTTACACCGCCACGTCCGTCACGAGTGCCTGAACCAAGTTCAGGCAACGCGGACTTGTAAAACGACGGTGCCTGCGTTGACCGCCTTCCGCGGTCAAAGCTTTTGATTGGTGCGTTGTAATTTTGCTCCTAATCCTTGCAGCTTGTTTTCTAGGTTTTCGTAACCTCTATCTAGGTGGTGCAAACCTCTAACAATAGTTTTGCCGTGGGCTGCTAATCCTGCTAAGACTAAAGCTGCCGAAGCTCTTAAATCCGTAGCCATTACGGGCGCACCAGAAAGTAAAGGAACACCTTGAATAAAGGCATGATTACCTTTGATTTTAATATTTGCTCCCATTCTTTGTAATTCTGCTATGTGGCGCAGCCGATTTTCAAACACAGTTTCACTGACGACGCTACTTCCTTGACTAATACTGAGTAGTGCCATAAACTGCGCTTGCATATCAGTAGGAAACCCTGGATAGGGTAATGTTTCAAGATCTGTTGCTGTTAAAGCTCCTGGGATTAACCTCAAGCGATTATCTGATTCAGTAATTACTTGACAGCCGATAGTTTCTAGTTTGGCAATAACAGGCACTAAATGTTCAGGAATTACGGGCGTAAGAGAAATTTCGGAGTGGGTAATTGCGCCTGCTACTAAAAATGTTCCTGCTTCAATACGGTCGGGTATCACTTGATAATCTACAGCATGGAGACGCTCTACTCCTGAGATCATAATTTTATTAGTCCCTGCCCCTCTGATTTTTGCGCCCATAGCACGACAAAAATGAGCCAAATCAACAATTTCTGGCTCTTGAGCAGCATTTTCGATAATTGTCTCTCCCTCAGCTAAAGTTGCTGCCATTAATAGAGTTTCTGTAGCTCCGACACTAGGATAATCTAAATAAATTTTTGCTCCCTGGAGTCGGTTATTATGACCTGCGACATGAGCATGAACAATTCCTGAATCAATAAAAACACTAGCTCCCATGGCTTGTAAGCCTCTAACATGGAGTTCCACGGGTCTTGCACCAATGGCGCAACCTCCTGGTAAAGGAATACGCACTGTGCCAAATCTAGCAAGTAAAGCCCCAATAGCAAAAAAACTGGCTCTAAGTTGCGAAACTAAATCATAGGGTGCTTGAGTCGGATTAATTTCTCGAACGTCTATATGGAGAATGTTATTGTTTTTAGTAATTTTTGCCCCTAAAGCTGTCAAGATTTGAATCATGCGCCTAATATCAACTAAATCAGGCACATTGCTTAAGCGACATTCTTCAGGACATAATAAAGAACTCGCCATTAAAACTAAAGCGGAGTTTTTAGCGCCACTGATATTTACTGTTCCTTTGAGAGAATTACCGCCCCAGATTTCTAATACTGGTTGAGTTTCTTCTTGGGTAGGATGGGGTTGTGTTAGGTTAGAGATAGAGCTAATGATCTTGTCCTCCAGGTTTCAAAAATAGTGGGACGGCTGCTATTGAATAACAGATAATACAAGAAGTAAGTAACTTACAACTTTAGGTAGGAAAAGCTTTAAGGACATCAATAAGAGATATTGCTAAAAGCTAAAAATTAAACTGGGTCACAGTTTGACAATAGTCCCAAAATTATTAATAATTTAAGTTTGGGTGCTGATTAATTGGCGGAACTGGCGGAATTGGCAGACGCGCTAGATTCAGGTTCTAGTGTTCTTTGGAACATTCGGGTTCAAGTCCCGAGTTCCGCATTCAGCAAGTAAAGTATTACCTCAGTAGTGGCTATTCGTCAATAGCTAGTGACAAATAAAATCATTACCAGTCGGAAAAACCCTTTAGTCAAAGAGCTTCGTAAGCTCCATCATAGTAAAAACAGACATCAGCAAAATCTGTTTTTGTTAGAGGGAAATAATGCCGTTACCATCGCAACTACCTTAAATTATCCTCTAGCTATAGTTTGTTGTACTCCCGAATGGCAAAAATGTCATCAGCAAATGTGGCAAATCATTACCCATCAGGCAAAAAGAGTCGAATTAGTTAGTTCAGCAGTATTATCAGCGATCGCAACTACGATAAATCCTAATGGCATAGTCGCAGTAGCAACTCGTCAACTACCACAACAATCTGATGCGACGATTCAGCACTTAGGGTTAATCGCCGAACGAATCCAAGACCCTGGTAATTTAGGAACAATCATCCGTACTGCTGTGGCGACAGGAGTTGAGCGGTTATGGTTGAGTCGAGATAGTGTCGATTTCGATCATCCCAAAGTTTTAAGGGCTTCAGCGGGGGAGTGGTTTCGCTTACCTGTAACGGTTACTGACAATTTAATCTCAACAATTCGACAACAGCAACAGCAGAAAATTCAAGTTATTGCTACTGTGCCACAAGCAAGTAAAACCTATTGGGAAATTGATTTTTCGCGTCCTAGTTTAATTTTATTAGGAAATGAAGCTGCTGGTTTGACCGCAGAATTAATTGCTTTAGCTGACGAACAAGTGACTATTCCCCTAGATAACGCCGTAGAATCTTTAAATGTTGCGATCGCAACTGCCTTAATTTTATATGAAGCGAAGCGACAAAATAGTAAGCAGTAATCACTCATCAACCACTAACATGAAAATTCTCCAGATAGTACCTTCTGTATCTCTAGTATATGGAGGACCTAGTCAAATGGTGCTGGGACTTTCCCAAGCTCTAGCAGCAGCGGGAATTGAGGTTACTTTGATTACGACTAATTCTAATGGTGATACAGGACAAGCACCTTTAGCTGTTCCTCTGGCGCAAGCCATAGAACAAGATGGTTATCAAGTGATTTATTTTCCTTGTGCGCCATTTCGTCGCTACAAGTTTTCGCTTCCTTTATTGCAATGGTTAAAAAGTAAGGCTAAAAACTATGATTTAGCTCATATCCACGCTCTCTTTTCTCCTGTTAGTACCGCAGCAGCTACTATGGCACGTCAGCAAAAATTACCCTATATCATGCGTCCGCTAGGAACTCTCGACCCTGCTGATTTACAGAAGAAATCACAACTCAAAAAAATTTACGGCTTATTACTCGAAAAACCGAATTTGGCTGGTGCTAGAGCCATTCACTTTACTAGTCAAGAAGAAGCTAAAGTCTCAGAAAGATATGGCACAAATACCCCCGACTTGGTAATTCCTTTGGGGGTAAATTTACCAGAAAGTCTGCCACCATTAGGTAAGATGCGTCAGGAGTTAAACATTGCTCCAGCAACACCAATTATTTTATTTATGTCGCGCATCGACCCGAAAAAAGGCTTAGATTTGTTAATTCCTGCTTTAGCAACCCTACAAGCTGAAAAACTCGAATTTCATTTTGTTTTAGCTGGTACTAATCCCCAAGACCCCGACTACGAAACTAGGATTAGAGAACAAATTGGACAGTCTCCTTTAAAATCGATCACCACAATTACGGGTTTTGTCAGAGGAGAAACCAAATTAGGATTATTACAAGATGCCGATATTTTTGTTTTACCTTCTTATTACGAAAACTTTGGTATTGCAGTTGCCGAAGCTATGGCGACAGGAACGCCTGTGTTAATTTCTAATCGGGTTCATATTTGGCAAGAAATAGAGTCTGCTGCTGCTGGTTGGGTATCTAGTTGCGCTCAAAAACAGCTAACTCAAACTTTACGCCAAATTTTACAACATCCGGCCCAATGGCAAGAAAAAGGACAAAATGCCCGTAAATTAGTCCAAAATCAATACAGTTGGCAGGCGATCGCCAAAACGATGATTCAAGCCTATGAAGCAATTTTAGATTAATTAGCTAATTTATTTAAAATAACGATTATTTTGATCGGTTGTTTTAAGGCTACCGACAAATGCAATCGATAAACATTTATTAAGACTTAAGTTAAATATAATCTAGACAAATATATGGGGATTTGAGATGATAATTAATCTGTCAGCACCTATAAAATCATCAGTCAACACCGTGATCTTGCTGGGGAAGCCAGTCGAGGTTGTCAAACCAGGGGCAAGTCTTAAGTCTTGCTTGGATAAGCTCTCAATCCCTTGAACATCTCTCACGCTTAAGCTCTAGTCTTTATTGTTGTCTGTCTCTTACCCCAACTATGCCCGAAATCGAAACTAATCCTCAAACTATAGACTATCTTCAAAAAACCAAGTCCGCCATTTTAGTTATCGGTGGTGCTGAAGATAAAGTTCATGGCAGAGAAATCTTACAGACTTTTTTTAATCGTTCTGGTGGTTCTAATGCCATTATCGGAATTATTCCTTCCGCATCGCGAGAACCAGCAATTATTGGCGATCGCTATTATCGAATTTTTCAAGACATGGGAACGAAAGAAATTAAAGTTCTCGATGTACGCGATCGCGATCAGGGCAGCGATCCTGGTTATCTTAACTATGTCGAAACCTGTACGGGAATTTTTATGACAGGAGGCGATCAACTGAGACTTTGTGGCTTGTTAGCAGAAACGCCTCTGATGAATCGGATTCTAGAAAGAGTTAAAAATCAAGAAATTACTCTGGCTGGTACGAGTGCTGGTGCTGCGGTAATGGGACATCAAATGATTGCAGGAGGCAGTAGTGGCGAATGCCCCAACCGGAGTTTAGTTGATATGGCAACAGGTTTTGGGGTAATTCCAGAAGTGTTGATCGATCAACATTTTCATAATCGCAACCGTTTGGCTCGGTTATTGAGTGCGATCGCTGCTCATCCGAATCTGATTGGTGTAGGCATTGACGAAGATACTTGTGCGATGTTTGAAAGCAGTAGCAGCATGAAAGTTTTAGGCAAAGGCACAGTAACGATTATTAATCCTCAAAGGATGTCTTATACAAATTATGACTTAGCTCATGGTAACGATCCCATTGCGCTCCATAACCTACAACTTCATATATTGAGTCATGGAGAATGCTATGACCTCAAACAACATCGTCCAGTCAGCGTCACTTTACCTTAAGCATGATGGATTTTTTAGCAGACAAAAACGCTAAAATCTATATTTATCGGATTATGGCATTGCGCGGTGAGAAATTGCTTTGTCTTTTCGTCGAGCGACGCAGTAGCTTCGACCATTGAGTCGGCAAAATTAGCAGCAGCAATTATCAAAAGTTCTTGATTTATTTTCTTGGCTCAAACTCAATTTTCAATTAGGCTAAATTATTTATAAAACTGTTCATGAAGAACAGTTGTCTGGTTTTAACCAGCGAGACACTAGAGTAACGCCCTGCTTTACGCCTAGCTACTAATTAATATCTACCGATCTGCTTTAAACTTAAATCAATATGAGAATTCTCAAAACCCAGACTTTACGTGGACCCAATTATTGGAGTATTAGGCGCAATAAACTTATTTTAATGAGGCTTGATTTAGAAGAGCTAACAGAAAAACCTTCTAATGAAATTCCTGGTTTTTATGAAGGACTAATCGCAACATTACCTAGCATCATCGAACATTACTGTTCCCGTGGTTATCGAGGCGGGTTTCTCGAAAGAGTCCAAGAAGGGACTTTAATGGGACATATCGTAGAGCATGTAGCTCTAGAATTACAAGAACTAGCAGGGATGCCAGTAGGTTTTGGTCGTACTAGAGAAACCGCAGAACCAGGAGTATTTAATGTTGTCTATGAATATGTCGAAGAACAAGCAGGTCGCTACGCAGGTCGAGCAGCAGTAAGATTGTGTAATTCAATTGTTCAAACTGGTACTTAT
Source organism: Xenococcaceae cyanobacterium (assembly GCA_051155735.1). Classification (GTDB taxonomy): domain Bacteria; phylum Cyanobacteriota; class Cyanobacteriia; order Cyanobacteriales; family Xenococcaceae; genus JASJCP01. The sequence continues at coordinate 13,791 of DAXETX010000194.1, forward strand.
TCTAGTGACGAACTAGCCCAGGATTTGGCAGACTTGAGAGATTTACAAGCTAATACCGCTTTAGGTCCTTCTACCGAAACTATGATCAAAGAAGCCGAAGTGAGAAAAATTCCCTGGATGCTTCTTAGTGCCAGAGCGATGCTGCAACTAGGATATGGTGTCAATCAAAAGCGAGTTCAGGCAACTTTAACCGAAAATTCGGGAATTCTTGGCGTAGAGCTAGCCTGTGATAAAGAAGGAACGAAAACAATTTTGGGTGATGCAGGAATTCCTGTGCCGAAAGGTACGGTAATTCAATATTTAGATGAATTAGAAGATGCGATCGCCAGTGTTGGTGGTTATCCTATTGTGATCAAACCGCTAGATGGCAATCACGGTCGAGGGATTACGATTAATATTAGTAGTAACACCGAAGCAGAACTGGCATATGATTTGGCGAGTGAGGCTTCTCGGACTCGCACCGTGATTGTCGAGCGTTTTTATCGCGGTAGCGATCATCGGGTTTTGGTAATTAATGGCAAAGTAATTGCTGTGGCAGAGCGCATCCCCGCTCATGTAATAGGCGATGGCAAGTCTTCTATTGAAGAACTAATTGCTGCTACTAACCGCGACCCCAAAAGAGGTGAAGGACACGATAACATTCTGACCAAGATAATTATAGATGGTACAGCTTTGGGAGTTTTAGAAAAACAAGGTTATACCATCAAGACAGTCTTGCCTCAAGGCGTAACAGCCTATTTACGAGCTACTGCCAATCTTAGTACAGGAGGCATCGCGATTGACCGCACGGATGAAATTCATCCCGAAAATATTTGGTTGGCTGAAAGAATCGCGAAAATTATTGGTTTAGATATTGCTGGTATTGATATTGTAACTCCCGATATTACCAAACCTTTAAGGGAAGTTAATGGTGTAGTAGTAGAGGTCAACGCAGCACCAGGTTTTAGAATGCACACCTCTCCGAGTCAAGGTTTACCCCGCAATGTGGCTGCGCCAGTGCTAGATATGTTGTTTCCCCCTGGAACATCCCCCAGAATTCCGATCATTGCCATCACTGGCACTAATGGTAAAACAACAACCACCAGAATGACAGCCCATATTTATCGTCAAACAGGTAAGGTAATTGGCTACACCAGCACTGATGGAGTTTATATCGGCGATTATTTAGTTGAAAAAGGCGATAACACTGGTCCTTATAGTGCCAGGATGATTCTCAAAGACCCCACGGTAGAAGTAGCAGTACTAGAAAGTGCTAGAGGGGGAATTCTGCGTTCAGGACTAGCTTTTGAGAGTTGTGATATAGGAGTAGTGCTTAATGTCGCAGCAGATCATTTAGGATTAGGAGACATTAATACTATTGAACAAATGGCAAAGGTCAAAAGTGTTGTCGCCGAAACGGTTAAAGCAGATGGTTATGCCATTCTCAATGCGGACGATCCCTTAGTCGCAGCGATGGCGCAACAGGTAAACTGCAAAGTGGCTTACTTCTCGTTAAATCCTGATAATCCAATTATCTTAGAACATATCCGTCGTAAGGGATTAGCTGCTATCTATGAACATGGCTACCTGGCTATTTTGGAAGGAAACTGGACAATTCGCATTGAAAAAGCCGTAAAATGTCCGATGACCATGGGGGGAATGGCACCCTTTATGATTGCTAATGCTTTAGCAGCTTGCTTGGCTGCTTTCGCTCAAGGAGTCGATATTGAAACAATTCGCAAAGGAGCGCGGACTTTTAACCCCTCAGCGGAACAGACTCCAGGAAGGATGAATCTCTTTGACTTAGGAGAGTATCATGTTTTAGTTGATTATGCTCATAATCCTCACGGCTATGAAGCAGTAGGTAGCTTTGTTCGTAACTGGGAGGGCGTTAAAATTGGCGTTGTTGGCGGACCTGGCGATCGCCAGGATGAAGATTTAATTTTATTGGGTAAGATCGCTGCTCAAGTGTTTGACCGCATTATTATCAAAGAAGATGATGACAAGCGAGGCAGACACCCGCAAGAAGCTGCTGATTTGATTGCCAAAGGGATTCTGCAAGAAAATCCTAACGCCAAATACGAGACTATCTTGAGCGAAACAGAGGCAATTGAGACTGCCTTGGCTCTGGCAATCAAAGACAGTCTAGTGGTAGTATTTCCCGAAATTGTCACCAGAGCTATTGATTTAATTCAAAAACAGCTAAAAAATTAAATACTCTAGCTTTCTCTAACAAAATCTTCGGCATTAAGCACATTGGCTGTTACTGAATTTAAGGTCGCTAAAACTTCGTTAGTTGCAGCTAACTTAATTTGAGTACTGTCAATATTTTGCCCAATATCTAAGTCACTAAACTCTAACCCACTACCCAAAATAAATTGATCAATACCATCAAAATAATCACTAATTAAATCATTGCCTTCCCCTGGTCTTAAAACAAAAAAATCTTGATCGGCACCACCTAAGAGAGTATCATTACCGCTTCCGCCGTCTAAGCGATCGCTGTCTCGATCTCCTCTTAAGACATCATTACCTTCACCGCCTACTAGAACATCATTACCATTATTACCAAAGAGTAAGTCAAACCCTGAATTACCAAAGAGAACATCGTGATCGGCACCGCCTCTGAGGGTATCATTACCCAGTCCGCCTTTTAGGGTATCATCACCGCGATCGCCAAAGATTAAATCAAAACCTTGGTTATCTTCAATTAAATCGTTGTCTTGATTACCCCGAAGCGTATCTTGACCATCTCCACCGATAATGGTGTCAGCACCAGCCAAACCGAGGAGGCGATCGTCGCCAGCTAAACCTGAAATCGAGTCATTAGCAGCCGTACCGATAATCGAATCATTATCAGGTGTCCCTTGAATTACATTAGCAGAAGACTTTTGAAAGCCAAAAACCACATAACTTGTTCCTGCACTATCTAAACCATTAGGGTCGGCATTAGGCGCACCAATAATCAGATCATCAAGCCCATCACCATTGATATCGCCTGCCTTACTGACCGAATCACCAGAACGGTCATATTGATTAATCCCGTTAAGAATTAAGCCATTAATGGCATCTAATTGCAGACTACCAGAAGCTCCGATCTCAGTACTGCCAAATAATACATAACTTTGCCCTGCGCTATATAGATTATTATTAGGATTGGCACTAGGCGCACCAATAATCAGGTCATCAAGCCCATCACCGTTAATATCTCCTGCATTGCTGACCGAAAGTCCAGCATAGTCCCTGGGATTAATCCCTTCGATCACAAAGCCATTAGTCCCATCGAGAGTGGCTAAGTCAAAACTACCAGAAGTTCCGATTTCAGTACCGCCAAATAAAACATAGCTTTCGCCTCGGCGATCTGATTGATCAGTCCCATAACGATTAATGATTTCTCCTGCACTGGGCGCGCTGATAATTAGATCGTCAAAGCCATCACCATTGATATCTCCTGCATTGCTGACTGCACGACCAGCACTATCATCTTCATCAATACCCTCAATCACAAAGCCATTAGTCCCATCTAGGGCTGAGGCTTCTAGGTTAACAGCATTATTCCCAATGTCAGTACTACCAAACAAAACATAACTTGCTCCTGCATCGGTTATGCCATTAGGATCGGCACTAGGCGCACCAATAATCAGATCATCAAAACCATCACCGTTGACATCTCCTGCATTGCTTACTGAAGTACCAAAAAGCTCGAATTCACTGCTTCCTTCAACCGCAAAACCTTGAGGAGGAGAGAGTTCGGCAAGTTCTACTGTGCCAGAAGCCCCAACATTATTACCGCCAAACACAATATAGCTTTTACCAACAAATTCTTGTTCATTAATCGTCGCAAAATTTGCGCCTAGGATAACATCGTCAAAGCCATCACCATTCACATCGCCTGCCTTATTCACCACAATTCCAGTGCGATCGCCACCACGAACCGCTACGGAAAACATTCCCGCACGCACGAATCGACCACCTTCAATTCCTTTGATCACAAAACCATTAGTGCCATCGAGTTCGGCAAGTTCTAGAACTTCATTAGTCCCAATGTCAGTGCTACCAAAGACTACATAGCCTTCACCTGCACTTAATTCTTCATTTGGATCGGCATTAGGTGCGCCAATAATAATGTCGTCAATGCCATCTCCATTGACATCTCCTGCATTACTGACAGAAGTTCCAGAAGTATCGCCTGCGTCTGCACCTTTAATCAGAAACCCGTTACTACCATCTAAATTGGACAATGCTATCGAGTCAGCAAAATTACGCCGACCAAAAATAACATAACTTGCTCCTGCACCCAAAAGATCGTCAAAATTATTCGGAATACCACCACCGGGTAAAATATCAATCCTTCTTAGACCGGCACCTTCTGCCCCAACAATAATGTCGTCAAAGCCATCATCATTAATATCTCCTGCATTACTGACAGAATTTCCAGCAAAGTCTTCTGGATCGATACCCTCGATCGCAAAGCCGTTAGTACCATTAAGGTCAGATAAATTGATCGTCGTTAAAGAATTGAAGTTCATGGATTTTACTAAGATTAATTAATCAACCTCAGTATATCTACTTAACCGCCACTAATTTTCGCTTTGTAACCTAGATCACTTAATATTTCTAGGAGCTTTTGTTTGTGTTCTCCCTGAATTTCTAGTGTATTATCTTTAACCGTACCGCCACTGCCACATTTAGCTTTAAGATTTTTTAAGAGTTTAGTGAGATTTTCGCGATTGTGTTGCAATCCTGTAATCACAGTTACTGTTTTGCCTTTGCGCCCCGATCGCGTGGCTTGAATTCTGATATTTTGTTGTTGGGGAGGTAAATCGGGTACGGCTCTAGTTAAAGCTTCTTGACTGGTGTTTGTGCCAAATTCTTGATAAGCAATCCGATTTTTTTTTTGAGGTTTAGCAGCCATTTTGCAATTAATTGAAATCTCTCTTCGATTTTATAAACTTTTTTTGAGGCAATATTTAAAATAAAAAACTAGTGTTTCTCTAAACTCACTCACTAAGAGAGTAACTCGATCGCTAGTATCTAAAAATATGCATGAAACTGATATGACCAAGGCTTTAATCTTAACGGTTAAAGATTGGTATGACTCTCAACCAGAACCTTGGCAAATTACCAAAATTCATTTAGTTGTCGGACAGTTTACCTGTGTCGAACCTGCTAGTTTACAATTTGCTTTTGAAGTTCAAACCCATAACACTTTTTTGGCAGGAGTAGAATTAGTAATTAAAGAAACTCCTCTAGTTGCTTTTTGCCACTGTTGTCAACAAGAATATCAACCAGAGATCGGATTACAATACAGTTGTCCTGATTGCCATGCACCAATGGAAGATATTAGATCGGGGCGAGAACTTAAAATTGATCGCCTTGAATATTTTTAGTCTTTAGCTTCGTAGCTTTTAAGTAGCTGGGTGTAATTAAATATAAAAGGGAAAACTATCTGTCGGCTTTCAATACCCCACTACCTTACATCATCTTTAACTCAATTGTTCCTACCTAATTACCTCTACTGATAACTGAAAAAAATGCACCAAACATTTGACGCTGCTTTAGAAATTAATTTGCTTCACGCTAACCAAGAAGGCGCAGATCACAACCGAAAACACTTCGATGAATGGGGTATTACCTGTCTTAATATTATGAGTAGTCCTGGGGCTGGCAAAACGGTGCTTTTAGCACAAACTTTGGCTGCTTTGAAAGATCGGTTTAAAATGGCAGTGATCGAAGGAGATATGACTACGGAACTAGATGCGGATCGCTTACGTAAATATGGCGTTCCCGTGATTGCGATTAATACAGGGCGTTCTTGTCATTTGGATTCTAAAATGGTGGCAGGCGGGATTCATACCCTAGAACAGCAGTATAATCCGACGGATTTTGAGTTGATTTTAGTAGAAAATGTGGGTAATTTAGTCTGTCCTGCTGAATTTGAAGTGGGAGAACACGCTAAAGTAGCTTTACTCAGCGTCACGGAGGGAGAAGATAAACCTTTAAAATATCCCGTGATGTTTCAAGCAGCAGATTGTTTGTTAATCACTAAAACTGATTTAGCACCCTATTTAGATATTGACATAGAACTTATTGCTGCTAATGTTAGACAGATCAATCCCAATGTGACAATTATTCCTGTATCTGCCAAGACAGGCGCTGGTTTAGAACAGTGGTTTGATTGGGTAAGCGATCGCATAATGTCTCCCTAGGCTTTAAACTTACCTATGGCGATCGCCATCTAGATTAATGATAGTAGGTAACACCACGATATTTGAGTTGAGTTTTAGGCTTTTGCTGCCAAGCTTTGGCTTGTTCGATTTTTAAAGTTAAATTCCAACAGCGTTCTAGTCTTTCTCGATCATCTAAATGCCAACAACTGATTAAAAATGCTTTTTTATGGTCATACCAAAAGGTAATCGGATCGCGAACTGGTTGAGATTCGGATTTATTAAATAACTGTTGAATATATTTTAACCAAGGAAATCGAGGCTGAATTTTGGCTTTGAGAGTATTGCCGCGATAAATAATTTCGGGATTTTCGACTGTGGTTGTCGCGGTTGTAAGTTTGGGAGATTCTTCGCTGTATTTAACTCCCCGATAGGTTAGATTCATGGCGCTTACCTGCATTACTGTGTAGTTATGAGGTACGTTCCTTCAGGATATTTTAGTAGTTCCTTACTTCCGTCTTCCCTAAAGCGATTTTAGAAAAGATGAACGGTTTAATGGTTGTACTTTTATCATAGTCAATAATTACTGGCTTTTTGTTAGTAGTTTTTAAGAGCAAAATTTTTATTCAGGAACGAACCGAATGAGTCAAGTTAGGACAACTACCAATACTTACGATGCCATTATTATTGGTGCAGGACATAATGGGTTAGTTTGTGCAGCCTATTTACTCAAAGCAGGATATCAGGTTTTATTGCTCGAAAAGCGTTCTGTACCTGGGGGTGCTGCGACAACCGAGGAAGCAATACCAGAAGCCCCAGGGTTTAAGTTTAACTTGTGTGCGATCGATCATGAGTTTATTTTTCATGCTCCTGTGATCGAGGAGTTACAACTAAATAAGTATGGTTTAGAGTATCTTCATTGCGATCCTCATACTTTTTCTCCGCAACCTGATGGTAAATATTTTTTGGCACATAAGTCTGTCCCTAAAACTCATGCTGCGATCGCCCGTTATAGTGAACGCGATGCGGATAAATATGTAGAATTTATTGATTATTGGTCAAAATTAATGAGTGCGATCGCTCCTTGGTTTAATGCACCGCCTCAGTCAGTACTTGATATCGCGGGTAATTATGGCAAACAAAATTTACTAGATGCACTAAAGCTGATCGGTTCAAAAAATAAACTGTTAGATTTTATCCGCAATATGATTACTTCTCCTGAAGATTTGTTACAGGAGTGGTTTGATACGGAAATAGTTAAAGCACCTTTAGCCAGACTCGCAGCAGAAATTGGCGCGCCTCCTTCTCAGAAGGGAGTTACCGCAGGTTTGATGATGTTGGCGATGCGTCACTCTCCTGGAATGGCTCGTCCCAAGGGTGGTACGGGGGCGTTAACTCAAGCTTTGGTGAAGCTGGTAACAAGTTTGGGAGGCAAAATTTTAACCGAACAAATGGTTAAAGAAGTCCTAATTGACGATCATCGGGCTGTCGGGGTAAGAGTTGCTAACGGTCAAGAGTATCGGGCGCAGCGTGGGGTGATTTCTAATATCGATGTGCAACGCTTGTTTTTACAATTAGTTCCTGATGGGGCTGTTGCTGCCAACTTAAGTAACCGTGTCGCTAGAAGAATTGTGAATAATAATGAAACTATTCTTAAAATTGATTGCGCTCTTTCGGAGTTGCCTCGCTTCACAGCTTACGATCAAGATAATATTGAGCATCTAATTGGGACGATTTTAATTGCTGATTCGGTTGCCCATGTGGAACAAGCTCATACTTTGGCTAATATGGGACAAATTCCTGATAGTAATCCTTCGATGTATTTGGATATTCCTTCGGTTTTAGACCCGACTTTAGCACCTGAAGGTAAGCACACTTTGTGGATTGAATTTTTTGCCCCTTATCAAATAGCAGGAAAAGAGGGAACGGGTTTAAATGGTACTGGTTGGACGGAGGCTTTAAAGAATCAAGTTGCTGATAATGTGTTGAATAAACTTGCTGAATCTGCTCCTAATCTCTCAGACAGTATCATAGCGCGAAGGGTAGAAAGTCCTGCGGAGTTGGGCGAAAGATTGGGTGCTTACAAGGGTAATTATTATCACGTGGATATGACTTTAGACCAAATGATCTTTTTACGTCCGCTTCCTGAAATCGCCAACTATACTACGCCAATTAATAATTTATATCTTACTGGTGCAGGTACTCATCCAGGTGGTTCAATCTCAGGAATGCCTGGGAGAAATTGCGCTCAAGTTTTTCTAAGGAAACAAAAATCTTGGTTTGGTTGAGAGCATTGTATCTAATACTAGGGTTGGCATTTTAATCTGAGGTAATATAATCTCCACAGATAAACGCAGATCAACACAGATAGTTTCAGCTTTAACTACCACTACCTAAAATAAACAAGCTTAGGAGTGTACCACTATTCCATAAACTGTGTAATAACATCGGCGCGAGTAGATTACGCGATCGCGTATAAACTACTCCTAAAATTATTCCTAATACGGTTAAAGGTAGCACTTCTGATAAACTTAAATGTGCTACAGCAAAGAGTAAACCACTTAGCATAATTGAAGTGGAAACAGAGAGATAACGGGTTAAAGAAGGTAATAAGAAACCCCGAAACATAATTTCTTCAAATATTGGCGCAGCTAAAGAAGCAGTAATAAAAAATATGGTTAAAGCTACTGTGTCTTGAGCTTGCAAAGCTAGATAAAGTAAGGGGTTACTACCGCCTTGTCCTTGCCAAATTTGTTGATTAATTAAAGAGATTAATAATACCGCAGGAATAGCGACTAAATAACCACCAAATCCCCACAAAAACCAATTACTGTTAAATTTAACTTTAAACCAAGTTTCAGGTAAAGGAAAGAAAGATTTAAGGGAAAGATATAAAACAATGATTCCGCCTGCTGCCATTAAGAT
>DAXETX010000195.1:0-5605 GCA_051155735.1 Xenococcaceae cyanobacterium
TTGCCAAGAATAACATCTTCGCCTTCTTGACCTAAAACGGTGTCATCACCTTTACCACCGATAAGAAGGTCATTATCAGCACCACCATCGATCAAGTCTTTGCCATCACCACCGAAAACAGTGTCATTGCCACCTTGACCTAAGACCGTGTCGTTACCACGACCTGCTGCAATAAAGTCATCTCCTTCGACAAAGAATAGTGCGCCAGGACGAGGTAGAATTTTACCAAAATCAGGATCAGGAGCATTATCACCATAAATTAGGTCATTGCCATTACCACCCCAGATTTCATCATTGTTGGCTCCACCTTCGATAGAGTCGCTTCCGTTACCACCATAAATATCATCATCGCCAACACCACCAAAGAGAGAGTCTCTTTTAGCACCACCATCAAGAGTGTCTTTGCCATCTTCACCTTTGATTTGGTCTTGACCACCAAAACCTCTAAGAAGGTCATTACCTCTATCACCTTCGAGAAAATCGTTTCCTCTTAAAGCGAATTCAGTAAATAAAAGATCGGTATTATCATTACCAGGAGTACCTAAGAAAATAACATTAGTAGAATTTGTCATGTTTGTTTGCCCTTGAAAATTGAATGTTTCATATTGCCTAACAATTAGATAATAATACGAATACCCTAGAAAAATCACTAGAATACCATAAAGATTGAGTAAAGATGCTTTTAAAAGCTATATAGTTTTCATGAAGATTGAGTCCTATCTTATTTGCAGATAGCTGTTAGCTAGATTACACAAATAAAATATACAGAATACATAGGAAATCTAAGTAAATAAAATTACATACAACCATAATTAACTAGCTAAATCAAGTTAAGTTACAATGACTAGATACTATCTGAAAAGTCAACAATCTAATGGAAAGTAAGTCGAGAATTAACGATTCTGTTGTAACCGCTCTAGAGAAACTGATAGAAGTGGTAGCGCAGCTAAGAAATCCTGATGGTGGTTGTCCCTGGGATTTAGCACAGACTGCGGAAAGCTTAATCCCATATATAGTTGAAGAGGCTTATGAAGTAATCGATGCGATCAAGAGTAACAATCAAGATGCGATCGCCGAAGAATTAGGAGACTTATTATTACAGGTAGTACTGCAAGCACAAATTGCTCAAGAAAATAATTATTTTTCTTTAAAAGAAGTGGCTCAAGGGATTACAGAAAAGTTAATTCGGCGTCATCCTCATGTTTTTGGCGATGTACAGGTTAATAGTGCTGAAGAAGTAAGGAAAAATTGGGAACAAATTAAGGCACAAGAAAAGGGAGAGAGCTTAGAAAAAGCGCAATTACTAAGCAATAAATTACGTCGTTATGCTCGCACTCTCCCTCCTTTAACTTCAGCTATGAAAATCTCAACTAAAGCTGCTGCTGCTGGTTTTGAATGGCAAAATGTCGCGGGAGTTTGGGACAAATTCAACGAAGAGTTAAGCGAATTTAAAGAGGCTTTAACTAGTTCAGATCGCATTCATCAGCAAGCAGAATTAGGAGACTTGTTATTTACCGTGATTAATCTGGCTCGTTGGTACGATCTCGATCCTACTAGAGCTTTACAAGATACCAATCAGCGTTTTATTCAGCGTTTATCGCTTATGGAATCATTAGCAGAACGCCCTCTTACAACCTATACCATAGAAGAGTTGGAAGTCCTTTGGCAACAGGCAAAATCACAAATTAATCACAGTTGACTAATGATTCCTGATTGCTCTAATGCCAAATAGCTCATAATAGTTGACTATAATTTGAAACGCTGAGAACTTTTATCTTCTTAGATAATTAACTGCATTTCTCGATTAAAAAATCGTCGGTAAAGCGTTTCTGTAACTAACAAAGTCGTGATTAAATTTGTGCCGACAATCGCAAATAAAATTAAAATTTGATAGGAAGCTGCATTTAAAGGATTACTTCCCGCTATTACCTGACCTGTAAGCATTCCTGGTAAACTAACTAAACCGACTACCATCATGTTGTTTAAAGTCGGAATTAAACTTGTCCGAATCGCCTCTTTTTGATAGCGAAAAATCGCTTTTTTGGGAGTTGCACCTAAAGAAAGATGAGTCTCAACTACCTGACGATTTTGTTTAAGACTATTCACTAGGCGATCGCCTGCTAAAGCAGCCCCATTCATCGCGTTACCTAAAATCATGCCTGCCAGAGGAATAAAATACTGAGGTTCGTACCAACGACGAGGCTGGATGATGAAAATTATCACATAACCCAAGGTCAGAGCCGTACTACTAAATAGAGACAGCCACACTATAGGCAGTATTCCTTTGAGTTTCCCATCAATCCGATTGCGAGCGGTTATGGCTGCAATAGATAACATGACGATGACTATTGCCAGTACCGCTAGCCAATTATTGAGCGCAAAAACCAAATCTAGAACATATCCTACTACCAATAGTTGCAGTAAAGAACGACCTGTACCGATAGCTAGCTGTTTTTCTAATCCTAAGTTTTGCCATAGGGATAAAACAATAGTTATGCCCATAATCCCCAGTGCCAAAGCTAGATCTACTGAATCTAGCTCGATAGCTCCGTTCATTAAACCTTAAACCTTAAATATTTATCATATATTAATGTTCAAGGTTTAGTGGTCAATGGTCAAGTAGGGACGTTTTATCTTTCCGAAGAGTGCCACACAACGTCTGTACAAGCCGATTTTGATTTTTAATTTATTTTGGTAAGAGGTCTAATGTTTCATGCCAAGTTTAATTTAAGCAATATTAAGCTGACCACTTGCGATCGCCATTAAAACAATTACTGCCATACTAGTTACTATTAGTACGATTCCCAGGGCTACAGATTTTCCTAGAGAAGAAGGGGCGGAAGCTTTCATTAGTTATTACCTCTTTGTGACAAATTAGTTATCAAGGTAGAAGGACTATGGTAATTTAAACTACTATTCAAAAACCATTAGGGATCAATTAAAAAATAGGCTAAATACAGTTTTTCTACCAAAAAGACTTGGTTCTTTATACCTAATTATTATAGAAAGACTACTGAGAAGTAAATTCATAAAATTTATGTTTGTTCATGTAACTTTATCAAACTAAATAAAATCCCTAAGTATTATTACTTAGAGAGACTAAAATATAGCAATCAATTACCAAGATTTAATTTTCCACCAATTGATAGCTTTTTTGCTTACTAGTTTTTTCTGAAGCTGACTCGACAACACTTTGACCAGTTATTAGTCTGGCACCTCTACCCAAAGTAAGGTAATTCCATGCCCATTGCACCATTACTACTAATTTGTTATCAAACTCAATTAGATAATAAATGTGAGCTACTACCCAGATCAACCATGCTAAGAAACCTGATAATTTGGCAAAGCCCAAATTGACAACTGCCTTATTTTGTCCAATTACTGCTAGATTTCCCAGATCGAAATAGCGGAAAGGCTTAATCGGGTTACCTGCTAATCTTCTTTTAATGAGTTGAGCAACATATTCTCCTTCCTTGACGGCGACAGGTGCTACTCCTGGTAAAGGTTGCTCTCCTTGGTGCGAAAAATTCGCCAAATCACCGATCACAAAAATATTAGGGTGATCTTTGATGCTAAGGTCTGGTTCGACAATTACTCTTCCAGCACGATCTAATTTTGCACCAGTGCGTTCTGCCAAAACTTTACCCATAAAAGAGGCTTTCACCCCAGCAGCCCAAAGGATAGTATGAGCAGAAATAGTATCTACTCGCTCTTTTTGGCGAAAAGTAACTGTATTATCTGAGATGTTGGTTACTAAGGTATCAGTCTCTACTTCTACCCCCAATTGTTCGAGAGACTGTTGCGCTTTGATAGACAATGCTTCAGGATAGGGGGGAAGAATGCGGTTCATTCCTTCAAATAAAAGAATTCGGGCTTGAGTCGGATCGATCTTGCGAAAATCTTCTTTAACTGACTTATGAGCGATTTCCGCGATCGCCCCTGCCAATTCTACTCCTGTAGGACCGCCACCCACCACGACAAAAGTGAGGAGTGCTTGGCGTTTTTCGGGGTCGGATGTTTTTTCTGCTGCTTCAAACGCCGTAAAAATTCGCCGACGCATTTCTAAAGCATCTTCGACAGTTTTTAATCCTGGGGCTTCAGTTTGCCAGTGATCGTTACCAAAATAGTGATGACTTACTCCTGTTGCTACGACTAACATATCGTAGTTGAGATCTTCTCCTGCTTCTAAAATAATTTTTGAGGCTTGAGGCTCAATATCGATCACTTTGTCGAGAAGTACCTGGGTATTTTTGTGTTTACTTAATACAACTCTCAGAGGAGAAGCAATATCTGCTGGCGACAGAGAACCTGTAGCTACTTGGTACAGTAAGGGTTGAAATAAGTGAAAGTTGCGTTTATCGATTAAGGTTACTTTTACGGGGGCATTTTTCAAGGTTTTAGCAGCATAAAGACCAGCAAAACCACCACCGATAATGATCACATGGGGTAAAGATTTTTGAGATTGATCCATAACAAGCAAATTGGTATTGAGGGGAAACAGGGCGGTGTTTTATTGATGCTAGTCAGCATCTTGAGGAACTAAAGTAGCCCTTAATACATTGAGAAATGTTAAGTTAAGAATTGTTATAACAATCTAACATCAATAGCTTGCTAATTGACTGAAGGACAAATACTAAGATTATGAGTTTTTACTGAGGTTGTAGCCGTTTTCTCTATGTCAAACTCAGGAAAAGAGTTAGACATAGTATCCGCCAATGGTTGAACCCGCAGCTAGTAGTAAAGCCCGTAATAAGTCATCCAAAATTGAAAATCTTCAGCAAGAAGTAATTAATTTACTAGATGGTATTAATAGTCTAATCGACCATACACAAGCAAGTTTAACTCAAGATACTTCTAATCAAAAATACGGTCAGTTTCAACAACAATTAGCCGAAGCCAGTCCAAGGTACTCTGTCGTAGGACGACGGAGCCTGCTTGAACTTCGTCAAAATGTAGCAGATTTACAGTTGAGAATGGCGATTGTCGCCCCGATGAAAGCGGGAAAATCGACAATTATTAATGCGATCGCAGGACAGGAGTTATTACCAAGTTGCGCCACTGCGATGACGACTCTGCCGACAGAAATAGTTTTTAGCACTCAACTCAAAGAACCGATCCTAACCTTAGCAGCAGAAACTAGAGGTATTTTCCAAGATATTTATCAAGATATTAAACAACAAATAGCTAACTCAGGAATTGAATCACTACAGCAAAGGCTAGGAAGATATCCTCATCTTTTAGATTTGTTGAAGGAAATTAAGGCAGCAGATTTTCCTTTTGCGCCAAAGATTACAGGACGCGCCGCTATTAATCAAGCTTTGAGTCACCTCAATCATCTGATTCGTCTTTATTGCGCCCTTGAACCCGCACAAGACCCATTAGCCAAATTTACGGAAGTTCCTCGTATTACAACTCCTTTTTTAGGTATATCAGGAATTTCTCAAGCTAAAACCCTGGGTAATTTGGCAATTATCGATACTCCAGGTCCTAATGAAGCAGGAGAAAATCTCAGACTAACTACAGTAGTAGAAGAACAATTACGTCGTAGTTCGATTGTTTTAATTGTTCTCGACTATACGCAACTTAATAATGAAGCAGCCGAAGC
>DAXETX010000196.1:0-35549 GCA_051155735.1 Xenococcaceae cyanobacterium
TGCCAATTAGACAAAGCATAAATGAATAGACCTTCAAACCTCTCAAAGTGCAGGAAAATTACAGGTTTACTATTAATTGTCAAATGCTCTTAAAAAGATGTATTTGGAAAACTTATTAATTGAGAGATTAATGGAGCATCGTTAGTGTTCAAAGATAAAAGACTGAAACGTATATCCTGCAATCATTTCAAGCTTAGGTTGCGTCTGGTGACACGAACCCTAGTTTTTCGCCAGTTTGGAGCAAACGCACCAAACCGACTCTCAATGAATTACTCAACCATCCCATTCAGGGAACGAATGCCACTATTATCAAACGGGCGATCGCTCTTTTGGATTCTGCTTTACTATCAAAAGTCCCCCAGGTTAAGTTGATTCTAGTAGTACACGATGAAATTGTCTTGGAAGTACCTCGTGACGAAGCCGATAGAGTAGCGAGGTGCTTGTCCGATTGTGCTGTCAAAGCTGCAAAACCTATACTCGCTCCAATTCCTGTTGAAGTTGAAGTCAAGGTTTTAGATAATTGGGGAGATTGATTATTCCAATAGATTTAACTATTTGTTAAATTCTGCTTCTAAAAGACGAGCGATCGCTCCATCTAAAGTTGCTGTCCCAACAAGTTGGGCATACTTATTTAATTTCTCCCAAGTCTCCTGAGATAATCGCACGTTGTATTCAATTCCAATTCCTTGTGTATATGCTAATCCCTCTGGCGGAAGTTCTTTAATTGACGAGTCTAGTTCCAGCTCTAAATATTCTTGAGATATTAGCTCAGTTTTACCGTTATTCAATTCCACGATCGCACTGCTCCGATTGGGTATCTGTTTTATTATCCCAAATCGTCTAGCAAATAGGGGATGATCGGCTTTTACCCTAATCTGTTGACCTATCCGCAACTGACATTTATCCTTTAAATTTGGCTTTCCTTTGATTTGGGAGACAAGTTCTGACACAATTTTACCCGATGGTACTCTTCCCCCATTTAACTCAATCGCTTGCTGCCAAACCTCTCTCTGCTTTTCTGGCTCTAGTTTAGATAAGGGTCTACATTGACGCTCGTTTGTAGGAAGTATGCCTCCCAATCGATCTAATTCTGAATTATTTTGTCTCCCATTGGGAGACATTTGGACGAGATTATCAATCACAATTGCTGCATCAATTAAACGGTATGGATGAGAACGGGTAAATCCAAACCTATATTGACAATATTCCTTGAAAGTTTTGTGAGATGAACGATACAAACGACGATCTCTTAATTCTTTTAGTGCAATTCCCGCTTGATAAAATGCTCGTTCTACTTGCCTCTCTAGCTTCAATCTATCACGTTCTTCTTCAAAACTTAATTCTTCCTCACTAACTATTTCTAACGAGACTTGCCTTTGCGGAGGAAACCTCCGCAGGCTTCCTCGTTCAATGTGAGTTTTTCCTGATTCTTTTGAGTCAACCATCTTCTTAAGCATAAATAGCGATCTCTCATTCTGGTTGATAGCCAAAAATGCGATCGCTCAGTTCTCTATTCTCATTATATACATACATAATGAGAGACTAAAGCTGACTTTCAGTTTTTGATAGATAATATTAGATGTGATAGCAAGGCAGTTTGTAATCCAAAAATGACAGATAACAACTATTCTCATGGTAAGCACCCTAATAGTTTGGCGAACCTAAACTACCGTGGCGGGAGACCCAAAAAATTTGATTCGTCTAAAAAAAGAAGAAGTGTATCTGTTACTGAAGAAGGATGGGAGGGCTTACAGCCAGTTATTGAAGAGTTAGGCTGCAAGAGCGTTTCTGATTTTCTAGAAAAAGTCGGTAGAGGATTAGTTAAAATTGATGTTTCAATTTGAATAGGCTACTGGTTTTTTACGTACCATTAAAATAAAAACTAACTTTAATAGTACAATTGACTTTAGATTTTACATATGAAATTGTAATTACATCGTTTAGTAAAAATACTAAGATTTTCCTTGTATAAGAAAAACTTCATGTCAACTTCTCGTCATATCATCGCGCTTTTAAAAAGTCATCTGGAAGGTGAAGAGCAGCAGTTTTTGTCTGTTGCCCTTCAGATGGCTGCGCATGAAGCGAGAAAAGGTCATACAAAAGTCGCTCAAGAAATCCAAAGTTTGGTAGATCGAGCAAAAGATGAGAAATCAGCTTTAGAAAAAAAAGACTTATATACAAAAGTTATTCAACCAAAAGGAGAATTATCAAATCTTGTATCGGTTCGTTATTCGGATACAAGATTTACCGATATGGTTCTTCAACCAACTTTAAAAAAACGGTTAGAACGTATTTTAATTGAGCAAACAAATCGATGTAGGTTGGCAGAATATAATTTACATCCTCGCCGTAAGATACTTTTAGTTGGTCCTCCAGGCTCAGGAAAATCTATGACTGCTGCTGCTATTGCTGGAGAATTACGTTTACCTCTTTTTACAGTGCTTTACGACAGTTTGATTACAAAATTCATGGGGGAAACAGCCAACCAGCTTAGGGTAGTTTTTGATGCCATGAAAAGCGATCGAGGTGTTTACTTTTTTGATGAATTTGATGCTATTGGATCGCAAAGAGCGTCTATAAATGATACTGGAGAAATTCGTCGAGTTTTGAATTCTTACCTACAGTTTTTAGAAAATGATGATAGTCAGAGTATTATTATTGCAGCAACTAATCATCCTAATTTACTAGATAAAGCATTGTTTAGACGTTTTGATGATGTTATTAAATACGAATTGCCAAATGAACGAATTATCCGTGAGCTTTTAGAATCGCATTTATCGTGTTTCAAACTGGAGTGGGAAAATTGGAATCCCATAGTAGAAACAGCAAAAGGATTGAGCCAGGCTGAAATTGTCCATGCTGCCGATGAAGCTGCGAAAATCGCTGTTATTGCAAACCAAGATTCAATTTCTGAAGAAACTTTACTTGGGGCTATTGCCGAACGTCAAAATTCAATTTTCTAGATATTAAGTTATCTTGACATAAGCCATATTTTGTCTTTTTGAGTCGCAATGCCCGAATATCAACGTAACCTTCCCCATATTCACCTACTCAATAATGGGAAGCCTGAAGTTTATACATATCCAGGAGGGGGAGGCGGAGGTTCATCTTTTCCCTCAAGGAATCGTTTAAAACACGCTAATTTTCTAGAACAAGCTTACGAGAAAGTTTTAGAAGAATTTGAATTAAACTTATTGAAAAATAAAGAACTAACTACTGAGGAGCAAGGAATTTATGTAGAATTTCAAGTTAGTAAAGATGAAAAAAAGGCACTGGAGAAATTAGAAAATAGTCCTAAGAAAATTGAATTAGTTGCAGTCCGAGAATCTGAGGATAGGTACGTAAAATTTGATAATGTACCGATGAAGTTTTGGCTACTTTTGTTGAAGGTAGATTGTCTGGCTGCTATTATTTTTATACCTAAGTCCGATGCTTTATCGGCTACGGTATTTATTCCTGAGAAGGCAAAGGATTTTTTCTCAGATCGTATTAAATCTTATCGCGATGAAGACACAAAAAAGGGTAAGCCAAAAAATGAAGCTTTAGTTGCTTGTTTAGAAAATATCCAATTAAGCACAGTTCACACAATATTTACTGATGATATAGATTTATTCCCTGAAGAAAACAAGACAGTTTGGTGGGAAGTATGGTTACGTCGGGATCGTAAAGATGATTTTATTTCGATAGCAGAAAAATTAGAAATTCGCACCCAAGAGCATACAATTACATTTCCTGAGAGAGAAGTAATTTTAGCCTTATGCAACGCGATCCAATTATCTCAAGTTATTAGAAATACTGCTGCGATCGCAGAGCTTCGTTTAGCCAAAGATAACCCATCAGTCTTCTTTGAAATGACTGCATTAGAAGAAAAAGCTTGGGTTGATGAAATGGCTGAACGAATTGAGATACTACCTTCTAGTAATCAACTTGCCGTTTGTTTATTAGATTACGGAGTTAATCGGATACATAGTCTAATAAAACCTGCTCTTCAATCAAGCGACTTGTTAACTTACGATCCAACCTGGAATCCTACTGATACTCATGGTCATGGTACAAATATGGCAGCAATTGTACTATACCAAGATTTATTTACACCATTAACTACATCACAGAAAATACAATTAACCCATTGTCTTGAATCTGTAAAGATCATGCCCGATCGAGGTGACAATAACCCTAAATTATATGGGGACATCACTAAACAAGCTATTGCCCGTGCAGAAATTAATGCTCCAAATCGTAAGCGTATAATTTGTATGCCTGTTACAAGCGAGATTGACACCAATCAAGGCATTCCCTCATCCTGGTCAGGTGCTATAGATCAACAGTGTTTTGGAGAAGAAGATTTTAAACGCCTCATAGTCCTTCCAGTTGGAAATATTCGTCAAGATATAATATCAACGGACTATCCTGCTCGTAACGATTTAAGTCAAGCAGAAAATCCATCACAGGCTTGGAATGCTTTAGTGGTAGGTGCTTACACAGATAAAGTTAATATAACCAATCAAAAATTTTCTCACTATCAAGCGCTCGCACCTGCGGGAGATTTATCGCCGAGAAGTCGAACCTCAACTTTATGGGAAAAACAGTGGCCAATTAGACCAGATGTAGTATTTGAAGGAGGTAATTTAGCGACCAATGGCACTCCTCATGGATGGGATGTTGATGATTTGAGACTTCTGACAACTCACTATCGTCCAAATGTTCGTCAATTCGATACTTTCGGAGATACAAGCTCCGCCACTGCTCTTGGTGCATATATGTCCGCACGTCTTTGTGCTAAGTATCCTAATTATTGGCTAGAAACTATCCGTGCGTTGATTGTTCATTCTGCCGAGTGGACTCCAGCTATGCTTAATCATTTGGGAAATACTGATTCTAAGCGTAGAAGAGCCTCACAACAACAAAAGTTATCTTTACTATTACGCAGATATGGTTACGGAGTTCCGAACTTGGATAAAGCTTTGCAAAGTGCAGAAAATAATTTAGTAGTCATCCTAGAGGATCAATTACAACCCTTTGTTAAATCAACTGGTAGCAATATTAAAACAAAAGAAATGAATCTTCATCAGCTTCCTTGGCCAAGACAAGAATTGGAAAAACTACGTGAAGTAGAAGTTGAAATGAGAGTAACGCTTTCTTATTTTATTGAACCCAACCCAGGACAAAGAGGATGGCTCAAAAAACATTCTTATGCTTCTCATGGTTTAAGATTTGATGTCAAACGTTCTCAAGAAAGTCTAAAACAATTTAAGAAAGGAGTCAGCAGAAGTGCAAGGGAAGAAGGAGAAAAATTTAAGCGTACCCCAGATAGTGGATGGTTTTTAGGACAAGATATGATGACTAGCGGTTCTATTCACTCTGACACTTGGCGTGGAACAATGGCAGAATTAGCTTCAAGGGATACTATTTGTGTTTATCCAGTAAGTGGATGGTGGAGATACAATACCAGACAAGAAAAATATAATGAAATTGTCAGATATGCTCTTGTCATTTCTATTCGTGTACTTAAAGATGTTGAAATTAATCTA
The DNA here is from genome assembly GCA_051155735.1 of Xenococcaceae cyanobacterium. Taxonomy (GTDB): domain Bacteria; phylum Cyanobacteriota; class Cyanobacteriia; order Cyanobacteriales; family Xenococcaceae; genus JASJCP01. The sequence continues at coordinate 5,532 of DAXETX010000196.1, forward strand.
CACACTTTAATTTCAAATCAAGTTAAACAAACCGTGTTGATTGATGCATAAGTTTGCGGAATTCCAAAAAAAGTTAGAATTAGACTTCTACCGTAGCTACTTTTACAAAGTAAATACATACCTTAAAGTTTTATTAAAAATTCAAACTACCAACCATTTTCAAAATTTAGTATGGCTACTTGCTATAATTAACCCATGCCAACAATTTGAAAGCGAACTCATGCCAGGAACAAAAGCCAGCGGTCGTCCAGGGGGAAATCCAGACTTAAAGCAATATTGTTTTACAACAGATCGCGATGAACCCTTAAGAGAAAGATTGCAAATTAGAGTGCCAGCTTCGATGAAGAAAGAGTTGGAAACCAAAGATAACTGGCAAGAATTTGTTAGGCAAGCGATCGCTGAAAAACTCAAAAACGCATAAACATGACTACTAACACTTCAAAAACCCAATGGCAATATTTAGAGCCACGTTCCTCATCATGGCGCAAACAGCTATATTTTAAAGAAAGAAAACTGACTGCTTTTACCGTGTGGTCGGATATGATTGCCAATAAAGATACCCTTGACGAAACAGCAGAAAATTGGAATTTACCTACAGAAGCAATTAAAGAAGCAATTGAATATTGTGAAAATAATCGAGAACTGTTGAAATCTGAAGCAGAAGAAGAGCGTCGTTATTTAGAAGAGAGAGGCGTGGTACTTGAGCCTAAAATTACTCATCGATGAAGATTCTCAGGCTATAGCTTTAGTTAAGACACTCCGAAAAGCCAATCATGATGTCGTCACAGCTAATGAAGCAAATTTGATGGGTCAGCCCGATCGTATGGTTCTAAAATATGCCATTCAAAATAACAGAATTGTGTTGACTCGCAATTGTCGTGATTTTGAAGCTCTTCACAAAGCAAATCCCAATCATTCAGGAATCTTTGCTGTATATCAAGAAGCTAACCCACTCAAAAAAATGAGTCGTCAAGATATTGTTAAAGCGATCGCTAATTTAGAAGCTGCCAAAATTCCTCTTCAGAATCAATTTATCTCCCTTAATCATTGGAATTACTAGACTTGCGCTGGCTTACCCTATCATGTGCGATCGCGATTATCCAGCTTCTAAATGATGCCCTTGATAATCAAACAATTCCTGCCGAACTACTGCATACTCGCTCTCATCTTCCGAAGCAGCAGGACGAGCATAGTAAGCTTTATTGCGAATTGCCTGTAAATCTTCAGCATCGCGAATTGAAGCTTTTTTAAACTGAGAAAGTTGAGCCAGTAAATTTTCAATAGTTACTGTAGGAATAATATTAGCTTCTCTTCTCTCCTCATCGCTCAGGTTACAGTAAAACTCCTCAGCGCATCGGGTTACGGCATTTGCTATCTCTACTGGAGTCGAACCCTGATATCCCCTGAGCAAACGATACCAATCTCGCTCTGACCAAGGGTCTTGTCCGTCGGCAAACTGAGAAGGAAAATATTTAGCCAAATGAATCAAGAAGATATCTCTGATTGCACCCCTATGGGGTAGATCGACAAACCAAATACCGCCGTCATCAAACCTACGCTTAATCTCAGATGGCAGTAATTGTATGCGGTTGACTGTAGCAATCATCAGCGCGTTGCTAGTATGCTCCTGCATCCAGGTTAACAATCGTTGAGATAATCGACGGCTCGCTCCTCCTTCCGACCATCCCGTAAATCCCTTATCAAAATCATCGGCTAAAATTACGCAGTTATCCAGACAGTCAGCCACTTCTAATATCTGAGCTAGTGCCTTGTCAGGATTATCCGCTCCCAAGACATTACCCCAAGATAGTCCCAGTAATGGATAGCCCAATGCTTTAGCAGCAAGTTTGGCTATAAGACTTTTTCCCGTGCCAGGAGGACCCATCAACAGCATTCCTTTTGGCGGTCTGAGATTGTATTGCTTCGCCCCAGATTCGTTGAGTTTGACTACTACCTCATGGAGATATTTTTGGAGAAGATCGTTGCCTCCTGCATTCTTTACATCGGGTTCGGCAAAAAACTCCAATCCTATTCCCCGCCAGCGACTTATTTTGTGTTCTAAAATTTTGTCTTCCAGAACATCTGCATCGGTATTAGAATGCTTTTGCAATATCAACTCGATCTCTCCACTCGGCAATCCTTGTAGAGCCGTTACTAATTTGTTCCAATCGATCTTCTTTGTCGATTCTTCTTTAGCAAAGTAAGTTTTTGCCAGAGTTTTTACTTCAACACGGTTGGGTAAGGGAACATTGAAGATTGGAATAGAAGTAGCTAGCCTGCTACTAAATTGAAGATATTCTCCGAGCAACACGATGTAAACAGAGCTACCTGCGATCGCATACTTCCGATTTAAATTAGCTATTAAAGCCTGTCTTTCTCTAACAACCTCTGGCTTTAATTCTTCAAAATTACATAAATCGTCTAGGATATATATACCTTTAGTCAGGCGATCGGAGCGAAGAAGAAATTTGAGTATGTAATTTACCTCTGCTGCTCGATCTATTTCAATATGTGATGTTAATTTAATATTTTTTCGTTCGTCTATGTTGATTTTTTGAAAACATTCGTACCCTAAATTCCAATAATAAGCCGAAATTTCTAAGCTCTTGGCAAATTCGTTGAAATAGCAAAATAAAGTGTCATTATCGACTGGATTTAACTTAACAGCTGTAACTCCAGAGTTTTGCTTAATCGAATTTAACCAATGTTTGATGTGCATTGTAAAAGCAATAATATCAATAAGTATTTTTCTAATTTATCAAGGTATGTTTGTAGCTGCTATTCCTAAAAATAACTAGATGTTTTATCGAAATTGATAAAATTTTTAATTCGCTTTTAAGTTAAGAAAAAATTATCTTTGCGATTGCTTCTTTACTCAAAGATCTAATTTTTATTCCAATAGGCGATCGCGCTTATTTATTGATGCGCTTATCAGCGCGAGAGTTGGAAAAATTATTTGAATTAAGGAGTTTAATTATGGCTACAGCTAGTCGTAGAACCGCCAGATCTGCTAGTAAAAATGGTGCTAGTAGCAACGGTAAAAGCAAAGCTAAAGCTACTAGAACATCGACCAGTGTTACACCCCAAAAGCTTGCCGATACTTTAATTGCTGCTGCTCAGAAAAAGTTTGGCGTAAAGCTCGATACCAGGGAAGAAAGAATTGGCAAAAAAGTCGGTTATGCCACTAGAGAACGCTTGGGAAAGAATCTCTTGGGCTTGGCTAAAGATGACTTTAGTTGGGACACCTGGAATAAAATCTTTGCCAAAATCTTCGGCGAACCTACTAACCTAAAGTATCCCCCTGAAACTGTTGCTCAAGCAATGGCGATAATCTATCACGATGTCCCCACAGAACCCGAAGCAGCAGTTCAAGCTCTCATCGAATATAACGACCGTTCTCTGGAAGAGCGCAATCGACGCGAACGAGAAGAACGAGAAAATGATGACTTGAATGACATTGAGGAACTGCTCGACGATGATGAAGATGAATCGGACGAAGAAGATTTGGATTTTGTCGATGAAGCAAATGATGAGGACCTTGAGGACTTTGACGAGGATGAATTAGATGATTTTGACGAAGAATAGCATTTCTCTAGTTTAAGTCGGTTTGAATATAGTTCTAGCTATTTTAGATAAAAAATATAGCTAGAACTAATTTTTTATCCTTGTTTTTGTCTACGAGGTATGGCGGATTCATTGTTGTTTAGTATGAACTCTGTCAAACAAATCTTTCTGCATCGCTTCAATCGCTCTTTTAGATAGAGGTACTGGCTGCTTTTGGTTAAACGCGATCGCTACCTCGGCAATTCTCTGTAGATATTCATCGGGTTTGTTAATGATTTCAGCCTGACGATACCATTGCCATAACTCATCTTTCCTTTGACTATATGCTTGCCAATCCGACCACAGCATTTCTTTTTCTGCTGTAGACAAGACTTTTTTTTCCATCAAAAGTCCAATTCGCTGTACCTCCCGTTCGTCTTTCCCTAGAGCAGCAGCAAACATTGACCAGTCTTCCGAAGATGGCAGATAACGCTTACTTCCTAATAGCTGTTCGTTCCAATCCTTACCCAATATTGGGCGCATTCTGCGGTGCGACCCACAGCTTGCAAAGCAAGCAAAGTCATGCGAAGCATGACGCTGGCACGAATAGTGCCGTTCGCCGTCAGGCGCAAGGGAACGCGCACCGATAGCTGATGGTAGCTGCTTGGCAATTCGCCAGGACATTTCTTCTCCTGGGCGGTCGCCATCTAAAGCTAGGATTATCTTTGCTCCCTGTCGAACAGCATCAGTTAATACAGGTAGGGGAATACTACCAGCCCCATCGATTGAAATGTAAATCGTTCTACCGTAGATAGAATCTTCTCTCAAAGCTGCTAGAGACATAGCATCAATAGGGGACTCTACCAAAAATATCTTACAAACAATGCCTTCACCTAGACTAAAGAAGAACCAACCTCGGTCGCGCTTAGTTCCTGAAGTAAGCAACTTAAGATTAGATGAGATACTTCTCAAACTAGCACCGATAGCTTCACCCAATTGAAATTCTGACTCTATCGAATAACGAAAGAACATCGCGTTACTGCGAACATCTGCATCAATTAAGCCCTGTCTATGTAGAGTGTCCACTAAAAAACTAGGTAGTCCCCGACGGTCGATTAAGTACTCCCTCACGTCTTTCCATTTAGTGCGATCGCGACGATTACATCTTGGCGGTTTCTCTGGTTCTATTACTTTGGCTGGAATAATTTTGCGAGAACCTCTGAATGGAAAATCTACGGGTTTACCCCAAAGAAAATCCATCGCCGTAACAAAATCACACTGCATTACGTGTGTTACCAAACTAATTGCACCGCCACCTCCAGTTTGCGCCAAATGGTCGAAGAAAACACCGCGACCCGAATCGATAGAGATGGCACAGCCACTAGTGCGCCACTTTTTATGGTCGTGGCGATCGCGTTTCATCCCTAAACGTTGGGCAACTGCTTCTAGATCGAATTGACGTACCTCTTCTATTACTTCTGGTGGGTATATCGGTGCTTTAGTGTTTATCTGCGAACCCATTTCAAACTCCCCTCGCTACATTAGCCGAAAGTGAAGCCAATGCTTCGGTATCATCCGCACTAATTGCCAGCAGAAACGAACTTATCTGTATTCCTACCTGGACATCTTTTAGAGCTGTTTTTATGGGCGTGCCTCGTCTAACCAAGCTAATAGCTCGATTGACTTTATTTTCAGTCTCATCATCAATATCCAATATTCCTTGTCTAACCACCCGCTGCCAACCAAAATACAGATCGTGAGCTTTGAGTGCATTTTCTATTCTCTGGTCATGTGCGCTTTGCGCAGGGTGTTGGGGGTCGGGTGTGGGGTTTAGGGACTCCGTCATTAAGCCCACAGTGTTTGGGTTTTGGAATTCATTTTGACATCGCGCTCTTGCTTCTCCCAAAATAGGTTGATTTTCTTTCCCGACACCCAACACCCTAAACCCTACCCCCAGACCATGACAGCGAGCTTGGTCATTGCCGATTTTTTTTACTCTCGACGGCACAGAGGGTACTTTGGTGAGATAAACAGACAAGTCCTCATTATGATCTATCAGATATGCTTGTCCTGTAGTATTGGGTATAGTATTAGCTGGCTCTTCAGATTTTGATTCAACTTGTGGTTTCTTATTTGAATCTGGAATTATGGCTGCTGAAGAATCTATAGCTTTGGATTCTCCTGATGTTCGATCGTCATCACTACTTTTGGTCCTAAAAGGAACACTGGGAAATTTCTGTTGAATCTTGTTTCCCCTATCCCCCTCACGACGCAATGGCAATCTATCTGTTTTCTTCGTTTCTACTAGTTCTTTTTCATCGGCAGATTCCTCTTCGCTTGAATCGAGCAAAGATTCAGTTGTTAAAGAAAAAGAACTACCATCTTGCTTGACAAAAGAAAATTGCTCCAAAGCCATTTCCGCCAAAGAAGAAATAACTGCAAGGTCAACACCTACAGTCTCAGCCGACTCTATTACGCTTAAATCTCCATTCCTTACTAAAGCAACAAAACGCTTCACCTTTGCTACTACTGGATCGTCTGCTTTGGTATACCCCCGATTAATTGCCAGCTTCAATCCGCGTTCTACATCGTTGAGATTGGCTGCACGACCGTAACTAACTTTAATTACCTGGCGATCGCTGTTGGCTATCCTGTTGCGAATTTGAGGCGTAATCTTAATTCCTAAATTAGCAACACTATTACTATGATTAATTTGGAAATTGTAAACGCGACTTACCCCTTTAGCATCAACCGTTTTAGCAACCAGGTTGGTAATCTTGGCAGTGGTCGCTCCTGGAAAATCTAGTTCTTCAATCGGCAACAGAAAGATAGTTTGTGCCGTACCAGAAGGGATAGGAAAGTCGGTGTTATAAACTACCCGCGACGCATCACCCAAACCAATGTAGGAAATCGCCTCATCCGTAGTCGAAAAATCAATTACGGCAATTCTGCCTGGATTGACAGAGACATTAATTCCATTAGCGATCGCCGTTTCTTGACTGACCTGCTCGTAGCTCAAGTTGGTTGCTACGGTATATTCTGCTGCCAGTACCGATGCCTGAGCGAGTAAAACTCCACCCATAGCAGCAGTGCTGGCTGCCAACAACGGCAAGTAAAATTTTAAATTGGGTAGTTTAAATAACAATTTCATTTGTCTAAAAAGTCGTATATGGGTTGAATAAATAAAAATTTAGATTCCCAGAAATATCCAGTTATCTCGTCGGAAACTGAAGAATGGAATTGGGCCAATAAAATAGGGAGTACAGCCTAAATCGACTACGGGAGACTTAGCGCAGAAACGGAAAAAGATTGCTGTCTCTACGCTATCGGTAGTCTCATCCGTTCCCCAAATAGCAAACTTAAACGCCTTGCCAAAGGGATGTCTTCCCGTAGGCTCTTTGCCACAATTGACAGCCCCTAATACTCCATGTCCGCCTCTGACTCCCCAAGGAGCGTCGGGGCAGATGTTACCCGATTGGGGATCGCGCCCTTCAATCCACTGCACCCCCTCTGTAAGCAACCGCCAGTCGCTGCCAAAATTTTCGATATCGTCCAACTCGATATAGGGACAGCGAGAACCTGCCATGCAGGGAACGTTAAACCCTTCTTCGTAACTCCCACTCACAGTTCGTTGTCGGTTACTCTCAGCATCACTCCAAACCGCATCGATCCGCATTACTGGCATAGCAATACTAGATAGGGGATTTGGCATCTGACTCAAGGCAACTTTAGATAATGCGGGAACGTCATTTACCCCCGCATTTTCCCAGCCTGAAAAATCTTTTAACGCCGTATTTGATAAACCAGGAAGATCGTCAATACTGTATTGAGATAGGTCAACTTCTCCCAATTTAAGCTCCTTAGCCACTAAATCGCTCTCTACTAAAGAATCTATACTCATATCCTCGTATCCGCTGCCGAATTGAGTTTCTATTAATTTGGCAATTGGTTCGACTTCACTAACCTGCTGTTGACCCAATCCTGGTACTACCTCGACTAATTCTCCCAACGATTGCTCTTTGGCTAACTCAAATGCTGATAGAGCAATGCCATTAGTTTCTACGCCCGTAATAGCAGCAATTTCACCAATACTTAGTTCCTGTGCTGCAAAGCCTTCTTCCACATCCCCTAGTTTGAGAATATCGACTAGAGAATCGCCTGCTGACCACTCCCGCGATAGATCGTAGCCCGCAAAAGAATTAAATTCTGTGCCGATGCTTCCTCCTTGTTGCATAGGCGGGAAATCTTCCAGGGTAATATTATCCCAGTCGGGTAGCCTTACCTGTCCGACAAAGCGATCTCCATCAATTACATTTTCGGTAATGGTTTTGTCATCCCAATAGTCAGCAGCCCTTACCTGAGTTATTGGTACTGCCAACATTGTTACAGTCGTCAAGGCTGTAGTTAATAATTTAGTGTTTTTCAAATATCTAAAAATTTGACTCATTGCTTTATTCTTCATAAATACTTATTCCACGTACCGTCGTTCGCTAGGAGATCGCACCCACAAAGTGCAAAAACCCCTTTTGGTTTCCCGCCCCTCCAAACGCAGCACTACACCCAGCTTCTCGGCATCTCGTTCGCATAAGAATGTACCGCCTCGCTTTTGTAGCAGAACTTGATTCCACTCCATCAGCTCTTTGGCATACTGACCTTGGGTGCTGGTAGCCCATTGGACGAGTTCGGGATTTTCTCTGGCTGACTTACCCAGGTCGCTCATTGCCCACTCCAGTGCCTTTGCTTCTTCTAAAGTTAGCTGTCTTGCTCCTTTTGGATCTAGTTCTGGTGGCGGTGGTTTATAGAACATAGGAATTGCCAAACCCAATGCCACACCAACTGAAATTGACAGAAAGATATAAAATGCTGCTTTAGTCAGGGCGATCGCATCATGGCTAATCTTAGTAAAGGCTGCTTTTTTGATTACTATGTTGGCTGCATCAGTAATCTTGTCGCTATGGGCATCTAAAGCTGCTGTTGAAGCTATTTCTAGCGTTTCTTGAGTGTCTTTAATATAGTCTTGAAGAGTTTTAGAATGCTCTAAAAATAAAGCATGGGAATACTTCAGGCGTTTTTGCCAGTCTTTGCGCCACTCCTGGTATTGCTGAGCGAATAAAGCCTCAATTTCTGCTGGTTTTTTATGTAAGAGTAACTCGATTTTTCCCGTAGCTATCAGAAAGATGAATAGAGGATCGTCGCCTTTGATGTCTGTTTCCATTGCCGTTCGCAGTACGATTTCTCGCTCGCGATCGCTCAGATTTTGCAAAGCAGTCGCCATAAATGCCCGATTTTTAGCCTCGGTACTTCTAGCTGTTGGATAATCAGAACCGTAGAAGGTTTGACCGTCAGAATCATCGGTTGCTATCTCATCCGCCAGTAGATCTTCGGTTCCGTCTTCAGCACATTCAGCCAAAGTTTCAATTTCTGCGGGGGTTAATTCTTGACTCATTTCTTGTTCGCCGTCGCTTGAGTAGAGGAAGTGCTAAACTTCCCAGTGCTTTCAATAGCTGCCATCGTCTCGCTCAGAAATGTTTTAACTCTCTGACGAGACAACAGGGGTAACTCCGCCATCACCTGAGAAAAAGGCTGCTTTTTACGGTCGATAAACTCGATATCGGTACGACGCAACCCTGGAAAATTAATTTCTTGAAACTGATGCTTGGACTTTAATCCAGACAAGCGATCGCCCGAATCAATTTCCGACCAATCTAGCCTTAGACCTTTATTACGAACTAAGATATGAGGTAATTTTCCTTTGTATGTCTGCAATGAATCTTTCAGTAATTCTAAAGAGATATCGCTGCCATTGGAAAGAAAAAACTTGCAAAAGCTAACACCGCTTTCTTTGATAAAACTCTCTGATAATAGGTCATTGCCTTCAATCCAGAACTTAACTTGTTGGTGAACTTTAGCTGGAAGATTGACAATGACGTTTTCTTTCATTGCCAGTTCGATTAACTTATCGACATCACCTGCTGATTGGGAATACATCACTGTCGCCTCATCAGAAGCAGTAAACTGAATGTCCTTGATGCCTTGATAGATTTGAGCGACATCGGGTTTAGGATCGGTATCGATCAATTTATAGGTAATCTTTTTTTGTTCTAGGAAGTGAAGCAGGCAGCGACAAAAAAGGCTTTTGCCCATGCTCCCCTTTTCGCTATCGATAAAAAATATAGTTGCCATAGTGTTGACCTGAATAAAATTGATTGAATTGAGATTGAATTTTGAAGAGCCTGTCGGCTCAATGTGTGTGAAAAATTCCTAAATTAATGGAGATTCAATTCATGGCTAAACGCACATCTCAATCTTTGATGCAGAAAATTTTTGCCGATGCTGAAGAACGCAGACATAAAGCTATTTACTATGTTGCCAAGGAAGTATCTGGTCGAGCTTTATCTAGAGTCCATAAGGAAAAAGGTAAAAAGTTCAACTGGGAAGCCTTTGGCAAAAAGTTCGAGCAAAGCTACGGTAAACATTCTGCTGACGAGTTATTGAACGAAATTCTGGAAAATGTCTATTGGCTTACTAGCGAAGCTGAAGTTATGGAGCTTTACTTTCGCTATATGCGTGACATTGACAAAGCTACTAGCAAGCAGAAAGAATCTGAAAGTGATGACTTAGATTTTAGCTAGATTCCCATAGCTGCCTAACATATTTATTTAAAGACCTTAACTGGTCTTTTTTTTTCTATTGAGCTTCGGCAAGTAAGCCACCACATACTGCCACTACTACAGCTTGAGTGCGATTTTTTAAGCCCAGTTTTTTCACAATTCCAGAGATATAGTTGCGTACAGTGTGAGAGCTAATACACATACTCTGTCCGATTTCTTGATAATCCTTTCCAGTAATTAGGTGCTTGAGAGCATCTAATTCTTTTGGTGCGAGAGAATCTAATCCTGTCGATGATAAGGGCATCAGCAAATTACTCGATAATAGATAACTGGTTTTGGGATGGATGTAAATACTTCCTTCATAAGCATTCACTATAGCTAAAAGCAATTTAGAAATATCACCATCTTCCAAGTAATAACTTGCAGAAATAGAATATACTTTTAATACAGTTTCACGCTCTATTTGTTGTCCACATACAATTAGTTTAGATTTGGGTGATTGTTCCTTCAATTGTTCGTGAAGTTTGAAATTACTATTTACTAGTATTTCTAAATCCAAAATAATTACATCTGGCTGAAACCGTTGCGCCATTCTCAAACCTGTAAACAAATCGGCACAATCATGAATAGTCAAAGAATCTTGCTGTGATAGTATTTTGCACAACCCAAATCTTTGAAAAGGATCGCGTTTGATTAACAAAACTGTAGCCTTCGGTAAATTAAAGCTGCAATTAGTGCTTTGATTAACTTCTATTTGATTCATAACTTTTAAAAATTAATTATCGATTGTATTAAGCAAATAGGTTTTCTTGTTTTTAATTATTTTGTTTGCTCGGTTAATACAATCATAAACTTGGAATATATCAAGGTCTATTCCCAATATTAATAGTACAAATTGATGAGTTCTAATGATCGATTAGTATCTATTGGGGAGCGGTGCAAAGAAAAGCCAAATAATGATAAAACTACAAGCTGTAGATGAAGCGATCGAACAGCACCGAATTAAGGGTGAGTCGATCGCCATCGGCGAAAACGACAAGGTAAAAATCGTTCCCCCTGAAGAAATTACTCCTCTAGCAGAAAAGCTCAGACAGAGAGAAGCCCAAAAACAAGCTCAGTCATAATCACTTACTAAGGATGTACTTTTACATTTGATGTTCTTTTATATGCCTGAAATCACAAAACTTAGATAATCACTCACATAGTCTAGGCTAATAGTTTATCCATTAAGATAGTTCCCTCGTGTCCATTAATATTGGCAAATACTGGAATGCCTTGATAGGTAAATTCTGGGTAAAAAATCTCGTGACGGGGTTGAAAACCCAATTTCCTAAAAATATGTTGAGAAACAGAATTAGCTGCCTCTGTCAAAGCACGGGTAAATCCCTGTTGAATTCCATTATTCAGACAGATCTGGATTAAATTTTGGGCGATTTTTTGTCTTTGATAGTCTGGAGATACTGCCAGCATATAGATATGTAGATATTCTCCCACTCGAATCTGTTTGTTTTGTTTGTATTGAATTTCCAAACTCTCTAGCAGTTCTACAATTGGCTCGAACTTAGGACTGATATTGTCGCTATTTTCTGGAGTGAGAGGAGAATCTGAGGCAAAATCTCCAGCAATAACAGCACCTACCACCTTATTAGTCAAGCTATCTTTTGCTATTATCGTTAATCTATCTTTTTCTGCCCATTTACCCAGTAGTCTAATGTAATCGGCAAACTCGTTCAAAGATAAGTTTTGTGCGATCGCCATGGGATCGAATTGGGTAAAAGCCTTCGCGACTACATCAGCCATGGAATTGAGAGAATTCAAATCAAAAATTTCGTAGCGTAGTGTTTTTGTTTCATATAGAGTCTTCATAATAAGTTTAACCTCCACTTATTTCATTCAACATAGTTAATACGATGTCAAAGCCTGTAACTATCTGAGAGATAGAGAAACCAATCAGTAAAACAGCCAAAATTATGTGTGTTGTTCTTGCCCACTTTTTGCCTCGTTGTAGCCAGGGAGCAAGTGAACCAGCCACGGCAGCGAGCGCAATTATCCCCAATCCTCCAATCAAATGAGGACTTACAAATAGCTGGTTATAAAGGTAATAAGTAGCAGCCATTCCTAAAATACTTCCCAATACCCATGCCGCTAAGAGAGTAGATGCTATCTGAAAATGTTTCTGATTGTATTTTGCTTTCAACATCTCCTTTCTCTTTTCTTTCTCGGTATGGCGACTGCGCCTTATTTGTATTCCGTAATAGGCAGCATAGAAAGTTCCTACAATTACCAGAATCATTATGACTGGATGAATACCAGCCACTAAATATTTGGTCAGTATTGGCAGATCGTTTCGCATCATGAGAATAACTTACAGAAATTAATAGATTTACTAACGAACACGATTGAGAACTTTTAATTGTCTATCTACAGCTTTCACCAAAGAGCGATCGTTTAAGGAGTTAGGAGAAATACGATTAGCTTGTACTCCAGCCCGAATGATATCAAAAGCGGTGACTCGACCCAGATTATAGGCAGTCCTTAAAGATAAATAACTAGGTATACCTTTCTCTTGAAAATATCCGCGATGGGCGAGATAAACGAGATTGACGGGTGTGGTTTGAGAAGTTTCCGTCGCTAGATTTGGTCTTGCTAGTGTTTGAGCATTTGCAATCGGTATGCTACCAATAGTTAAAATCGATAGACAGATGAGCATTAGAGATTTTCTATTTTGAGACATAATAGCTCCATACGCGAATTTTGGTCGCGCACCTATAGTTGTATGCTTGATTTTGCTTTAGTCGTGGAGTGGGCAAATATAATTTGTTGAAAAGAGAACAAAAGCTACAGCAACTCGGAATTGCTAAGTCAAGCTATAAATAGCTATTGTTATGCTTTGATATCTGAACAACGATCTTGTCTACAAGCATCTTCTAAAAAAAGAATGCAACCAATAGTAAATGCTAAAGAAGCCAAAATCGAAAAAACAGAATGGATAGATAGGGATTTACCGATTTCAATCGCAGCATCTAAAGTAAATACAGTACTACCCATCAGAAATAACCAGTTAGCAATCATAGTAGAATTCATGCTCTCACCTCATTACTTAAAGAATTGAGACATAAAAGCTAAGAAGATGCGATCGCTCATTAAAGCTGTAATTATTGTTTGAAAGCCTTACTAAACGGTAATTTACATCTTTTGCCTTTGTTTTTAGTATGAAGAAAGATTCTGTTTATTTCTTGCAAGTTCTTCTGTTTTCTAGCACGTTCTTATTTTTGTTTTTGAAAAACCTTGGGGGTTACACCAACTAATCGTTTAAAGTGGCGGTTGAAATGACTTTGATGGGCAAAACCAAGACTGTAGGCAAGATCGGCAATAGTAAGTTTTCCTTCAAGTAATAACTGCTTGGCACGTTCTATCCTACGTCGAATTACATACTGATGGGGAGCATAACCTGTAGACTCTTTGAATAAACTAGCAAAGTAACTCGGACTTATATTAGCAATCGCAGCTAGCTCAGCTAAGGTAAAGTTGCGATCGATCTGGTCGTTAATATATTCAATAACCTGCCGTAACTTGTACTTTGGCAAACCGTCTGTATTCTCTAAAATAGAAGTTTTTTGCGTAACATAATGACGCAATAAGTGAGCAACTAAAGTATTTGTGAGAGAGTCGCTGTAGAGTTTTCCGCCTATTCCCTTTGATTCGACTTCGGTTTTGAGTGCTAATGCAATACCTAGAATAAGCGGATCGGCTTTTTGAAAGCATGGTACGAGTTCGATGCTATTTGATTCTGTCAAAGGGAGAAAATGAGCTAATTCTTCTGGTTCGAGACTGAGACGAATGTAGCTATGTTCTCGATCCCAGCTAGCTTGATGGGGAATGTTGGCGGGTATAATAACGATTTCGCCTTCATGAATCTGGCTTTTCTCAAAACGCCCATCAAACCTCTGTTCTAGGCTCATATTTAGAGGCAATTGAGGATGAATGAGAATTAAATGTTGTTTGGAGACTTTTTCAGGGATGGAGTAGGGAGGAAGATGGTAATATCCTAAGTGAATGCCATCCCAACCTAGCTCGTTACTGGAAAGAAGAGAAGTACAGGGGTAAATCTGCAACATATCATCTTCTTTTGACGAATCTATGATTAGAGATTTAGAAGCTGGCATTGCTTTGGCTCCAGTTACAAGTGCAATCTTTTTTACACCCATAACTTATTTTCCGATGCATGAGATTCAATAAAATATAATATATCCTTATATCTCATACTAGCTAATTTTTGGTTTCAAGGTCATAAAGCAAGAATAACGAGTAGGAGAGAAAGGAACAACATTTAACCAAACCATCAAAGAGACAAAAATTCAGCGCAGCAGCCATCAAGATATGTTGTAAACGAGTTTTATCCAAACCAATATACCGAGATTGGCGCAAAGCTGACTGTCTAACTCCTTTGAATATAGTAACTTCAATTCCCACTTCTTGATTATAAGTTTTCAGAAATTCAGTAGTGTTTTGATTTTTGCGGCGATGGTGAAGGGCAACTTATTCTGGTTTCGTGTGTATGGTTAGCCCTTTTGGTTCGGTGCTTTCTTCGCCTTTCGTCTCTATGCTTGAGAAACCCCCAGGCGAACCGTGTTCGGTTGCTTTTTTTGGAGTATACCTGGCAAAGTCTCTAAATAAACCCCAGGCATCGGCGAATCTCAATGGTAGTTGCTGCTGTTCAAATCTTTCTAATCCAGCTTCACTCAGATTCAATTCAGATTGAAGCTCTCGCTCCATCTTCTCTGTCGAGCTAACTTCTACATCTGAATATTTACCTAATAAATAGTCGCTTAATTCCTGTCTAAAGAACCCCGACGTACCGCCAGTGTAAATTAATTCATTTAGATGTCTTTGAGTTGGAAGAACTTCATTGAGCCAAGCTTCAATCAATTGCCAATACTCTTTTCTCGAATTGGCGATCGCCGTTTTAATACTCTTTTTCTCCGCTTCTGCCCTTTGCTTATCCCTAGACTTGACCAACTCTTCTACCAAGAGAGTAGTCACGGTTCTTTCTTCTCCCAATGCAGTTTGATGATTGATAAAGTTTTCAGAGCAAGTGTAGATAGCAGACTGAATGTTTTCCCTACTCAAGCCCGATGTTTGTTTGATTATGCGATCGCTAAAGTTGTAAAATCCTAGATTAGTGGTTTCACTGCGATCGACACTCAGCGTACCATCTTTAAATAGAAGTAGACTGGTATTGCGGTAACCAAACATCAATACTGCTAATGTTTGAGATTGAACGCTATCTCTTGGCTTGTTCTTAAACAGGTGGGATGCGATGCCCAGCCCCTCTGGTGAGAATCGATATTTCTGCAAATCTACTTGATAAGTTTCTCCCTGAAACTCAAACTCTTGTACCTCGCTTCTCAACTCTTTTTCCATTACTGGGCTATTGCTTATTTCTCCATAGGGCAGTAGTACAGCTAAGTCTAATTTGAGAGTCTTAGATAGCTTTTCTTTGAGAGCGATCGCACCAACTATCGCTAAAATTTTCGGGACTATGGATTCGTATTTCAGCGACCTAATACTGGTTGAAGCTCGATATTCCCGTGCTAGCCTGCCTACCAGATAACAAGAATGCTCGTCGGTTTGCAGCCATGCATTATCTTCAGGCTTACCAAATTCACTACTTTTATTAAAGTTAGTAACTAGACCCCCGTCGAGCTTGAGTATCTCTGAACTCATAGTCAGATGTTTGAGTTGACCTTTTCTTCCCACTCGATACAGTACCTTACTCAAACTCGTACCAGGATCGCAAATTAAGGTTAATTTGGATGTTCGTATATTCATGTTTGTCTGCTTAATAAATTTTGGTTAACTATTTGCCAAAGAATTACAGTATGAGGACTTTCTAACCTTTGACCTCTTCTTCTCCAGAGTCTCGACCGCTACCACCTTTTAATTGAGGAGCCAAATCTCCCAGAAGTTGTCGGTCGATTATGTCTTCTTGCTTAGTGGTATATTTATTCCACAAATCCCATTGCGCTTCGGTCCAATCTTCATCGTCAATTGGCTGTATTTCAACTAATTTATCTTTTGCCGACCAAACCGAAGAGGAACTATCGACTATCTCAATCAGCATTTGCTCGAACTCTTCTAATTCTTTGGCTCTTGCTGCTAGTTCTTGAGGTGCTAGTTTTCCTGTCTCTGCCATGGCTGCCTCCGAAGATAAAGTATTTGTATTTAATGGAGGATCGGTTGTCAGAGGCAGATCGCGCTCAATTTGAGGTAGAGAATAAACCTTTGGATAAGTAGGTGTAGGTTCATTTAATCCCCAGAGTTCTCTAATCACTCTCGCCCATGTCTCACATTTAATTGCACACTCAATTGCAATAGCTCGATTCGATGGCTCGTTAGTTTCTAGTACTAATGGTAGGAATCGTGCAAATAGCATTTCAATAGCTATCCCTTTATTATTTTGATGCAATGGTGTTTGCTTAACATAATCGATCACTTTACCTAAGTAAGTGTCGCACCGTGCATCTAATACACCTATACCTTTGATAGTTAATGTAGTTCTTTTTTTTGCCATGTTAATTATTCAGTATTTATGAGCAGAGAGAAATACAATCTCTGCTCAATTAAAATTGTTTACTTATAAAAATAGGCTTTATACAAACTTTAAAAACTTACTTATTTTTACACTTAAGACACAAGTGTAAACTCTAGTTTATTACTGGTAAATATTAGCCTGTTTCCAGTATTTATACTAACTACTACTAGAAAATTTTGTCTATTACCAAAAATGACTATACAAAATCACTAAATAAATGATCGATCTGTCATGTAAAACCCTGTTTAAAATATGATAATTTACAGTTGGTTACTAAAAATTTCTATTAAAAATATCGATAAATTTGAACAGTAAAGTTATTAATTATCATAAAATATGCTTAGGCAAGCAGTGTCTTAGTACGTACTTTTAATAGTTAAGTATTAACTATTTTTAGCAACGACTCTGCTTGTTAGGGGCGTGACCCTAAAACCCCCAACAAAAATTATTTGATACCCTTTTTTATTTCTTGGTATTTAAGTTTTATCTTGACTTTCAATGAGCAAACTCAAAAACAATTATCGCCACCAAAAAGAATTTAAAGCAGCACGAATTGATATTAGAGCCACACCTACCGAGAAAGCACAATTACAAGTTAAAGCAAAAGCTTCAGGTATGAGTCTGGGTGAGTATCTGATTACTACTGGTTTGAACAGAAAGATGACTAAAGTAACAAAGACGATCGATAAAGCTTTATATCTAGAACTCTGTCGTCAAGGTAACAATCTCAATCGGTTAATCCGCCTACACAATACTCAAACAACTTCTGGTAAAGACTTCAAACTACATCCCGATGACAGAGCGATGCTGGAAAAGATTTACAATCTACTGCGCCAAATCTTGAACCAGTTACAGGAGAGAAAAGTAAATTGATTGGTAAGATTATCACTGGCAGCAGCTTTGACGGCTTATTCGAGTACCTGTTCAAAGATGGCAAAGAAGCTGAGATTATTGGTGGCGATCGCGTATTACTCGAACCCGATGCTACCGAACTTGCCAGTCAGTTCGACTGGATAGCTAGCACCAGACCGACTACCAAGAAACCTGTCAAACATTTGAGCATTGGTTTTGCTCCTGCCGACGGGAAGGTAGATGATTCTATCAAGCTGGCAATCTCTGAATCGATAGTTAACGGGTTGGGCTATATCAACAATCAGTGGGTAGCGATCGCCCATGGCAGAAATGACCCTGGACACGATTGGCAGCACGACCACGATCATCTGCATATTGTTATCAATGGGATCGATTTTAATGGCGATCGCATTTCAGACAGTTTTGATAAGACCCGCTTGGAACAAATTCTCAGAGAATTAGAAGCAGAACATAAGCTAACTAAAGTTGTATCTAGTCATGAATGCGGTCGTCAAAGACCTAAAACCAACCAGTTACAACGCTATCAACGAGAAAGCAGGAAACACCCAGATACAGCAGCAGAAATTCCTATAATGGCAAAGTTGGAGGCTGCGATTGATGTTGCTAGTCAAGATAAACCGACAATGACCTCTTTTATTGGCAGAATGCAGCAGTTAGGAATTGATGTTCGACCCTACATTACCGAAAAAGGTCGAAAGCGTATTAGCTATCGCTTGGAAGATTTTAAAGTTAGAGGTAGCAAGCTACATAACGGTAGTTTTCCTAAGTTGCTTTCTGAGCGAGGTATTAGTTTTGATGAAGTTAGGGATACTCCTGCAATTGAAGCTGCTTATCAGGGTAAATTAGTGGAAATAGGTAATGAAGAATTACTTTCTTGGGAACAGATTGACCTACACTATTGGCTACCGCAACCCCTTGAAGCATTAGCTAACGCCCATTCAGCCGAGAAAGCTCTACAAATACCAGACCCGAAACAGTGGCACAGTCTTCAAAAAACACTACTCGATCGCTACGGCATTCCCGAACGTATATCTGCTGGTTTGAATGAAGCTAACTTACTAGATGCGTCGGCGAAAGGAGAACCGATTTGGCGCAAACAAAGCTTATTAGGCAGTAAAGATTCTCACTTTTGGTTTGAAATTGGTGGTACTGGCAATCGAGTTAAGAAGATGATTGTCACAAGTTCGCCCGTAGAAGCTGTATCTGCTTATTTAGTAGATAGATTGGTCGATCGAGAAGATTGCCCCTGTTTGTATCTAAGTTTAGATGCCTCAGAACAACTTACTGAGCTAAATTTAACTAAGTTTAACTCTGTAGTTGTTAATAACAGCGATACAAAGCTAGTTTCAAATAGCGTTCGGGGTTTGATAATCCAAAGGGATGTCGGTAGTTGGCAGCAAAGTTGGTTAGCTCATTGGAACAAGGTTGAAACGATCTTAAAATCTGAAGCTAACAATAACAACACACTACTACAAAGACAAGTAAGCAACAGTAGTAAACAACTCGAACTATAATGCCAACTCATATAGCATTTTTAGAATGCTGTTCAATTTCTTTTCTTTATCTTTCAAACAATCGACTATCAAAGGTATAATCTTCTGTCTTAATTATTCTTATCCGACTAAAATCAGGATGAGCTGGATTCAAAATATAATTACGTCCTTCACTATTAGGAGTAATCGAAGAAGGCACGCATAGAGCAACAGTTTCCTGTTTTAGAACCCAATCGTTTCCTATTTCTGCCAACTGGTTAGGTGCAGGATAGGTAGCCCAGTTATCTGGTAGGTCTTCTAAATCTATCGTTGTTGTAGACAATTCGTCGGGTAGCTCGATAGTGGCGATCGCTCTATTTTTTGGAGTTAAGTTTAGAGGAAAGTGTACCAAGGTTTCTAAAGTAGCTAATGCGGTCGAATCGGCAGTATATACCACTGGCGTTCCTTTATAATTCCAGCGCCCACCTGCCCTTCTCGCTCCTTCACCACTAAGGTCGTCTTTATACTTACTCTTAGAAATTCGATACAGCAGCATTTAGGAGAAGACTCCGTACTCGATTCTCGTCAGTTCGTCGAGAACTATTTCGACTCCACTTGAGGTATCCAAATATTCTATGGGAGCTATATTTCCCAAAGCTACTATGGGGTGTTTTAACCACTCAGATGCAATTTCTGGCTCTTCAAATACATCTAGGCATCTGGCATAAACTTTGGCTATCTGAAGCACCCGATCCGACAGTTCGGTAGAAAGGTTTTTGTCAGGACTGTAACGCTGTAAAGTTCTTTCGGAGACGTGCAGGTATTTAGTTAACTCTGAGACAGATAGCTGCAAAGAACTAGCCAAGGCATCGATTGCTGCTCTGGGGACTCCCTGACGAGTGAGCATCATTAGATCGAAATTACTTATAGTCTGAGAATCTAAACCTAGCGTTTGACCTACTACTTGATAAACCATAGTTTTTTTTGGCTCTAAAATTTTATTCTAACAATTGTCATTTTATTTTAGACAATTGACGAATTATTGGTGGTTAGGCAATACAGATCTAATCTGTGGCAACTCTCTAACTTTAGAAAATTTTGAATCGATTAATACTAAATTTTGGCTCCATACATTCGCTGACATTGTTAAAGTTAAGTTAGAGCCGATTGATAATGAAATATATCAAGAGAATTTAAAACAAACGCTACAAATATTAAAAGATAAACGTCAAAACTTCGATTTTAAAAAAGTCGATAATTCCCTTATTAGCAAAGCTTTAGACAATAAAAAATCAGTGCCAAAAATACATCAAGCAAGTTTATTCAATTACTTGAAATAGCTCGTTTTAATAGCTATCGCTATCTCCGATTGGTGAAACTAATTCAACTGTTATTAATTGATTATGCCAATCGACATTCTTAAATACGATCGCGCCTTACTAAACCAGTCCTATCTAGTTTTCTGCGGTAGAAAGAGTGGAAATCCAGAACTAATTGGTCTGGGTAATCCATTTTCTCATCAACCCAATAGCAATGCCGTATTTATAGTTAATTCTCTGGAAGAATCCTTAACCTCATATCGTTCATGGCTGTGGAAAATACTAAAAGCCTATAGAGAAAAGAAAATCGCCACTCTTGAACTCTGGGAAATAGTTTATCTTAATCGAGTTTTACATTTAGCCAGACTAATTAGAGAAAATAAAGTAAGTGGATTAATATGCTTTTGTATCAATATTGACAACTATAAATATAGCAAAAAGAAAAAGATAAAGTGTCATACTCAAATCTTGTATGGAGCTTGTATTTGGCTGAATAATTCTCATACATCAAAGAAATAATTAATAGTTTTAATTTTTTTAACCTCGATCGCTCTGGGTGGCTACTGAAGGTCTCACCCAGCATTTGCAAAGCAGATTACGGTATAGGGCTATCGCCCCGAATATTGGCTAATTAAACTAACTAATGATTGCCATTATGAAAACCAAACAAACAACAAGTTTAAATAATAACTTAGCCAGAGAAAAACAAAAAAATAACCAACAAATATTAGACGATCATCTCCAATCATCAAAGCATTTGATAGCCAAAATCGAGCGAGAGCGCGACTACTTTCATACCTGTATCTATAGTCAGTATTAAGGAGTAAAAAATGAGCCTAGCTACTCAAGTCCTCAAATATAGTTCAAAGCAAGCAGTGGAGTTATGGAATCTACTCAAACAAGCCAAAGATGAGTCGGATCTAGAAATCTTAACCGCTTCATTTCTACAGCATAAATCTGACCAAGAAGTTGCTATTGATGCAGTGGCAGATGTAGCCGAACAAATTGAAGCGGAAATAGCTGCGATCGCTGCCAGGAAACAACATCTAGTCGAACTTCATAACCGAGCAATCGAACGCCTTAGAAGTAAAAAAGAAACCATCGACAGAACCATCATCAAACTCCACGAATCAGGAGCGATCGCTAATAAGACACAGGGTTTGTCTAGAACTATCAAAATTCAAAATAATCCTCCAAGCTGTCAGGTGCTAATTCCGACTCAAGATCTGCCTGAAGAATATCGCTATGAAAAGATTGAGGTTAAGCCAGATAAGAAAGCCATTACTCAAGCTTGGAAACAAGGCATTGAAGTAGAAGGTACGGAAGTAGTTCAAAAACAACGAGTAGTTTATGAGTTAACTAAGGACATTACCTAAGATGACAGACACCCCGAAAACGACCCAACCCGAACCCTATGACTTCGATCGCTGCACTACAAAAATAGTAATTCTATTACATCCAGGAGATTCGGCTGATTGCACTATTGCTGTTAGTACGCACGAAGATATTCCCCTAACTAAAATAGTCAGGCGATCGCAACTTAATCTACCCGAACCAGTAGAAGAGTTGCTAGAAGAACTTAAAGCCGATTTACCCCAAAGGGAGTTCCATGCTCGCGTTAAGCAAGGCAAGACTAGTAAGCAAAAATCTACTAAATCTAATAAAACCAATTCTCAAACCAAAGTAGAACCAGCCGAATCTAACGAATCTAATGCCTCGACTATCAAACAAGTTCAATTATTTTAGTCAAAGCCATGAGCGATAAAGTCCAAGTAGTTTTTGAAGGTAAAGAATATCCTATTGATAGAGCGATCGCAGCAGATGATGACAAACTCCGACAAGTCTTGTCCCCCTTCATTCCCGCAGCCGCTAATGCCAAAATTAAGAGGGTAGAAGGTCAACCAATTCAAATAATTAAACAGGCAGGAACAAAAGGATAATGAATCAATCTCCCCTCGAATATCTACGCAGTAGCCCAGAGAGTATCAATCCTGCAATCGTTACC
Source organism: Xenococcaceae cyanobacterium (assembly GCA_051155735.1). Lineage (GTDB taxonomy): Bacteria > Cyanobacteriota > Cyanobacteriia > Cyanobacteriales > Xenococcaceae > JASJCP01. The sequence continues at coordinate 27,950 of DAXETX010000196.1, forward strand.
GCAAGGTATATTCAACATCTCGAACTGTCAGGACAGGTGACTCCAGAGATGATGGCAGAATTAGCTAAAGAAGCCAAAGCTGCGATCGCCCAAGGCAAACAGGCTATTACAGACTACAACCACAGTTTAGAGAAATTAAAGTTGGCAAATTCCCAGCCTAATAAGCTTCCTTGGGGATTTTAGTATTGATGAAATCAGAAAATAGTGCGCCTCGTCCTGCTCAACCTAATCTGAGTCACTGTTCTCTTGAGTAATTCCATACTCTCGTTCTAGAAGAAATAATAGCTTTTCTTCTAAGATCGTTAAATAGGGAGTTTTAAGCTTTGCCAAACCATTTAAAATCCAAAGTGCGGCTTCATCCAAGTTCCCCGTTTGATGAAGCTCACTCATGCGAACTCCCAGATTCTCCATTTGCTTGCATTCATCTTGGGAATATTTTAAAGATTGAAGATGCTCTGGTCGCAGTATGTATTCATTATCCCAAGTAGCGACCGAGCAGCTAAATTCATAGACCTCGCTCACAATACACCAGCAGCCACTTTTACCTCGCAGTTCGGGATTATCTTTGGCTATAAGAAAGCAAACTTCTCCTACCCGAAGAGTTATCGGCGGTCGCTCCTTGTCCTTGATACGCTGCACCACCTCTTTTACTATTCTTCCTGGCGGTACTTTACCTCCTGCCTCTTCTACCGCACTTATCCAAGCTTCGGGCTGTTCCTGGAGTTCGAGTTGACTTAAGGGTTGTATTTGACCCTCTTTAGTTGGCAAAATGTGTAAAATTTTTGCACATTTATCGATTAAGTTATCGTAAATTAATGCAGCTTCGATCATTTGATAGGGGCGACGACGAGTATAATCAAAGCGATCGCGACAGTAATCTTCAAAAGTAGCATGGGTAGAACGATATAACCTTCTATCTCTTAACTCCATTAATGCCATGCCAGCTTCGTAAAATGCCCGTTCGACTTTTCTTTCTAGGTGTAGGCGATCGCCTTCTTCTTCTGTAGTAAGAGGTGCTATAGGTAATACTGCTAGTTCGCTAGTTTTACTCGAAGATTTCCTTCTCTTTCGCCATTGCTTTTTGGAGCGCGCCATCTACTGCTTCTCCGATGATGCTTAAATTATTTTACCTTCTCAGCACCGTTAAAGAGATGTCGAGGGACACTCAATGCATGAAAATATAGTATCAATCGCCAAAATAGCTCTTGGAAACATCGTTTCTCAAGAGCTATTTAAGTCCCCGAAAAGGTGAACAATTTGTTCACCTTTTGTCGGTTTTTATTCAAAACTAGCAAAGTAAATTGATCGCAAACGAACTTCATCATGGGAGAATGATTTTAAAAGTGTAAAAAGCCTCGCCGTGAGTTATCTGCTCTATTCTCAAGCAGAACAATTAAAGCTACATGAACCCGTTCCCGTTACTCTTCATCCCGCAGCCGTTTATCTCAGTTCGCTCTCCGAAGGGTCGCGTCGTTCGATGCTGTCTTCCCTTAATGCGATCGCTCGTCTGTTGACCGAAGGAGAATGCGATGCTTTTTCTCTCGATTGGTCGAAGTTACGCTACCATCACACCGCAGCCGTTAGAACCGCTCTCAAGCAAAGACTTGCTCCAACTACCACTAATAAAATGCTAGTCGCTTTGCGTCGGGTACTCACCGAAGCCTATCGCTTGGATTTAATTGATGCATCAGACTATCACAAAGCAGTCGATATATCCAATGTCAAAGGGACAGGAAAACTTAGAGGTCGGGCTTTAGATACAGATGAAATTGAAAGTTTGATTGAATGTTGCTATGAACAAGGAGATGCCATTGCCAAACGGGATGCTGCGGTAATTGCCATTCTACGTTGTGGTGGTATTAGGAGACAGGAAATAGTTAGATTGGAGTTAGATGACCTCGAGTTCAAAACTGGAGAATTAACTATCCGTCGGGGTAAAGGGGGCAAATTTCGGATCGTGTATCTGACCAATGAAGCCATAGGAATGATTGAAGATTGGTTAGAAGTCAGAGGAGATTTAACAGGAGCTTTAATTTGTCCTGTCAACAAGGGAGGCTCGATAACATTACGTCACTTTGCTGAAGATGGAGATGGAATATATAAGTTGGTTAAAGCTAGAGCTATAAGTGCAGGTGTCAAACATTTTTCTCCTCATGATTTTCGGCGCACTTTTTGTTCCGATCTCTTAGCAGAAGGAGAAGATGTTTTTACAGTGCAGGAATTAGCGGGTCATGCCTCTCCTGCTACTACTGCTAAATACGACCGTCGTGGTGAGGGTAGAAAACGTAGGGCAGTTAAGCGATTGAAATTTAAACGAACTGAAATGCCAAAAAATTAAACTATCGGTTGAATCTTTTCAATCTGCTCTCCTTCTTTTTGCATGACCCGATATAGCTCGTCAGCCCTCTGCATATTTAACCAGAAATCAGGAGATGTATTGAAATATTTAGCCAGTCTTAAAGCGGTACTGGTTGTAATTCCCCTTTTACCATTAATCAGTTCGTTAACCCTTTGATAGCTTACTCCAATCCCATCAGCGAGCTGCTGTTGAGTCAATCCCATTGGTTCTAAAAATTCTTCTTTCAACATCTCACCAGGACTGGTAGGGGGTCGATTAGTTGGAATATTAACCATAAGCTTGACTCTCAATGATAATCTACAATTTCAACATCCTTAACACCATCGTTTGACCAAATAAAACAGATCCTATACTGGTCGTTAATGCGAATACTGTGTTGTCCTTCTCGGCTGCCTTTTAAAGCCTCCAATCGATTCTTGGGTGGAGAACGCAAATCGTTTAGGCTAGCTGCAAAATCTAATTGGTCGAGCTTACGTCTCGCTATTTTCCATAGGGTTTGAGGGCAAACTCTCCGCGCATACTTCGTATCATCCCCGTTAAATATATCTTTTACTCCTTGATATTTATAATTAATTATCATTTTAACACGGTAATCGTGATATTATGATAAGTATAATACCGCTTAGTATGGTTTTTTCTCACTTAGATTTTGATGACGAAGAAATCAGAAGATAAGCCACTGTACTCGACCAATTCACAGTTTGGTTACACAAATATTTACTAAATACTTGTTGGACTAGATTAACTTCATCACCTGTTAGCATTCTTTCCAAATGCTGCCGATAAGTCTGTCGAGAAGCAGTTTGAGTAGGAGCAAACCATCTTTCTACTAACGCAGGGGCAATTAATATTGATGTGTGCGCTCGCTCTTGCTCGACTTGTACTGTTAATCCAACTTTTTCTAAATCATTCTTTAGATCTAAGCCATCCCAATTAACCATTGGATCGGAATTATCTTCATAAATTGCTGATTCGGCTAATTTCAACTTCTTCCATAGTTCTGATGGCATCCAAGCAGGTTGAAGCAGATCGTAAAGTCTTTGAGTATGACGAGGAACGGTTTCTGCTAATACTAATACTCCATCGGCACTCAACCAGAGAATTATATTTTCTACTATTCCCAACTTATCTGTTTCTGACATTAGAACATTACGTCCCACAATGCAGTCAAACCTGATATCTTTAGCTTCTTTTGCCAAAACACTTGATAATTTATTCAATTGAGCATTTAAAACTACAGGTCGCAGCAGTTCGGGTAAAGTGGCAGCCTGCTCTCTTAAGGCTTCTGCTTCTCTACGTCTAGCAACCTGGGTTTTTATATCAGCTTCTTTACCAATATCTGACGGTTGATAGAATACTCGCCCCTGTAAGCTACTGGGGAGATATTGCTGCTCTACCCAATGGTCGCGATAGGCATGAGGGTAAAGGTAGTGAGCTCCGTGACCTAATCCTTTTTTATCTCGGTTAGCATCTTTGAGATGATTGGGAATATCGCTTTGTTGTTCTTGTTCTACTGCTGCTAGGTCATCAAAAAAGCCCATAATGCTGTTTGATTTAGGAGCAGTGGCTAAATATAGGGCCGCTTGGGCTAAAGGGTAGCGTCCTTCTGGCATTCCCACTCTATCGAATGCTTGGGCGCAGGCATTAACTACTGCTACAGCATTGGGGTCAGCCAGTCCCACATCTTCACTGGCCAGAATTAACAGCCGACGGAGGATAAAACGCGGATCTTCTCCCGCATAAACCATCTTAGCCAACCAATACAGAGCAGCATCAGGGTCAGAACCCCGCACGCTTTTAATGAAGGCACTGATGGTATCGAAGTGAGCATCTCCTTCTTTATCGTAAAGTACGGCTCGCTGTTGGATCGATTCTTCGGCTACGGCTAGATCGATTTGAATTACTCCAGCATCATTGGGAGGAGTGGTTTCTACTGCTAGTTCTAAAGCGTTGAGTAACGACCTGGCATCCCCATTAGCAACATTAGTTAAATGTGCGATCGCCTCTGGTTCGATCTGGATTTTTAATTTACCGTAACCGCGATCGCTGTCTGCTAATGTTTGGGTTACTACTCGACCTAAATCTTCTACTGTTAATGGTTTTAGCTGAAACAAACGAGAACGACTAACTAAAGCTTTATTAACCTCAAAATAGGGATTTTCCGTAGTTGCCCCAATTAAAATAATCGTACCGTTTTCGACCCAAGGTAATAGAGCATCCTGTTGGGATTTATTAAAACGGTGGACTTCATCAACAAAGAGAATGGTTTTTTGCTGGTAATATTTCCCTTTGTCTGTAGCAGTGGCGATCGCTTCACGGATATCCTTTACTCCAGCGAGTACCGCGTTAATTGCTATAAAATGAGCGCGGGTGGTTTGAGCAATGATGCGGGCTAAAGTAGTCTTTCCCGTTCCTGGGGGGCCAAAGAAAATTAGAGAGGATAACTGGTCGGCTACAATGGCACGACGAAGTAAGCGTCCCGCACCAACAATATGGTCTTGTCCGATAAATTCCTCTAAAGTACGAGGACGCATCCGAGCTGCCAGAGGTGCTTCCGATTTGACTTTTTGTTGATAACTTTGCTCGAATAAATCCATTCTTCTCGCTTGTGTGCAATTGATCGTCGTAACGATAATTCTTATTCCATTCCCTCCAATAACCTAGCTACCTGTTCGGGTTCTGTCAGATTATGCGTCCAGCTAATTTCTGCAACCACTGGTTGCAGTTTTTCATTTTGGCAGTATGTGAGATAAAAACTACGCATATTCCAGATATTTCGGGCTGAAAAACCGCAATAATCCAATTACTTATTATCACTCTAGACAGAGTTTTAATTCTTGACAGTTTACTAATACCTGTTTCCCATAAGTATCTCTAATTTTGGCAACTATTCCCGTAGTAGCTTGTACAATCCATGTTCCCTTAGCTTTTAACCATTCAACTATTGCCCCAGGTTGAATAACATTTTTGGCTTCTCTTTGCGTTTTGATGTCCACCCCTGGAGATAAATTATTATCTTTCCCTATAGTGGACACGGAGGATAAATTAGAATCAGACAGTTTTTGAGCCAAAGCACTATCTCTTTGCAACCAACTCGCAAATATCTCTTCCCTTCCATCATCGAGAGGCTCAAACACATAGACCCTTTCTCGCTGCTCTCTCGAACCCAGACGACCGATACAAGTAAGCTTGAGTCCTAAAATACTGAGCAATTTCTGAACTATTTTAATCGGAGTATCTGACTCAACTATAGTAAGACCAAGAAAAGTTTTTAGTTCTCTTTTATTAGCTAAGGCTAGTTCGGCAATCAACTGTAAATTGGGGTCACTGCCTCGATATTCAATTCCTGGTTGAAGTAAGTTGATAATTAAAGTCTCTAACAGTCGCAGAGATGTTGATAGTAAGCTGCGATTGAAATCTGGTAGCCACAGGCGATTTTTAGTGTTAAGAGCGATCGCTCTTAACTGTCTTGAATCTCGATCTATTAAATAGGGTCTGCCGATAGTAAGGTAGTAATGAGACAGTATTTTACTGTACCATCCCTCATCATCTTTCTTTACTAGTTCAGGAGTAATAGATACATCATCGCCATAACGTTTTAATAGACTACCTTTACGTTCAATCCATCTTTCTGATTTGGTCTTGGCACGTTTGTCTTTTAGTGTTTGATATTCTGAATCAGTAGGGATAGGTGCATCAGCTACTTGGGTACATTCTGCTTGATATTTGGTTTCGGCTACCTGTTTTAACTGTGACTCTACTTCGGATGTAAGATTAAATTCATCGGTTTTAGGTTCGGGAGGGGCGGTTATAAAATGTCCTTCAGCAATCAAACCCTCAATAATAGCCATACGATAGTTCTGCATAGTGAGGTTGATATAACAGCCTCTTTTCGCCCAAGTGTTTAGGGATTCTGGTTGAAAGTTAGTATTTAAATCGAGGTCGGATAAAGAAGCATCAGCAGCTTGTAAAAAACGAATGTTGGTACTGGCTTTGTTTTTAGTGCTGGCAATCAGAGCTTTTTTAACGGTAGTTCCATTGCCTACCATACATTTATGAAAGCCCCGCTTAGCTGCCCAGAGATAGCGAGGGACATTGGCACGGATGCGGGCTAATACCTGACGAATGGAATCGGCTGCTTGTACTCCTTGAGCGATCGCCCAAACCGAATCGAAGTGTGGAATTTGTTTAGTTTTTCCTAAATTTGTTTGAATTCCCTGTAATAATAACTGAAATGCTATGGGAACTTCTGAGTGACATTGATCCGTTCTTTCGCATTCGATACTGACTCCTGTTTCGATTGAAGGAGAAGCGATCGCCAGATCGTAGTTGGGCAATATTTCATTAAGGTGAGCAATGCAGCCATAGGCTGGATGAGACGGATCTGCTACAGTCTCTGAATCGATGCGGAGAATTTTACGATCGGGGAATTTTAGCTGAAGATATGATTCTAAATTTTGTGTACCCCATTTTGATTTGAGTTTTTGTGCCGAACAGCTAATAAATGGTCTGCCACCAGCTTCGATATGACTGAGCAGATCTCTGACTAAACGGGCGGAATTTTTATCTTCATAGTTATGTATTGTCCAACGTTGTTCTTCTGGCGGTTGCCAATCGTTTACCACTACAAATGGTTCGACATAAAATCCTGCCAGAGAACGAATATAGTCAATAGAAACATCGGATAAGTCAGCATCGGCTAGATATACTTGACCGTCCCCTGAAAGATTATTTTGAATTAAGGTTTTGAATTGAGCTAAAATTTCAACTCTCTCGTTTGCACAGGTTGCTGAGTTGAGCATATGCCAAATTACCTGTTCTGCTTCGTCGATAATTACTATTCCGTTATCCCAGTTATCGGCATTAAATCTCGCTCCTGAGTTTGGATGTAGGGAGTCAATACATAATCCGTATCCTAAAATAGTTCCATATTCGACAGTTTTGATTTCGCTTAGGTAAGGAAGTCCTACCCTTTGACACAGTGCTTCTCCTAATTGAATGCGGTGGGTGAGCAGAAGTACCCATTTTCCTTCTTTGATGGCTCGATCTACTATTTGTTCGAGTAAATAAGTTTTTCCGCTGCCTTTAGGAGATTTTAAGCCAATTAGTTTAGCTGTATTGGGAATGTTTAGGAGATCGGGTATTTGGTCTTCTGGGCAAAGAGGAATAAACATATTGCCATCTTCTCTTTCTATCTCCCTATTCTTCTGTTCTCCCGTATCTGATAACGATCCTAAATAG
>DAXETX010000197.1:0-16596 GCA_051155735.1 Xenococcaceae cyanobacterium
TCAAAATAGCTAAATCCTTAATATATCTGGGTTTCAGGCGAATTTACCTCTTCGAGGTAAATTCGCCGTCTGGCAAGGCTTTCACCACTTTTTGATCGGTAAAAATTGTCAAAGTCCCGTTAGCTAATTGCTAAGAACTAAAAGCTAAAAGCTTTTTTGATAATTAAAAATAAACCATAATATGGCAAAAAGGTGGGTAATACCCACCTTTTTTGTCCGATTTTAAGCTTGATCGCTACTAATTGTTCCTGTTAGGGGTGAACTCGCACTCCCATATTGCTTAACTGGAATTCTCCCTGATAAATAAGCCAACCTTCCCGCTACGGTGGCTAACCCCATTGCTTGAGCCATTGCTGGAGGATTTTGGGCTAGAGCGATCGCACTATTAATCAACAACGCATCTGCACCCATTTCCATAGCTTGGGCTGCTTCACTAGGAGTACCAATTCCCGCATCTACCACCACGGGGATCTGAGCCTGTTCGATAATTATGGCAATATTGGCGGTATTTTTAATGCCCTGTCCTGAACCAATAGGAGAGCCTAAAGGCATTACGGTAGCACAACCTACATCTTCCAGGCGTTTTGCCAATAAGGGATCGGCATTAATATAGGGTAAAACGGCAAATCCTTCTTTGACTAATTGTGTTGCTGCTTCTAAAGTACCAATCGGATCGGGTAGTAAATATTTAGCATCGGGGATTACTTCGAGTTTGACAAAATTATTATCTTCTTGTCCTAACAGCTTCGCCATTTCCCTACCCAAGCGAGCAACTCTAATCGCTTCTTCGGCAGTTTTGCAACCTGCGGTATTGGGTAACATCCAAATTTTCTGCCAGTCAATAGCTTCGGCTAAACCTTCATGTCCCTTGGCTTGGGTTTGAACTCGACGTACAGCAACTGTAACAATTTCGCAACCAGTAGCAGTAATACTTTGTTGCATAGCTGCAATACTGGGATATTTTCCTGTACCAGTCATTAAGCGAGAATTAAAAGTCCGTCCTGCAATAGTGAGAGTGTCATTGTTTATGATTTGCTGGTTCTGGTCTGACGTGGCTGTAGTAGCAGTTTCATTGACTTGTAAAGCGATTTTTTGACCATTGCCATTATGAGACGAAGCAGATTTGGGTAAAAGAGTCATAGGATAATTACGAGAATGAGCAAAACGCTGCCAACTAAAATGAGAGAGCAAAGGCTCGGACTGATTTTCTAAGATGAGATTGGCTAACAAATTAGCCGTAACAGGAGCTAGCAGAATTCCGTTACGATAGTGTCCTGTAGCCAGATATAGATTGTCACAAGGACTATTACCTAGAATCGGTAACTCATCGGGCGTACCAGGGCGAAACCCCCACCAAAAATCTTCAATTTGCCAATCAGCAACCCCAGGATAGATAGATATCGCTTTAGCTAATAAGTTTTGGATGCCTTGAGGTGTATTGTGAGGCTTCCAACCAACCTCTTCTACTGTTGCCCCAATAATCAATCTCCCGTCTTGTCGTGGCACAAGATAGATATTGTCCCCAAATAAGAGCCTTTGCAAAGGATAGGGTTCATTGGGTTCATGGGGCATTCTCAAACCCAGCATTTGTCCTTTGACAGGACGCACTGGCAACGGGAATAATTCACTTACCCACGAGCCAGTAGCCAAGACATACTTAGCTGCGGTGATGACACATTCAGAAGTAATCAAACTGGTAATTTTACCCTGTTTTTGTGAGAGAGCTTTGACCTTGACTCCTTCTTGAATCTCTATATTTAGCGTCTGAGCGGTTTGTAATAGCGATCGCATTAAGCAGCGATTATCAACTTGTCCATCTTCGGGATACCACCAGCCCCCAACAATACTTGCCCCTAAACCTGGTTGATAACCAGCAAGACTTTCGCGGTCTAACCAAATTTTTTGCGGTGATGTTGTAGCTAATTGCGCCTGAGAAGGTGTCGTGTTGCGAGGGGCTAAAATTCCGCAGGGCAGATAACCAGGATCAATGCCACTTAAAGCTTCTAGTTTGTTACTCCATTCAGGATAAAGCCAGCGAGATTTGAGGCATAGTTCCAGCAGGGGCGCAACAGTAATATTTTCTGCCATTGGTGCGAGCATTCCTGCTGCTGCATAAGCAGCGGCTTGCTGCCGCTCTCGACCAATTACTGTCACTTCTACTCCTCGGAGTTTTAATTCTATGGCGATCGCTAAACCGATGACACCACCACCAATGATGATAATTTCTCTGGTTTGTTTCATTTTTTCCCCAGTCTCAAGCGAGACTAACCAACAGTAACAGGATCGGAAATTTTCTCAGGATGAATATTAGAGCGTTTTGCCTTGCCAGAACCGATTATAAATTACAAGCTACACAGCGAGACAAAATTAGGCAACTCCACCAACGGGCATAACTACCTACCAAGCCGACTTGTTTTAGTTGTCCTTGAGGAAGATGTCCATTCCAAGGTAAATGTCCGACGGGCGCACTTAAAGTATAGTTAATATGGCTACTATCAAGCCAACCATGAGCGTCGCGCCAGCCTAAGTGTTTTCCTAATAAACATTCTGTTTTGTAGTCAATTTTTCCGCCGAGTTTTTGCCAAATATTTTTCTGAACCGAAAAGCCAAAACGCCCCTCACTATACTTAAGCCAAAGTTGATTAATTTCTGCTAAAACTTCACAAGGAAGTTTTGGCATAGATTCATAATCTAACCAACCTTCTTTAACTCTATTAGTTATTTTTAGAATCAAATCATAAGTTTCTTCATCTGCTTGTCGCCATTTTTGCGCTACCAGTAAATTTTCTAAACGGCTACAGGCTGCTGCTAAGTCTAGATTATTGTTGGTAGTACTAAATAAAATAGTGAACCACTCTTCGATTGACTGAGGGCGTGCTTCAGGAGTAACACTCATGCCTTGGATAATTGCTTGATTAAGGCGATCGCTAATTTGGGGATTATGTTGCTGTGGGGCAATTAATTTCGCTCCTTGTTGACGAAATTGAGCGGGTAAGGGCTGGACTCCCGTGAGTAAAAAATAACACGTAGCAGCCAAAGCATAAACATCAGTATATGCCCCTCGTTTAGCTCTGAGTTCGTATTGTTCGATGGGAGCGTAGCATTCGGTTCTGGCATTAGTATGGGTTAAGATCTTACCGTCAACAAATTCTCTAGCTAGCCCAAAATCAATTAATACTGCTTCTGCGGTATTTTGGCGCAACATGATATTAGAAGGCTTAACATCACGATGTAACAAGTTTTGTTGATGAATATAAGTTAAAGCTGCGCCAATTTGCTTAATGTATTGCAAAGCTGCTGCTTCAGCCAAAGCCTTTTGGTGCATGATTTTCTGCTCTAAATCCCCCCCCGTAATATATTCCATCACCATGCACCACAACTCGCCTTCGCAACAAACATCGTCAACTTTAATAATATGAGTATGTTGACATTTCGCCAGGCGGAAAGCTTCCTGGACAAATTTTTCTTGCTGTTTGCCAAAATTGGGTTTATTTTGCACTAAATCATTAGCGGTTTTAATCGCTACCAATTGATCGAGAAAAGTATCTTTCGCACGATAGGTAACACCAAAACCACCAATACCTAAAACTGCTTCTATTACGTATTTACCCCCTTGTATGGTTACTCCTGGTTTCCAAATCATTAATTTATGTTGTCAATTATGGTTCGTAATATTGAATCAGGTGTCGATTTAAGATTTTAGATTGACGAAGTTATTTATGGTAAGTATTTTTGAACAACTTGCCATCCTGTTAGAGAAACAAAAATTAAGCCTCCACCCAATAGTATGTTGACAGTGAGGTGCAAATTTCTTGCCCACTTATTTCTGCCATTAATTTGAGTAGCACTCATCGCAGATAATAAGGTCAAAGCGACGACTAATAGTCCAGCAACCAAATGAGGTGAGTGACCTAAACTGCCATAATAACCTATAGTTCCGATTAAGCCGATGATCAGCAACAGTAACACCAGCAAAACCATCACGATACCTGATGTGTAATGAAAAGTTCTCAGCCAAGAGGGACGGCGTATTTTAGCAGTTCGAGCATACCAGGCTGCACCACCCGATAAAAATAATAGTCCGTAAGCCAGTACACTCAATCCCATCGACCAAGCAGCAATTTTCCACAACCAAAGAAATGAGGGTAAATTCAAATCGAGTCACCAAAAATTAATTTTTGAATCTATCGATCCTAATATATGACAGTTTTTAGTTAACTGGACTCATCCAGTTTCCTTCTCGGAAAATCCGCAGGTTCTGCCCGCTGCTCTGACGGTTAGTTAAAAAACTACTGATGGATTAATTTTCTAATATCTCACAAAAAACTGGGATTATTAATCATAATAACCCCAGCTGAATTTTTACTATCTAACCTAATTAAAATTATTGATGAATAATTGGTGTTGCTGAATCCAGGGATGATTCTATCGTTAAAACGATTAAGCAGAGCGATTAAAAAGCTAATAGCTACGAACAAATTACTTTGAGCGTGGGAGATGCTCTGAGTTTAAGAGGATCTCTAACCACGCTGTTCGATTTCATGCTTCAAATCAGCAACGCCTAAATTTTAAACACTAACCGTAGTTTTCGCAGTTGAATGGTCAACAAAACTATTACGATTGGTTTTGTAATTATCTGAAGCCGAGCTTTCTCCTTCCGCAGCCCGATTGCTTGAGTTTTCTGATTCTTCGATCCAAAGACGTTCGCAAGGTATCGTATCAGATAGAATTGCGCTAGCCATCATCCCTGAATGAATTTCTAATAAGGCTTGAGGTATTGCCTCAAAAACCAGTCTTTGTCCTGGAAAAACAACTCTTTCAAAATACCAATTAGGAACATTAGTAATACGAGCAATTTGAATGCGACTTGTCGCATTTACATAACAACATAAAATATGTTTATTTTCATCATTTGGTAAAGGGTCTATTACTTGAGACATAATTATTGAAGCGTTTTTAAACTTGGTTTACTATTGTCATAAATAACCTAACACTTCTCGATCCCCAACAGTTGTAAAAGGGAATACCAATTATCCTAATTTGAGAAAGTTTTTGGCTAATTGCTATTTGTGCGACAATTTTAATTTTATTTAATGTTTCTTTCATGACATTTTTTTCGCAAAAAGTTGATTGAAAAAATTGTCGTTATTTTGTGGCAATTGCTACTTTTAAGCCAAAAAAAGCGATCGCCTTAGCTAATATTTACGAATTTTCCAGTATATTAGTATAATTTATTTTTTAGGTTGAGATACTACAGACCCTATGGTTGCTGAACAAGAAAGAACTTTACCCCAATTTGACACGAGTACCGTCAAAATCACCAAAGAAGAAGGCTTGATGCTTTATGAAGATATGGTGTTAGGACGCTTTTTTGAAGATAAGTGCGCGGAAATGTACTATCGAGGCAAAATGTTTGGTTTCGTTCACCTTTATAACGGTCAAGAAGCGATCTCCACAGGCGTGATCCGAGCGATGCGCCGAGACGAAGATTTTGTCAGCAGTACTTATCGGGATCACGTCCATGCTTTGAGTGCTGGTGTTCCAGCCAGAGAAGTCATGGCAGAATTGTTTGGCAAAGAGACAGGCTGTAGTAAAGGTCGTGGTGGCTCAATGCATATGTTTTCCGCACAACATCATCTTTTAGGTGGTTATGCCTTTGTCGCTGAAGGTATTCCTGTCGCTACTGGTGCAGCCTTCCAAACTAAATATCGCAGGGATGCTTTAGGGGATGAGAACGCAGACCAAGTTACCGCTTGCTTTTTTGGCGATGGTGCGAGTAATAATGGTCAGTTTTTTGAGTGTTTAAACATGGCTGCACTGTGGAAGTTGCCAATTATTTATGTAGTAGAAAATAATAAATGGGCAATCGGGATGGCTCATGAGCGCGCTACTTCACAGCCAGAGATTTTTAAAAAAGCTAGTGTATTCGATCTGGCTGGTTACGAAGTTGATGGAATGGATGTCTTAGCGGTTCGAGGCATCGCTCAAGAAGCGATCGCCCGCGCTCGTGCAGGAGAAGGGCCAACTCTCATCGAAGCTTTAACCTATCGTTTTCGGGGACATTCTCTCGCCGATCCTGATGAGTTACGTTCTCCTGAAGAGAAAGAGTTTTGGAGTGCTAGAGATCCGATTAAAAAATTAGCCAAAGAGCTAGAAAAGCGTAATTTAGCTACAACCTCAGAGTTAGAAGCAATTGAAGCGCGAATTAAAAAAGTTGTCGAAGATGCTGTGGAATTTGCCGAGTCTAGTGCTGAACCTAATCCCGCAGAGTTGTATCGTTATGTTTTTGCCGAAGATTGATTGTATCGTTAAGTAATAAATAGGGATAATTAAGCTAATTATCCTGCTTTTTGGTAAATTAGGCTCGTTTAGAACCAATTTTAATCATTTGTAGATTATTCAAGGATTACTCCGCCATTTCTTGTGAGTCTGCTCTGAACTATTGGTCAAAAAACAATTACATAATTTATTTAAAATTCATTTACAGGACGAATGATCGCATCGTTATCAGCTTCTTGAGGTGTAAAAATTGCTTCAATTGCTTCTTGTAGAGTTTCTGCCATCACAATTTGATTTTCATAAACCATAATCACTCTCGCTAAAATTGGCAGACTGTTGTTTTCAGCTTCAATGTAAAGCGGTTCTACATAGAGTAAAGATTGCTCGATAGGAATAATTAAAAGATTTCCTTGAATCGCTCTCGAACCTTCACGATTCCAAAGTGATATTTGTTGGGAGATAACTGGATCTTGATTAATTAAGGCTTCAATTTGATTAGGTCCATAAATTAATCTTTGTTTGGGAAATTTATAAAGTAGTAAATTCCCGTATTCAGCACCATCAGAACGCGCAGCTAGCCAAGCAATTAGATTCGGACGACTAGCAGGAGTATAAGGATGAAGTAGGATAAATTCTTCATTTTGCGCCGTCGGCAGTTTCATAATCAGATAATAAGGTTCGACTGGTTGGGATTCATTGCCATAAATCTCTTGCGGAATTTGCCATTGATCTTCTCGGTTATAAAATACCTGGGGGTCGATCATGTGGTAGCTTAAAAGTTTTTCTGATTGAACGCTAAATAGGTCTTCAGGATAGCGGATATGACGACGCAAATTAGGAGGCATTTCTGCTATGGGATGAAATAATTGAGGGAAAATTTTGTTCCAGGTTAAGATAATCGGGTCTTGAGGCTCAGAAAAATAATAAAAATCTGTATTACCGTTATAAGCATCAATTACGACTTTGACAGAGTTACGAATATAGTTGAAATCGCTGTCACCAGGATCGGAGTAAGGATAATAACTACTGGTAGTATAAGCATCAATTATCCAATAAAGATGATGCTCTCTTTCTAGTCCGATATCTGCTGCTACCAGATAAGGGTCACGATCATAGCGTAAAAAAGGGGCAATAGTAGCGACTCGTTGCTTAATATCTCTTCTGAATAAAACTTTAGTTTCGGGGGTAAAGTTTTGGGTAAACAGCATTTGCCAGTCTTGCAGATATCGGGCAAACAAAAGTCGTAAGCCATAGTTACCTATTTGAATGCCACCATTGCCGTCATAGATGTTATAAACGTTATTTTCACCACTAGGAAAGTCGAACTCTCTAACTCTAGTAGAAGTCATGATGTAATTATTAGTTAGCTCCCCATAATAAATCTGAGGTTTACCGATAGGAATACTGTCTCGAATTATCGGACTAGAGACAGTAAGATTTCCTGATTCTTCGATACCAGTGCCAATATTTTTAACATAATAATAGGGTAATCCTCCCTCATCTACTTGGGTGACTGGGGAGAGAGTAAAACCATAACCATGAGTATAGACTAAGTGTTTGTTGACCCAAGTTTTGGCTCTTTGAGGGACTGAGCTATAATCTAGTTCTCTGGCTGCAATAATTACTTGTTGCTTGTTAGGATTAGCAGTAGTTTCGCCGATGATATAACGGTCAATATCAGCATCAGGAAATTTATAATAAAGACGAATTTGTTGCAGTTGCCGATTAGTATCTAAAATCGGACGGGTATCCCACAAACGAATATTATCGATAGTTAAATCATTTTCCCGAATATCTTCCAAAGATAATTCATTTTGGGGATTGAAAGTTTCAGACTCGATTTCATTTAAACCAAAAGCTTGTCGCGTCATGGCAATACTGCGTTGAATAAAAGGCGTTTCTTTTTCTAATTCATTAGGTTGAACACTAAAACGCTGCACCATTACACTGGTGGAATTGCCAAAAAGCAATAAGCTACCATAAATAGTAAAAGGAAGTAAAAATAAGAAAATTTTGCGCCGATTAATCAGTTTTTTACTCAGACTTTGATAACCAGTAAAAGCTTTATAAAGTAACCAAATTGCGATCGCACTACTAATAATAGTTAAGCCAAATTCTACAGGTAGTTGGATTCTAATATCGGTATATCCAGCACCGTAAATGACACCTCTAGCAGAATAAAGTAAGTTAAATCGATTTAACCAATGATTTAAACAGATACCCAACATTACCATTCCACTGAGGAAAGATAAGTGACGAACTTGAGTTAGAGAGAATCCTGGGAATTTGCCTTCTGATAAACTGTTACCAGATAGTAAATAACTGAGAAATATGATAATAAAGCTGCTAATAAATAAGCCATTCAACCAAAGTGAAATTAGTTTAAATACTGGCAGAATAAAAATATAAAATCCAATATCTCTCCCAAATTGCGGATCGGTATCATTAAATAGTGTTGGTTGATAAAACTGTAAAACCGAACTCCAGTTACCTGCTACCAGCAATCCAAACAAGACGCTAGTGGCAATAGCAATTATTGATAATCCAACTTTGCGACTAGAAATTAATAATCCACTTAAAAATATAGTGAAAATAATTTCTTTATAATGATTTTTACTATAGCCAACAATATCTATCGGATAAATTTCTCTAAAATTAATTAAAAATCTAGGAAAATAACTAAATAAGCTACTTTCTATTTGCCAACTACCAAAAGTCAGATAAGCGTAATAAAGAAATAGTAAAGCTAGAGCCAGACAAGAAAAAATTACTAATGAGAGTAATCCCGATAGATGAATTATGCGAGAACTAGATTTATTACTAGTGGTTTCGGCAAATTTAGGATTAATAAAAGATGTATTAGCTAAAGCTTTATTCGATGAATTTTTAGTTACTGGTAAATCACTTTTCTTAACAAAAGGACTGCTATTTTTGAGCCAACCCTGAGACTGTAACCAACGCCATTTCCAGCGATTAGCAACAGCTAGATTACTCCAGAGATAGATACTAGAAACACAAAAAACTAATACCCACAGCAGAATTTGAATTTGCCATCTTTTAATTAAGATAGGCAAATAATTTACTTCTTGAAACCAAAGAATTTCTACAACAATATTGGCTACTATCCTAGCAGCAAACCACAAGCCAAGTAAAATAATAATTAGACGTAGTAACTTAAGGATTAGCGATTTCATTATCTTGAGCTAAGAAGATACACTAACATCGAGTAAGGTGGCGTGCGCCTCGCCCTAGTTTTAATTATAGATATGGTTGCAAATGTTATTTAATTTAAAAGTATTACTTAAATTACGAACCTGACCTGTTACGTCTCTATACTATTTGCTTATCCAGAAGTTTCCTGGAACGTCATCTACTTACTACTTAAAAATCACTAGTTAGTGGGGAAGGACTTGATGATCACTATCAAAAATTAAAACTCTCCTTTTCCCTTCCCCCGATCTTAACAATCAAATTAGTCAGAATCTTGAATTAATTCTTATTCCTGTTTTTCAAGTATTTGATCGTAAATTGTGATAGCTACTAAAAGAAGAGATAAAGATATTATTTCCATTAAGGAAAGCTCTCCTGTTGAACAAACTAAACTATTTAGTTTTCTTACTATTATCATACTAGACTGTACAGTTTGATTTTGTCAAGCATAAAATGTAAAGTGGAGAAAATTTTTGTTTGGGGCGAGAACCAACAGGTATTAATGAGCAGCAATCAGCAACCAGAAAATGGCAAAAATCGGCGTTTTGCCAGTAAAGCTAAGCAAATACTGCATGGTGCATTACCTGAGTTTCTCAAACATGGTTATACTCGCACCAGCATGGATAAAGTTGCTAAATCAGCAGGAGTCTCGAAACAGACTCTCTACAGCTACTACAATGATAAAAATGGCTTATTTACGGCTTTAATTGAAGAGATCGCAGCCGAAAGATTTCAACTAGTTGGTTTGCAGCCACTAGCAGGAGAACCGCAACAAGTATTAACCGAACTGGCATATCGCTATTTAGACAGTATAAGCGATCGCGATAATCTAAATTTTATGAGACTAATTATTGCCGAATCAGAACAACGCCCTGACTTATCGCGACTGTTTTTAAGTCATGTTTCGCAACCTGCTAGTCAAAGTTTAACCACTTACTTTCAAGAGTGTCGGCAACTGAACTTTAGCGATCCAGAGGCGATCGCCAGAATTTTTATCGGGGCTTTAATGCACCATATATTAACCGAAGAAATTTTTTATGGCAAAGAAATCATGCCGATGGCAAAAGAACGTCTAGTGAACAATTTAGTCGCTTTAGTGCTAGGGGTTAGTGGTTAGTAGGAAAAAGAATTGATTGTGACTAAGTTGGATTTTTTCCTAGCGATCGGGTATTCTGGCACAAAAGTTACCAAAAAATAGTCAGGAAATGTCACAAAAGATCGCGCTTTTGGATAAGCTAGTTAAGTGAGTCTAGCTAATCAAGTAGGTAGAGACACCAGAGGAGTCTATTGGATAAGTACAGTACATTTATCGACCGATTACAAGGGATAGTAGCCGAACAACCTGAAAAAACAGCTTTTACCTTTTTACAGGATGGTGAAACTGAATCAGATACTTTGAGTTATCAACAGTTAGAGACACAAGCCAAAGCGATCGCCACTGTTTTGCAGAGTCACAATGCTACTGGTGCAAGAGCCTTATTGTTATATCAACCAGGATTAGAATTTATCACGGCTTTTTTAGGTTGTTTATATGCAGGTGTGGTTGCTGTTCCTGCTTATCCTCCTCGTGCTAACCGCTCTATTGAGCGACTTTTAGCGATTGTTGCTGATGCGGATGCTAAATTTGCGCTAACGACTCAAGATTTACAAGCCAAAATCGAAGTCAAGTTTCATGAAGCAGGCAAGAAATTCTTAAAATTTATCGCTACAGATGTAATTAAGGCTGATTTTGCTGCTAATTGGCGCAAACCTGCTCTAAATAATGATAATCTTGCTTTTCTCCAATATACTAGTGGTTCGACAGGAGTTCCTAAAGGAGTTATGGTCAGTCATGGTAACTTACTGGCTAACTCCATCTCGATCAATAGCTGCTTTCAAAATGTTCTTGAACATCATGCTGTCTCTTGGTTGCCCCCCTATCACGACATGGGTTTAATTGGCTGTATTATCCAGCCGATGTATGTGGGGTTATCAATGTATCTGATGCCTCCTGTCAGCTTCTTACAGCGTCCTTATCGGTGGTTACAGGCAATATCTAAGTATCGGGCAAATACTTCTGGTGGTCCTAATTTTGCCTACGATCTTTGTCTAAATCAAATTACTGAGGCTCAAAAAGCCAATCTCGATCTGAGTTATTGGGAGTTAGCATTTTCTGGGGCTGAACCAATACGAGCCAGTACCATGAGACGGTTTGGTGAGTATTTTGGCAGTTGTGGTTTTCGTGTCAGTGCTTTTTATCCCTGTTATGGGATGGCAGAATCGACGCTGATTATTACTGGTGGAAGTAAACAAAATCCGCCAGTTCTCCAAGATTTTGAGCAACAGAGTTTAGCGGAAAATCAAGCTGTAATAAATACTAATAGTGTTACAGCAAAACAGGTAACTCTGGTAGGTTGTGGCAATAATCTCGACGGACAGCATTTGGTTATAGTTAACCCTGATACTTTAGAGCCTTGTAAAGCGGGAGAAATTGGCGAAATTTGGACAGCTAGTGCTAGTGTCGCCCAAGGATATTGGAATCGAACCGAACTTACTGATTATGCCTTTCGCGCTAGCTTAAAAGCTTATCCCAATATCGATTTTTTACGTACAGGAGATTTAGGCTTTATTCGGGATGGCGAGTTATTTGTGACAGGAAGACTCAAAGATTTAATTATTATTCGCGGACGCAATCACTATCCCCAGGATATAGAATTAACTGTAGATCGCGCCCATCAAGCGATCCGTTCTGGTGTAGTTGCAGCTTTTGCTGTAGAGGTAAAGGGAGTCGAAAAATTAGTGATCACCGCAGAAGTTAAACGCACCTATCTGCGAAAGTTAGATCCAGCAGCAATCACTAAAGCGATCCGCCAAGCTGTATTGCAAAATCACGAATTAAATCCTCACGCTATAGTACTAATTAAAACTGGTAGTATTCCGAAAACTTCCAGCGGAAAAATTCAGCGTCACGCCTGTAAAGCCAGATTTCTGGCAGGAAGTTTAAAAGTTGTCGGCGACTCAGTTAACAATCATCACTCATCAGTTAATCCTCAACAGTTATCTACTTTAGAAAGTTGGCTGGTGGAAAATATTGCGCAGAGATTGGGGGTATCTGCTAGAGAAATAGACAAAGAAGAAGCTTTTGCTAGTTTGGGCTTGGATTCGGTTCAAGCGATTAGATTATCGGCAGATTTAGCGGATTATCTTCAAGTTAAGCTTTCTCCGACGTTAATTTATGATTATCCCAACATCTCTAGCCTGGCAGCCTATCTAACTAATTCAACCCCTAACCAGCAACCAGCAACTAATAACTACCAAGCACCAATCCCTAACCAGCAACCGATCGCCATTATTGGGATGGGTTGTCGTTTTCCTGGGGCGGAAAATCCCGCAGCTTTTTGGGAACTAGTAAAAACAGGCAAAGCTGCTATTAGTCAAAGCAACCGCTGGGAAGGAAATGATTACGGAGGTTTTATCGCTGATGTAGATCGCTTCGATCCGCAGTTTTTTGGCATTACGCCTCGTGAAACCCAAAGAATGGATCCCCAACAGCGACTATTATTAGAAGTAAGTTGGTCGGCTTTAGAAAATGCTGCGATCGCTCCTGAAAGTTTAGCCAATACTGCTACAGGAGTTTTTATTGGCATCAGCAGTAGTGATTATTCGCAACTTCAGTTACATTACGGCACAGAATTAGATGCCTATGCAGGTACGGGTAATGCTCATAGTATTGCTGCGAATCGTTTATCTTATAGTCTAGACCTCAAAGGTCCTTCTCTAACTCTAGATACCGCTTGTTCTTCTTCTTTAGTCGCGGTACATTTGGCTTGTCAAAGTCTCAGAAATGGTGAATGTCAAACTGCGATCGCAGGTGGGGTCAACTTAATCTTAGCCCCAGAATTAACTCAAACTTTTGCTTTAGCAGGAATGTTGGCTGCTGATGGAAAATGTAAAACCTTTGATGCAGCAGCAGATGGTTATGTCAGAGGGGAAGGCTGTGGCGTAATTATTCTCAAACCTTTAGCGACAGCAATAAGCGATCGCGATAATATTTTAGCAGTAATTCAAGGTTCGGCGATTAATCAAGATGGACGAAGTAACGGTTTAACCGCCCCTAATAGCTTGGCACAACAAGCAGTAATCCGTCAGGCGATCGCTAATGCTCAAATTCAGCCCCAGGATCTTAGTTATATTGAGGCTCATGGTACAGGGACAAAATTGGGCGATCCCATCGAAGTTAATTCCCTCAAAGCAGTATTGGCTAGTGAGAAAACAACGAACACTTGTTATCTAGCTTCGGTGAAACCCAATATCGGACATTTAGAAGCTGCTGCGGGAATCGCCGGATTAATCAAAACCGTTTTATGTCTGCAACATTCCGCTATTCCGCCTCACCTCAATTTTAACCATCTCAATCCCCATATCGACTTAACTAATACTCCTTTAGCGATTCCTACTCAGTTAAAAGTATGGCAGCGCGAAGCTAAACCGAGATTTGCTGGAGTTAGTTCTTTTGGCTTTGGGGGGACGAATGCCCATGTCATCTTAGGAGATGCAGCTAATTCCGTTGTGGTTGACAGAGAAAAAGCAGCAACTCGCCCCTGGCATCTTTTAACCTTATCAGCGAAAAACGCATCTGCATTAAAAGATTTAGTGGCACAATATCACAACTATTTACAGTCTCATCCTGATGTAGCCTTAGAAGATATCTGTTTTACTGCTAATACAGGTAGAACCCATTTTAATCATCGTTTAGCAATTACAGCCGAGTCTATTTCCCAGTTATCAGCACAACTTAGCAGTTATCTAGCAAATGATCGCAAGACTTCAGGCATAGTTAGCAGCAAATCTAAAATCGCCTTTCTCTTTACAGGACAAGGTTCGCAATATGCCAGAATGGGAGAACAACTCTACCAAACTCAACCTAAATTTAGGCAAACTTTAGACTCCTGTGCAGAGATATTACAAACCTATCTGGGAGTGAATATAATAGAGGTCATTTATCCCAATTCTGAGCTTAATTTATCCCTTAATCAAACTCAATATACGCAACCAGCAATTTTTACTCTAGAATACGCCCTGGCTCAAATGTGGCTCTCGTGGGGAATCCAACCAGATGTAGTTATGGGTCATAGTGTGGGAGAATATGTAGCTGCAACCATCGCAGGAGTATTTAGTTTAGAATCGGGATTAAAATTAATTGCCGAACGAGGTAAATTAATGCAAGCATTACCGCGAAATGGCGCGATGTATGCGGTTTTTGCTGATGAAATGACAGTTAGCGAAGCAATTAAATTCGCTGGCGATCAAGTTGCGATCGCAGCAATTAATGGCACACAAAATACAGTGATCTCTGGTGATACTCAAGCAGTCAGTTACATAATTAGTAAGTTAGAAAGTCAAGGAATTAATAGTCAACAACTAACAGTTTCCCATGCTTTTCATTCTCCTTTAATGCAGCCGATACTAGAAGATTTTAGACAAGTTGCTCAAAGTATTAGCTATAATTTACCGCAAATTAATTTAGTTTCTAATGTTACGGGAGAAGTCATTAAAGAGGCGATCGCTAATCCTGAATATTGGGTAAATCATATTATCGCTCCTGTAAAATTTGCTCAAGGAATGCAATATTTGTCAAGCCAAAAATGTGATATTTTTCTAGAAATTGGGGCTAAACCAATCTTGTTAGGAATGGGGCGTAATATATTAGAAAATAGTACTAATAATCAACAAGAAGGTGAGCCGTCTTTGTGTTTACCTAGTTTGCGTCCCCGTAAATCGGACTGGTCACAAATTACTAAAAGTTTAGCTGCTTTATACTGTCAGGGAAGTCGGATTAATTGGCAGGAATTTGAGGGAGATGATTTAAAAAATAAACTTCAGTTACCTACCTATCCTTTCCAAAGACAAAGCTATTGGTTAGAAAAAAGAGAAGTAAGATCCAATCGCGGTGTTGAAAATAAACCTAATTTAGAAAAATCAGCCCTGGATTATTATCAAATTACCTGGCAAAAAAGTAAGATTAAGCTTCAAGATTTAACACCAAAATTTGCAGCGAGTCAATGGATTATTTTTGCCGATCAAAATGGTTTAGCAGCGCAAATTGCGCAATATTTACAACAGCATAATCAAAGTTATCTGTTAGTCTATCCTAGTAGCAAAGCAACAAAACTTACCGAAAATAGTTTGCAGCTTGATTATCAAGAAATAGCAGATTTTAAAAAAGTTATTACCCAGCAAGCTGAAATTCAAGGCATAATTTATCTTTGGAGTTTGGATGAACTTGATCGGCAAAAAGTAGCTAATGAAAATATTATTAGTTATCAAGAAAAAAACTGCACTACTATTCTAAATTTGCTGCAAACATTATTTATTCAATCAGTTAAAACGCCAATCTGGTTAGTTACCAGAGGTACGCAAGAAATAGGTGATCAAACATTATCAGCAACAAGTATTAATAGTAGCTCGCTTTGGGGTTTAGGTAAAGTAATTGCTAGCGAACATCCTGAATACTATGGCGGAATTATTGACTTAGATAGTAGTAGTAAAACAGTAACAGCAACTCAAATTATTGCTTTAATTAGTAACAGTGAACAAGAAGATTATTTAGCACTGCGACAAGAAAATATCTATCTACCGCGTCTAAAAAAAGTTGGCTTGACGCGCCATCAAGCTCTTAAAATTAATGCTAGTGGTTGTTATCTGATTACAGGGGGTTTGGGTGCATTAGGTTTACAAGTCGCGCAATTATTAGTAGCCAAAGGAGCAAAAAATTTAGTACTTATTGGTAGAAGTGAAGCTTCAGCAACAGCACAAGCAACTATCAAAGAATTAGAACAAAAAGGTGCAACCATCGAAACTATTCAGGGTGATATCTGCGATTTAGCAACTGTTGAAAAGATCATTGCCTCCAGGGGTAATTCTCTTAAAGGCGTAGTTCACGCAGCAGGAATACTTGATGATGGCTTGTTACAAAATCAAACTTGGCAAAAATTTCAAAAAGTACTAAAACCCAAAATAATTGGAGCTTGGAACTTACATCAAAGTACCAAAAATCTTGACCTAGATTTCTTTATTTTATTCTCTTCTGTGGCTTCGTTGATCGGTTCGCCAGGACAGGGAAACTAT
>DAXETX010000198.1:0-11001 GCA_051155735.1 Xenococcaceae cyanobacterium
CGATCAAGACAAGCGTTTTAGTTTTAATTTAGAATTTTTGTGGTGATTACTTAAATAATTCCCTATTTTTACTGATGCAAACTTGGTCTTAGATTTGTTTCACTTTGGAGTGAGGGCAAGTCTCACTACCGATTTCATATTTACTAGATTAAAATAAGAACAAACCAAGTTTTTTTGTTGCTCTAATCTAG
This sequence comes from Xenococcaceae cyanobacterium, assembly GCA_051155735.1. GTDB lineage: Bacteria > Cyanobacteriota > Cyanobacteriia > Cyanobacteriales > Xenococcaceae > JASJCP01. The sequence goes on from DAXETX010000198.1 coordinate 192, forward strand.
ATCGAAGATCCTCAAATATATCTTTAATCAAAAAATACTATCTAAAATTACAAAATCTCAAAAAATAGCACATTATGCCAATTTTTAGTTAATAGATCGATAAATTAAAAACATTTTGATGCTGGTGTATCTTCGTAACTAAAAAGAGTCTTCACTATTTTTTGAGTTTATCGCCAAAGCCTCACTTTAAAAACTTAGCTTAAATAATTTATCACTTTTTCAAACAAGCTTAAAACTATATCTAGTTCCAGCATAATGGCTAATAGCAAATCTAAACTAACTCTCGTAAAATTTAATAAAGATAATTTATTAAAAGGAAGACATATTTTAATTATTGAATCTCTCGACTCAAGACGAGCAGTTGCTTTAAATACTTCTGTTTTCTCGATTGGTCGTCATCCTCAGAATTCTCTAGTTTTAAGTAGCAATATGGTATCGCGCCATCACGCTACAATTGCTTGGTTGCAATATACCGAAACCTCAGAAAATGAGGAAAAAAGCAACTATTCTTACTGGATTATTGATGGTAAGGGCAAAAGGAAAAGAAGTCGTAATGGTATTGCCATTAATGGACACAAAAAACTGCTCCATCGCTTACAATCTGGTGATTTAGTTACTATTGGTAATGATATTAAACTAACCTATAACTACATGGCTTACACTAGCGAAAATCGTGACTTTTTAAAATATTGTGATACTACCAAACCACAATATGATGCTAAAAAAGAAAATAGCTATAAAGAAACCATGATTATCGACGACATTCTGGCTGCCAAAAATTCATTGTAATTACTAACAATCTTGATGACTTTAAGAAACACTATATTTTAAAAATAAATAATTTAATTGACTTTCGCCATCACTGGCGTTTCTACCAAATCTTGAAACAGAGGTGTGCTAAGATAACGTTCCCCAAAGCTAGGTTGGATGACGACAATCAATTTACCAGCATTTTCTGGACGTTGCCCAACTTTAATTGCAGCACCTAAAGCAGCACCAGTAGAAATTCCTGATAAAATTCCCTCTTCTTTCGCCAAACGCCGACTATAAGTAAAAGCTGCTTCATTAGCGACTGTCACCACTTCATCAATTAGGGCGACTTTTAGCACTTCAGGAATAAACCCAGCACCAATTCCCTGAATTTTGTGTCCTCCAGGGTTGCCACCAGACAAAACAGGACTGTCTTCTGGCTCTACGGCGATCGCTTTAAACTCAGGTTTGCGTTGTTTGATCGCTTCGGCGACACCAGTAATCGTCCCTCCTGTTCCCACGCCTGCAATCAAAATATCTACTTCGCCTTCGGTATCTTGCCAGATTTCTGCTGCTGTTGTAATAGCATGAACTTCAGGATTAGCTGGATTTTGAAACTGCTGAGGCATATAAGCATTAGGTATCGTAGCGACTAGTTCTTCGGCTCGCTGAATTGCCCCTTTCATTCCTGCATTAGCAGGGGTTAATTCGAGTTTAGCACCGTAAGCTTTAAGCATCGCTCGGCGTTCAGTACTCATGCTCTCTGGCATAGTTAAAATTAGCTGATAGCCTTTGGCTGCTGCTGCCATAGCCAGAGCAATGCCAGTGTTGCCAGAAGTCGGTTCGACAATAGTTGTTTTGTGAGGTGCTATTTTTCCTGCTTGTTCGGCAGCATTAATCATATTAACCCCAATTCGGTCTTTGACCGAAGCTGAAGGATTCATACTCTCTAACTTCAGCACAATTTGAGCGACACAGCCATCAGCAAAGGGGATTGAGTTAAGACGTACTAGAGGAGTTCCTCCCACAAGTTCTGTAATATTGTTGGCTATTTTCATTGATTTGCAGTTTTTAGAGATAGATATATTTAATGAATCGGCTCAGCTATCGGCGATTGTCTCAATAGCAAATATTTATAAGCCGTATAAGCTAAGGTTACAACCCCAGTAACAATTGCAGCTTCATCAATCTCAAACTTAGGATGATGCAAAGGATAGTTTTTCGTTTCTAATTTACCAACTCCCAAGCGAAACATACAGCCTTGAGCTTTTTCTAGATATACTGAAAAATCTTCAGCCCCCAAAGAAGGTTCGTCAATAATTTGAATCAAATCATTACCCCAAGCTTCATGACAAGCTGATTCTAGAATTTTAGTCAAATTGAAGTCATTATGTACTGGCGGAACTCCCCGATGATAATTTACTTCACATTTTGCTCCGTAGGGATGGCAAACACTCGTGACAATATTTTCAATCCATTGCGGTAAATTGCTGCGAGTTTCAGGATGTAACGAGCGCACTGTGCCACACATCCTAACTCGATCTGCGATAACGTTGTAGGCTCGACCTCCTTCTATTTTGCCCAGACTCAAAACTAGAGGATGTAGCGGATTTTGAGTTCGACTAATAGCTTGTTGAAGAGTCGTAATTACTTGCGCAGCAATCCAAATTGCATCAATCGCTTGATGGGGACGCGCCCCATGTCCCGATTCTCCTTGAATCGTGATTTCTAACTGATCTGCTGCTGCAGTCAATACGCCATAACGAATTCCTACCGTACGGGCTGGGATCGAAGGAAATACATGAACCCCAAAAATTGCTTCGACTCCGTCCATTACACCTTCATCTACCATCCATCTTGCCCCTTGGGCAATTTCTTCTGCTGGTTGAAAGATGAAACGAATCTTACCTGGTAAAGATTCAGTTAGCTGCGACAAAACCATTGCTGTACCCAAACCCAAAGTAGCATGAACGTCATGCCCACAAGCGTGCATAATTCCTGGGTTGCGCGAGGCAAAATCTAAGTTAGTCAGTTCCGTTATCGGCAGAGCATCCATATCAGTGCGAATTGCTAAAGTTCCAGATTCAGCACTATTGCCCAATTCTCCTACTACTCCAGTTTTCCCTACCGACTCTTTGACATGAAGTCCGCAAGAAGACAGTACCCCAGCTATATAAGCTGCGGTTTGATATTCTTCGCCACTGAGTTCAGGATGAGCATGAATGTGATGTCGAATTTCTAATAGTCTGGGTGCGAGATGTTCTGCTAGGGTTTTAATTTGAGATAGCATTGGTCATTTATTAGCGATCATTTCCCATTTACGAAGTTTTTGCTGCTTGAGGTTACAAAAATATCTGATTAAAACCTATCAAGGTTAAATCTCTTATCTTCAATCTGATTTAAGAATCTGCTCCTACGATCACTACCGTAATATTATCAGAGCCACCTGCTTGTTTAGCTGCTGCAATTAATTTTTCGGCAGCTTGTTGGTAATCATTACATTGAGTGAGAAAGTTTTGAATCTCCTCATCAGAGACTTCTTCAGTGAGTCCATCGCTACACATTAAAAGGCGATCGCCTGGTAGGATATCTAATTCTTGCAGGTCAATACTGTAAAGGTCTTTCCGTCCTAAGCATTGAGATAATACATGACGCCAGGGGTGAACTTTGGCTTGTTCTTTATTGATTTCTCCCGATCTTAGAGCCAAGCTAACCCAAGTATGATCTTCTGTAACTTGTTTTAACTCGCAATTACGCCAACGATATAGACGTGAATCTCCCACATGAGCGCACCAAGGGCGATCACGAAAGATCGCCACTACTACTGTAGTTCCCATGTCGCTTCTTTCTGGATTTTGATACTGGTCTTCTAAAATGCTTTGATTTGCCCGATCAATCGCTTCTTTTAGGAGTGATTCTGAAGTCAGATTCCCATCGTCCCAGTGGGCTTCTAAGTGAGCTTGGATTTTTTCGGTCGCGATTTTACTAGCTTCTTGTCCCCCAGCGTGTCCTCCCATCCCATCCGCTACAATAAAAAAGCGTCCTTGAGGATCGTCGATATAGTAACTATCTTGATTGACAGTTCTGACAATTCCTGTATCCGTTAGTCCTGCAAAACAACGTTTCATAAACAACTTAGCCATTATACCGACAAAAACTAAAACATGCGATCTATGCGATCTAAACGTTTCCACAACCGCAACAGCGACCAACCAGGAATTAGCGACAGAGTTGCTGCGATCGCAGCACCAATTACGTATTCGTTGATAAATAATAAGGTCGCAGCTAAAATCAAAGTACTTAAAATTAAAGTATAGTTAGTCCCTAATTGTATAGCACTCAAACGTCGTAATACTCGCTCTGATTCTAAAGAACGAACTCGGACGCGCAAATCTCCCCTCTCCAGTTTATCTATTGTATCCTCAATTCGTCGAGGCAGACCCAAAGCGGTACTACTAACTTGAGCAGCTTGTCTTCCTAGCTCATCAAAAATTGTGCCATTGCCATTGTTACTATTTGTCATAATTTGCATTGCAAAAGGTTGTGCTACTTCCATAAAATTGAAGTTAGGATCTAAACCTTTACCTACGCCTTCGAGAGTCGAAAAAGCTCGCATCACAAAGGTAAAAGTCGCAGGAAAGCGAAAGGGTTGACCGTAGGCTATATCATAAAGGTCTTCGCTAATCGCATCTATAGATTGTTCCTCAAAGGGCTTATCCATAAAATGATCTAGCATATATTGAATCGAACGTCTCACAGGAGTCATGTCTCCTGTCGGAACTAATGCTCCCAAATCAATTAGGGAATTCACTACCAACTCAGAGTTTTTTTGCGCGATTCCGAAAAGCGTATTCATCAGCTTTTCGCGGATATTACTCGTAATCTGACCCATCATTCCAAAATCATAAAAGATTAAAGAGCCATCGGAACTCACGGCAATATTTCCTGGATGGGGATCGGCGTGAAAAAAACCATTATTTAGTAACTGATGCAGATAGGCTTTTGCGCCTAATCTAGCGAGTAACTTGCGATCTAATCCTGCTGCTTCAATCGCTTCATAATGACTAATTTTAATTCCTGGTAAATATTCTAGGGTTAAGACCCGATGGGATGTATATCGCCAATAGACTCGCGGTACTTTGACCCAGTCTTCCTGACGAAAATTACGCCGAAAAGTATCTGCGTTGCGCCCTTCACTGATATAATCAGTTTCTTCCCAAAGAATCCGATAGCATTCTCCGTAAATTCCCAACCAATCACGATTTTTGCCCCACTTAGGATGATTCTGAAAATAGCGAGCAATTTGTTTTAAAATTCCTAGATCGATGGTGAAAAGTTGTTTAAGTCCTGGTCTTTGTACTTTAACGACTACTTCTTCTCCATTGTGGAGTTGGGCTTTGTGAACTTGTCCTAGACTGGCTGCTGCTAGTGGAATGGGGTCAAATTTGAGAAATAGCTTGGTAATGGATTTGCCTAAATCGTCTTCAATAGTGGCAGATGCTTGTTCATAGGAAAAAGCAGGAACTCGGTCTTGTAACTTAGAAAGTTCTTCGACGTATTCAGGCGCAAATAAATCCGCACGGGTCGAAAATAATTGACCAGCTTTGATAAAAGTTGGACCTAATTCTAACAGACTTTCCCGAATCCAAATTGCCTGATTTTTGCGTCTTACTGCTGCTTTTACTTCACTGTATTCGCCACCATAAGTCCACTTGCGGTTATTTGACCACAATTTAAACAATAGGGTAAATACGAATAACCAGATATCAATACGACGGCGCGTAACAGAGTAGTTTTGTTGATTCCAACGATAGGACTTGCTGCCAGTATCACTTGTTACTGGCGATCGCTTAAGGGAATTAGAATTGATTAATTCTTCGGAGTTGGGAGAGACAGCAGACACGCGATTTAAAGTTAGTATTTGGTTAAGGTACTATATTCGATGATTAATGGGGCTTAATTACGATACTTTTTGAGTTCCACTCTCAAGCTAGCAATTTCCGCTCTAAGTTGATCGAGCATTTCTTGTAAATCTTCAGGGGAGCTAGCTGTAGTATAACTAGGATTAGGACTATTCGGTGCATAACCACTACTGGCTGCTGCTTGCTGAGCGCGCATTTGCACTTCTTCCATAAATTGTCTGAGGTTTTCTCTTTGTTCGGCATCAAATTTACCAAACTCACTTAGAGCATTAGTGTAGGCATCTTCTAGCTTTTCTCCCATGACTTCTGCCACTGCCCTACCGAGAAAAAATGCCTCAATTACAGGATTACTCATAAGTAATGTTTCTTAATAGGTTTCGTAACAAATTATATCTTGTAATTTTGTGCGAGAGTGGTTAATTATTTCTTTATTAGTATTTTCTTTGCTTTTTGATGATCCCGACAACTTTAGTTGACTTATTGCAACAACGCGCTAAAAATTTTCCTCAAAAGCTAGCCTATCGCTGGCTAGACTATCGCAAGAATGAAACTAAAACTCTTACCTATGGTGATTTAGCACAACAAGCTATTGCGATCGCCACACACCTTAAAGCTTTAACTAAAGTTGGCTCTAGAGTCATCTTAATTTATTCTTACAATTCTGGCTTGGAGTTTATTGCGGGTTTCTGGGGTTGTTTAGCTGCTGAAATGATTGCAGTTCCGACTCATCCACCGCAAAACCGTTCTGCTTTGCGAGATTTACAAGGTCGTCTGATTAATTCTGAAGCGCAAGTGATTTTAACCACCAAACAATTAATCGGTAAAATCGCCAAACGTTTAGATAGCTCTTTAGCCAAAACCCTAATTTGGGTTGCTACAGACCAACTAGAATTGCCTCTAGAACGACAACATTGGGCGGGAACAATTAAACCTGACACTATCGCTTTCTTACAATATACTTCTGGTTCTACAGGAGTTCCTAAAGGAGTTAAGATCACCCACGAGTGTTTAATGTTTAATCAGAAAATACTTAAACAGGCTTTTGCTGGCAATGAAAAGAGTGTGGGAGTAGGATGGTTGCCTTTGTATCATGATATGGGATTAATCGGTAACGTTTTACATTCCCTTTATCTCGGTATTCCTTGTGTACTGATGTCTCCCATTGATTTTATTCAGCAACCAATTAGGTGGTTAGAAGCAATTACTCGCTACCAGGGAACGATTAGTGGCGGTCCTAACTTTGCTTACGATTTGTTGTGTAAAAAAGTAACTCCCGCCCAAAAAGCCAATCTCGATTTGAGCAGTTGGGAGTTAGCTTTTTCTGGGGCTGAACCGATCCGGAGTGAGACTTTAGCGCAGTTTGCTAGCTATTTTGCTGATTGTGGATTTCGGAGTAATGCTTTTTATCCTTGTTATGGCATGGCAGAAGCGACTTTATTGGTGACAGGGGGAAGCAAAACCCAACCGCCAATTGTTAAGCATCTGGACAAATCGGCTTTGAAGAAAAAACAAGTAATTATGGCTAACACCGCTTCAGAAGCGACAATTTCTGTAGTAAGTTGTGGTCAAACTTGGTTGGATACAACTGCGCTCATTGTCGATCCCGAAACCTTAACTCTTTGTCCAACAGGTAGCATCGGCGAAATTTGGCTAGCGGGTAAAAGTATCGCCAAAGGTTATTGGCATCAACCAGAAGCAACAACCCAAACTTTTGAGGCGGTTTTACCTAATACAGCCCAAAAATTTTTGCGGACTGGGGATTTAGGTTTTATTGATGAAGGAGAACTGTATCTGACAGGAAGACTCAAAGATGTTTTAATGCTTTGGGGCTTTAGTCATTATCCGCAGCATATAGAAACAACTGTCGAACAAGCTCATCCTGGAATTGCCAGTAATTGTAGTGCTGCTTTTACGATTACTATAGAGGGAATTGAAAAGTTAGCGATCGCTGCTGAGGTTAAACGCAGTTATCGTAAATATCTTGACCTTAATGACGTAGTAGAAACCTTGCGGTGGCAAGTTTTTGCCGAACACTTTGCCGACCTTTATGCGATCTCGCTTCTTGCCCCAGGAAGCCTTCCCAAAACCTCTAGTGGCAAAGTCAGAAGAAGTTTTTGTCAGCAGCAATTTCTCGCAGGGGAATTAAAAACTCTGGCACAATGGCATTCTCTTGATCAGAGTAGTCACAATATCACTGCTACTATGGAGCGATATCTCAACCCGATGACTCATCTGAGCAGATATTCAGGAGCGATTAGAGGCAAACTCAGAAGACTTGTCTATCAGATATTCAAGTAGATAAACTAAAATTAGTACTTTCTTAACGGATGATAAGACTATTTACACTCCTCCTTTAGCCCGTTTAATCGAACAATTACAGCTTTTACCTGGAGTAGGACCAAAAACTGCCCAAAGATTAGCTTTACACCTAATTAAACGTTCAGAAAAAGAGGTACAAGCTCTTGCACAAGCCTTAATCGACGCCAAAAAGCAGGTAGGTTTATGTAAAGTTTGCTATCACCTCTCCGCTGAACCTGTTTGTACAATTTGTCGTAATCAGAATCGCGATCGCACTACAATATGTGTCGTGGCAGACTCCCGTGATGTAATTGCTTTAGAAAAAACCAGAGAATATCGCGGTTTATATCATGTTTTAGGCGGAGTCATTTCGCCTATGGATGGCATTGGTCCTGAACAGTTACACATTGATAGTTTGGTAAGAAGAGTTACTAAAGAAGTCATTAAGGAAATTATCTTAGCGATCGATCCTAGTGTTGAAGGCGAAACCACTACCTTATATATTGGTCAACTGCTCAAACCCTTTACTAAAGTTACGAGAATTGCTTTTGGTTTACCTATGGGTGGCGACTTAGAATATGCTGATGAAGTCACCTTAGCTAGAGCCTTAGAAGGCAGAAGAGAACTAGATTAAATCATCAATATGCCATGATTAATACTCAAAAACTCACTTTAGAGGAATTCCTGGAACTTCCCGAACACGATCATAATTATGAGCTAATAGCAGGACAAGCTATTCCCAAAATGGCACCCAAAAGATTTCATTCCCGTTTGACTGTAACACTTTGCCTACTTTTTACTCAATGGGTTCAAGAACGAGGGGAAATCGGGATCGAATGGGGGATTGTTTTAAAACGTAGAGGACAAGATTGGGTTCCTGTTCCCGATTTACTATACATATCTTATGAGCGTCTTCCCTTAGAGAGATTTGAAGACGAAGCTTGTCCTATTGCACCCGAATTAGCCATTGAAATTATTTCTCCTGGTCAGTCTTTTGGCGATTTAAGTGAAAAAGCTACAGACTATTTACAAGCAGGCGTAAGTCGAGTTTGGTTAATCGATGCTCAAGCCAAAAGCATCACGATTTTTTATCCTAATGCAGTACCACAAACGAAAAAAAACAATGATAGCTTAGAAGATGAGTTATTACCCAATTTGCAATTAACAGTAAATCAAATCTTTCAACAAGCTGGAATCACTGATTAATCGCAAATTTACTGAGTTTTAGGAAAATGCTCTATTTGGGCATAACCACTAAACAAAAGCACTTTTCCTTGAGTTTCGAGGCGATTTAGTCGCATTTTTACCCCATCAAGGTCAAAACGGTCTAGATCGATCATCGCGTTTAAAATTTCTCCTAAAGCGATCATCAATTGTTGCGATATTTCTTGTAAGTCTGACGGTACATCTTCAGCTTCAAATTCAATATTTTCAAACTGAATCCGCCTTCTTTTAACGACGTTGATCGTAGCAATAAAACTGATCGGAATAGTTGTGTCTTCCCAATTAGCTTTAACTAAAAACTTGACTTGGTTATCTGGTAAGAGTTGCAACTCTACATCAGAAAAAGAAACAGGCTCTCCGCCAGATATAGCAGTTAAAGCGGGTAAAGAAAGATTTTCTAGGCGTTTTTTAACTAATTTGGCGTGAAAAGCTTGATTAAGATCGGTTTCAGTTAATTTAACTTGAGCGATCGCCTGAGTTGGTTGTTTGAGAGAAATTTTGCCTTGCATTACCGAACTAAAATCAATCGAGACTGCATCAGTCTCAAAAGACATTTCTTCGGTGCGGAAGTCACGGCGAATTACCAACCCCCGCCCATCCATTTTAAAGCTGTCTATCGTCCCTTGGAGCAGCTTGCTAGAAGGATTACAGCGTACTTTTACTTTAACTGACTCACTACGAGTGAAGAGGTGGCGAATAGTATTACTAGCCACTGTATTGAGAAGATTTTCTCCCCAATCACCGCTTTGATTGTTGTTGAAACCAACGAAGCCACCAAACATAGAGCTAAAAATCGAGTTAGTCTTTTTCTTTTTGTAACAAAATATTAAGAATCTTGCAATTACGGATTTCCATCATTGACGGATAAAATCCAAGATTCTATGAGATTATTGACTTGTTCAGGAACTTCATCGTGAGGGCAATGTCCAGCCTGAAGGTAATATTCGACCAGATTCGGGTAATATTGCCGAAATTTCTCGCCTCTTTCCCTAGCATTAATCCAAGGATCCCCTTCTCCCCACAACATCAATAAAGGACAGCGCAACTGCTGCAATAATCGATCAATTTTTGCTCCTTGAGGACTTTTGAATACCGCAGCAAACACTTGAGGTGCGCCAGGATCGCAAGAGGGGCGATAAATCTCTTCTACTAAACGTTCAGTTACAGCATTGTGGTCGAGATAAACTTGTTTGAGAGTTTTACGAATCATACTTTTACGGCGTACATACTGAAATAATAAATAACTAGCCCAAGGCTGCAACAATATGGCACGAGTTAAGTCCCTCACAGTTTTTTGTAGCGGTTTTTGCTGAGTTTGTGGCTCACTGTCACTAAAAGGACCAGCACTATTAATTAATATTAAGCCTACCGCAGATTCGGGTTTTTGTGCTGCTAAACAAAGAGCAGCATAGCCTCCTAAAGAGTTACCGACTAAAACTACTGGTTTGCCAATAACCTCGCTAATAAAATCATCAAGTTGCTCTCGCCAGAGATTACCACTATAGAACCCATTTGGTATCTTTATAAAAAAGGATATTAAGCAAGATGGGATATTCAAGTGATTTGACGGATCGAGAGTGGGAACTGATAGAACCCTTGTTACCAAAGAAAAAACG
>DAXETX010000199.1:0-5141 GCA_051155735.1 Xenococcaceae cyanobacterium
ACTACTCTTTGAGAATAACCCCACTCATTGTCATACCAAGCGATAACTTTAACCATATCGCCATCCATAACCAAAGTTAGTTGTCCGTCAATAGTAGAAGAAACATTTGTGCCACGGAAGTCAGAAGAAACCAAAGGTAAATCAGTATAACCGAGAATCCCTTTAAGCTCGCCTTCAGCAGCAGCTTTAAGAGCTTCGTTAACTTCTTCAGCAATAGTTTTCTTTTCGACTTGAGCTACCAAATCGACAACAGAAACATTAGGAGTCGGAACTCGTAAAGCAATACCGTTGAGTTTCCCTTTGAGTTCGGGAAGTACTAACGCCACTGCTTTAGCTGCACCAGTAGAAGTAGGAACAATATTGATCGCTGCTGCTCTAGCTCTTCTCAAGTCACGATGGCTCGCATCTAAAATTCTTTGGTCGCCAGTATAACTGTGAGTAGTAGTCATTGTGCCTTTAATGATGCCAAATTTTTCGTGAATTACCTTGGCAACAGGAGCGAGACAGTTAGTCGTACAACTAGCATTGCTAATGATGTCGTACTCACCATTTTTGTATTCTTTGTCGTTAACCCCAACAACATAAGTACCGATTCTACCGCCTTTTCCTGGGGCAGTAATCAAAACTTTTTTAGCCCCTGCTTGTAAGTGTTTAGATGCTCCTTCTTCAGTCACAAATACACCAGTAGATTCGATCACCAAATCTACATTCCAATCTTTCCAGGGCAAGTTTAAAGGGTTGCGATCTGATACACACTTGATGGTTTTGCCATTAACTGTCAAAGAGTTGGCATCAGCTTCGATCTCAGCATCTAAAATACCCAACATGGAATCATATTTGAGCAAGTGAGCGTTAGTTTTGGGATCAGAAGTATCATTGATCCCTACTACTTCTAGGTTGCTGTTTTCTCTGCCTACCCAGCATCTTAAAAAATTACGTCCGATACGTCCAAAACCGTTAATTGCTACTCTAACCACTGGTTCTTGCCCTCTGTAATTTATTTAGGTCAATAGATTAAATGAGTCTTAATTAAGACTCATCATATCGTAAAGTCTGCACAATTCAATACAGCAAAGCGATCAATCTCGATAACAAAATTATTCCTTCAGTAGTGGAGTTAGCAATTTTTTAGCACCACTTAAAAAAATTGCTGTTATCATAGCCCGTAATTGTACAGAACAGTGCTAAATTATCAAGCTGGTGGCGTTTAAGGAGCATTAAGGGTGAATCAAGTAGATTTGACGGGTAAACCATTTCATTTTATTGGTATTGGCGGAATTGGGATGTCTGCGCTGGCATATATTGTGGCGCAACGTCACTTACCTGTTTCAGGTTCGGATCTAAAAACTAGTCATCTCACAAGTCGCTTAGAATCTTTGGGGACTAAGATTTTTCACCAGCAACAAGCTAGTAATTTAAATTGTTTTACCATTCCTCAAGCTCTTAACCAAGATGCTCTCATTTCTCCTTTGGTCAACTCTAACGCTGAGTCAGAAACCACTTCTATTCTAACTCCTATAACTTCGGAAACTTTAGCTGTCTTACCGCAAGTAATTTGTTCTACTGCTATTAGTAGCTCTAACCCAGAATATCAAGCAGCAAAAGACTTAGGTTGTCCCATTTTTCACCGTTCTGACCTTTTAGCTGCTCTGATTGCTGAATATGATAGCATCGCTGTGTCAGGTACTCACGGTAAAACTACCACTAGTAGTGCGATCGCCTATATGTTGTTGCAGGCAGGTTTAGACCCGACAATCATTGTCGGCGGAGAAGTAGATGCTTGGCAAGGTAATGCTCGTTCTGGAACAAGTAACTATTTAGTAGCAGAAGCCGATGAGTCTGATGGTTCTCTAGTTAAACATACTCCTAAAATCGGGATTATTACTAATATTGAATTAGACCATCCTGATCGCTACGATGACATTACTGAGGTAATTGCGATCTTTCAAACTTTTGCCCAACAGTGTCAAACTGTCATTGGTTGTCTCGATGATGGGGTGATTCAGGACAATATTACTTTAGATATTAGTTACAGTCTCAATCCTGCTATGGGTGCTGACTATACTGTTACCGATGTAGTTTATCAGGCTCAGGGGACTCAAGCCCAAGTGTGGGAAGGCAGCAAGTGTTTGGGGACTTTAAATTGGCAACTTTTAGGCAAACATAACCTAAGTAATGCTCTAGCTGCGATCGCTGTAGGACGCAAAATTGGTTTAGAATTTGCGGTAATTGCTCAAGGATTAGCGAGTTTTTCTGGTACTAAACGACGCTTTGAATTGCGGGGAGAAGTCAATAACATTCGATTAATCGACGACTATGCCCATCATCCTAGTGAAGTCGCGGTGACTCTAGCAGCAGCCAGACTCAGAGTTACCGATAATTCTGACGAAAAGCGAGTGATCGCCGTCTTTCAACCCCATCGTTACAGTCGTGTCGAAGCGTTTATTAGCGAATTTGCTACTGCTTTTACTGATGCAGATTTGGTCGTGGTGACTGATATCTATAGTGCTGGAGAAGCCAACCCCAAAGGAATTAGCGGGCAACAAATGGCAGATGCGATCGCACAATCTCATTCTCAGATTTTTTATCATCAAAATTTGGCTACTCTGCCCAATTTTTTGCAACAAGAAATTCTGCAACCAGGAGATTTGGTAATATTTCTGGGGGCAGGAAACCTGAATCAAGCTATTCCTCAAACCCTTGATTTACTAAAAAGCAACTAGCAATAAACCATTAATTATACCTCATACTCTAGGCAAATCTTTTAAGATAGGTTAAATTATCGTTGGCATCGGGAACAATATTGAGTTTTTTAAGTCACCCAAGAACAAATAGTCTGAAATCATCCCTTTTGTTTAAGTATAAATACTTAGCAAAAAAATGATTCTAGAGTCTGGGCAAAAACTCTTCTGCCATAACATCTTATAATTTAACTATTCATTGCTCGTATTATGAGTTTCTTAAGCGATCGCCTAATTCAACCTCAGATCTCCCTAGCCTATCAAACTTCCTATCGGGTAGGAGGAAAAGCCCAATGGTATGCTGCGCCGAGAAACTGGGAACAACTAGCAGCCTGTTTTGACTGGTATCAAAGGCAAGATTTACCGCTGACGCTCTTAGGGGCAGGTTCAAATTTACTGATAAGCGATCGGGGAATTTCAGGTTTAGTAATTAGTACTCGTTACTTTCGCAGTTATGAATTCGATGAAGCAACGGGGTTACTGACAGCAGATGCAGGAGAACCAATAGCCAAACTAGCTTGGAAAGCAGCCAAAAGAGGTTGTAAGGGTCTAGAATGGGCGGTAGGAATTCCTGGTACAATAGGAGGTGCGGTAGTAATGAATGCAGGAGCGCACCAACAATGTTTAGGAGATATTCTAGTAAGTGCTACTACCCTAGCTCCCGATGGCTCAATTGAGCAACTTTCTCCCCAAGAATTACAATATGCTTATCGAACTTCTAAGCTTCAGGGAACTAATAAATTAGTAATTCGAGCGGTGCTGCAACTGCAACCAGGTTTTGCTAAAACAGATTTGATGCAACTATCTAGTACTAACCTGACACAACGCAAAAATACGCAACCATATCACTTACCTAGTTGTGGTAGCGTTTTTCGCAACCCGCAACCTCGCGCTGCAGGATGGCTCATTGAGCAGTTAGGATTAAAAGGTTATAAAATAGGAGATGCCGAAATTTCCCACCGTCATGCTAATTTCATTCTTAACTGTGGTACTGCAACCGCTAGTGATATTTTTCAGCTAATACGTTACGTTCAAGAGAAAGTAGAATATCATTGGTCAGTAGCGTTAGAACCAGAAGTTAAACTAGTAGGGGAATTTTAAAAATTACTTACAATCGGGGTTTAAAGCTCTAAATTCAATTAAGGTCACACTAACACAATAATTGGTATATATATGTCAGGAAAAGGTTTTGGTCCTCTAGGCAAAATGAGAGAACTAGCAGATGCTTTTAAAAAAGCTCAGGAAGTTCAACAAGGAGCGCAACAACTCCAGTCAGAATTAGAACAGTTAGAAATAGAAGGTATTGCTGGTGATGGTTTAGTTAAAGTCATCATGAGTGGTAATCAAGAACCTCGTCGTGTAGAAATTGCGCCCGATGCTTTAAATTTAGGAGCAGGTGCGCTTTCGGAAATGGTGACAACGGCAATGCAAGAAGCCTATAGCAAATCAACCGAAATGATGCGTAGTCGCATGGAAGAACTTACTAGTGGTTTAAATCTTCCTGGTTTATAGGTACAGTTTTATCTTTTTCGGGCGTAAGACCCTCTCTTTTGGGTAAAACTTCAAGCAGCAGTTGAGAATGTAGTCTTTCTAGTTTGATTGGGATCAATGCGAATCGCCAGACAGTAATAGTCGGGATTCACAGAGACTCTAGAAGACCTAAAGATGGGAAAACCATTCTGGTTGTCTGATTTTTCAGCTAGGCAGGGCATTGTCTAGTAGGAGAGTAGGTGTAAGACAGTCTTAGACCGCAATCTACGCCGGTATCCTAGAATCCCCGTGTTTTTTAAATCGGGGAGTATGTCAACGTTACACCGCCGTGAAACGACGGTGCCTGCGTTGACCGCCTTCCGCGGTCAATTGATTAAATTGCTACTTCAAAAGCAGCACCCTCTACTGCAAAAGTCTCAGCAAAATCAGTACGAATTGCCTCAGCTTCTGTACCCGTCGCATAAAGATAAGTTTCAGGTGCGACAAGACTACGGAAACGAGTAACCTTTGTAGCTTCCTCTGCTCCTACCCCATAAACATAAAAGGCTAAACCTTCTTCTGCGAAAGTATCACTAAATTTAGCACGAATGTTTTCAGCTTCTGCTCCCGCAGCATACAAATAAGAAGAGGTAGCATCACCAAGACGGCGAAAACGGAAGATTTCAGTAAAGGTTAAGAAATCGAAAAGGCTTATTTTTCTTTAAATTATTACTCTGACAATATTTGCTCGATAATGTTTTTTTTATCTAATTAAATTAGATTAAGTAAAAATTATTTTAAAGTTAATTAAAAGTTAAATTATTAAAATAGATAGTAACTATAAAATTATTGTGGTACTCAAAACTATTATTAATCGCCAAAAAGCTAGAAAATATAATTAAGTTAATGAAAGCAATTAAATCAATTACC
>DAXETX010000200.1:0-5867 GCA_051155735.1 Xenococcaceae cyanobacterium
TACATTGCTACAGGCTTTAGTCTTTGGGGAATGAGTAAAGGTACAATGTCAGGGATGATTTTAGCCGATCTAGTACAGGGTAAAGCCAATCCTTGGGCAGATTTATACGACTCATTACGAGCAACGCCTTTTGTCACGCCAGACTCGATTAAAAACAATCTTGATGTAGGAATGCATTGGGTTAAAGACCGCTTTAAAGGGTTACAAAATTCGTCGGTAGATGATGTCAAACCAGGAGAAGGCAAACTAATTACTCTCAATGGCGATAAAGTCGGAGTTTATCGTGATGCAGCAGGTAAAGTTACTGCTGTATCTGCTACCTGTCCTCACCTAGCGTGTATTGTCAATTGGAACAGTGCCGAAAAAAGTTGGGATTGTCCTTGTCATGGGGCGCGATATACCTACGATGGCAAAGTAATTGAAGGTCCTGCGGTTAAAGATTTAGAGACAAAAACAGTTTGAGCATTCTCAATAAAAAATATCATGGAACAAGTTGATTTAACTAGCTCCCCCAATCGCCCCATTACTCCAGAAGCGATTATTAATAGTCCTTTGGTAATTAGGAACTTACAGCAGCAGACTTTAAAAGCAACTTTAGCTGCTTATGGCGATCGCCCAATTCCCGTTGTTGAAACTAACCCGATCAACCACGCTACCACAGCCATCGGTTTAACTCCTAATATTCAGGTTGAAAAAACTGTTACAATCGAGCGTCCTGCTGCTGAATTATACAACTACTGGCGTGATTTTACCAATTTACCCAACTTTATGGGACACCTAAAATCGGTCGTCAACCAAGATGCCACAGGTCAAATATCACACTGGGTAGCCAATGCACCTTTAGATTTCAGCGTTGAATGGGATGCTGCGATCGTCAAAGACGAACCAAATCAGCTGATCGCCTGGAGTTCTCTAGAAAATGCCGACATTGATAACTGTGGGTTTGTTCGCTTTCAACCTGCTACAGGTAATCGCGGTACACAAGTCAAAGTAGTTGTAGAATATCAGCCCCCAGGCGGTGCGTTAACTAATGCGATCACTCATCTCTTTGGCGAATCACCCCAGCAACAAATTGGCGACGAACTCAATCGTTTTAAACAACTAATGGAAACAGGAGAAATTACCACTACCGAAGGTCAACCCCAGGGTTAGTTAGAAATTGATCTGATCGTCTTTTGTCCTTCGTTGTTCGTCCTTTGTAACAACTAACAACTAACAACTGATTCCAAAGTTAGAGTTTTCAACACCTACAACTTTCGAGTGATGAATAAATCATCGAAACAAAAAAGAATAAAGTAGCGTTCAACAACAACAATTACTCATGAGTACATACAAAAGAGCAGTAGGTTTATTTTACAGTCGCGATGAAGCAGAAGCAGCATTACGCGCTCTTAAAGATGATGGCTTTGATATGAAGCGAGTCAACTTGATTGCGCGGGATGCGGACAAGGTTAGAGAAGCCAACGACTTAGGTCGTGACGATGAAACTGTAGAAGAAGGGAACAACACCTCTGAAGGTGCTGGGGCTGGTGCAACTTCGGGTGCGGTACTAGGCGGTATTGGTGGCTTATTAGTCGGCATCGGAACACTAGCAATTCCTGGTGTCGGACCAATTATTGTCGCTGGTGAAGCAGCAGGTACGATTGCTAGTACTCTAGCAGGGGCTGGAATCGGTGCAGCAGCAGGAGGACTGATCGGGGCTTTAGTCGGTATGGGAATTCCTGAAGAAAAAGCCAAAGTTTATAGCGATCGCGTTAAGGGTGGTAGCTATCTAGTCATGGCTAATGGCACAGAAGATGAAGTTCATCGTGCTGAAAGCATTTTAAATGACAATGGGATTGAAGAATTTGGCATCTATGATGCTCCCGATCTCAATCAGGCTGGAACTACCGTTGAACCGATGACTGAAGCCAGCGATCGTGCCATGACTGTTGAACCAACAACTACTAGAGGCGACCACGACCGTATGGTCACTCCAGACCGTGATGCTGAGGTAATTAGACGTGAAGAGCGAGAAAGAATTAAATAAGCTTTTAGCTCCCTGACTAAATATATTTTTGATTAGTTAAGTTGAATTCTGAATTCAGAATTCTGAATTCAGAATTTTACGGAGATTCTCCTGGGCGCGATCACTTTTTCGGGTCACATCGTAAAACCAGTTCTAAAATCAATCATTTTTTCGAATCCTTTAGGGAAGTTAAAACTATGAAAGCTGTCTGTTGGCATGGTAAACAAGATGTCAGAGTCGAAACCGTACCAGATCCCAAAATTCTTAACCCTCGCGATGCCATCATCAAAGTCACCTCGACGGCGATTTGCGGTTCTGACTTGCACCTGTATGAAGGGAATATTCCGACTATGGAATCAGGAGATATCCTCGGTCATGAATTTATGGGTGAAGTAGTCGAAACTGGCAAAGAAGTGAAAAATCTCAAGCCAGGCGATCGGGTTGTCGTGCCTTTTACTATTGCCTGTGGTGGCTGTTTCTTCTGCAAAAAAGACTTATGGTCACTGTGCGATAACTCCAATCCTAATAGCTGGATGGCAGAAAAATTTTACGGGCATTCGCCTTCTGGGATTTATGGTTATTCCCATTTACTAGGGGGCTATGCAGGAGGACAAGCAGAATACGCCCGTGTCCCTTACGCTGATATCGGTCCTTTGAAAGTACCAGATAGTCTAGAAGACGATCGGGTCTTATTCTTGACAGACATTTTTCCTACTGGCTATATGGCTGCGGAAAATGCGGACATTGAACCAGGAGATACAGTAGCAGTCTGGGGGTGTGGTCCTGTAGGACAGTTTGCGATCAGAAGTGCCTACATGTTAGGTGCAGCTAGGGTTATTGCCATAGATCGTTTTCCTGAAAGATTACAAATGGCACAAGCAGGCAAAGCCGAAGTAATCAACTACGAAGTAGTAGATGCAGGCGAAGCCCTTAAAGAAATGACAGGGGGTAGAGGTCCTGACCGCTGTATTGATGCCGTCGGCATGGAGGCACATGGTACGGATGTGATGGCAGCTTATGACCAAGTCAAAAAGGCAGTCAAGCTAGAAACAGGCAGTCCTACCGCCTTAAGACAGGCAATTGTGGCTTGTCGCAAAGGAGGCACAGTCTCGATTCCTGGGGTATATGGTGGCTTTGTCGATAAAGTACCTTTAGGGGCGATTGTCAATAAAGGGCTTACTTTGCGCTCAGGACAAACTCATGTTCAGAGATATCTTCAACCATTACTAAAGCGCATTCAACAGGGTGAAATCGATCCTGCTTTTGTCATTTCGCACCACCTAAGTATTGAAGATGCGCCTAAAGGCTACCAAATATTCCGTAATAAAGAAGATAACTGCACCAAAGTCGTTCTTAAACCGTAAATAAATCGTCTTTGGTTTTTGGTTCAAGGTTTTAAAAACAAGATTGACTAAAATAACTAATCTTTACCTCTATCCTGTTTAGTTTGGTAAGAGCAGCACTATCTAATGTTGATTCATTGGCTTAATAATTAATCTTAAAAGTGTTCTTCTTCCCACACTTGGGAGGATAGGAGTCTGGACAACCACTATTTCCTACCCAAGCTAAGATACGTCGATCTCAAAAGAATTATATGTTTTATCACCAAAAAAGGCTACAGTATTTTACCAAACCAGAACGCCCCGATCCCATCTTGGCAAAAAAAATCCAAGAACTAATCGGCGGTCCTTTTGGCGAAATGACTGTAATGATGCAATATTTCTTTCAAGGCTGGAATTGCCGTGGTCCTGCTAAATATAAAGACATGATGCTCGATATTGCTACTGAAGAAATTGGACATATCGAGATGTTAGCCACGACAATTGCTTTCTTGTTAGACAAAGCCCCTGTAGAACAACAAGAAGCAGCAGCCCAAGACCCCATTATGGAAGGCGTTATGGGAGGAATGAAAACCGAAGATATCATTATGGCTAGCATGAATCCGCAACACGCTACGGTTACAGGTGGTGGTGCGCTACCTGCTGATAGTATGGGATATCCCTGGAATGGTCGCTATGTTATTGCTTCTGGCAATTTGATGGCTGATTTTTATTCCAATGTACAAGCAGAAGCCCAAGGACGCTTACAGGCAGTCAGAATGTATGAAATGGCTACCGATTCTGGGGTTAAAGATACCCTAGCTTATATGATTGCTCGCGATACTATGCACCAAAATCAATGGATCGCTGCAATCGAAGAACTAAAAGCTGATGGGTTAGAAAGTTTACCCGTTCCTAGTTCTTTTCCTCAAGAACAGGAAAAACAACATGCTTCTTATCAATTCTGGAACTTATCAGAAGGTACAGAAAGTAAAGAGGGACGTTGGGCAAAAGGAACAGCCCCTGATGGGAAAGGAGAATTTGAATATCTCGAAAATCCTCAAGGTGAGTCAGAAATGCCAGAAGCTCCAAGTCCCGATCCTAAATTACACAGTACTGGTAAACAGTAAGCCATTAGTTATAAAACAATCAACAATGGAGGTATCAATCATGCAACGTAAATGTGCATTAGCTTTAGGTATTGTCTTTCTAGTTTTAGGTATAGCTGGTTTTATTCCCAGTTTAGTCAGTTTACCTAGTCCCGATTTTGA
The DNA here is from genome assembly GCA_051155735.1 of Xenococcaceae cyanobacterium. Classification (GTDB taxonomy): domain Bacteria; phylum Cyanobacteriota; class Cyanobacteriia; order Cyanobacteriales; family Xenococcaceae; genus JASJCP01. Next base: position 4,599 of record DAXETX010000200.1, read on the forward strand.
TTCGAGTGTGCCTTTAACTGTTGATAGCTTTTACGCTAAAGGATTTGGTTTATTATTCGGTTTATTTCCGACTAACTTAATGCATAACCTCGTCCATCTAACTGTAGGTTTATTAGGCATTGCTGCTGCTTCGACTCCTGGTGGCGCACGTCTATATAACCGCAGTTTTGCCATTAGTTATCTTCTCATCGCGGTTATGGGCTTGTTCCCCTTAGCCAAAACTACTTTTGGTTTAATGCCAATTTTTGGTAACAACGTCTGGTTTAATGCTCTCGCAGGAGCGATCGCTGGTTATTTCGGCTTTGCTCTCCCAGAATCAGTACCCTCTGACCAAGTAATGTCTAATTAAAAATAGCAAATAACTGCTGAAGCAGTTACCGCGAAATGTAATTATTACAGACACCGCCTTTTCTAGGCGGTGTCCCGATTTTTTAAATCAAATAAGTACTAGGGTTCGTCTCTTTCATCAACTCTCGCAGGAGGACTAGTAGCTTCTACTGCGGTGAAAGGTTCGGTAATTTTGTAAGTATGAGTCGCTCCTTTTGGTACTACCCAAGAGTCTCCAGGTTCTAGCTTAACTACTTGACCTTCTAAGTGAAGTTCCGCTTTTCCTGCGATTACATAGCCTACAGTTTCATACTCTCTGGCTTGTTCTGGTTTGGGCTGATCTGGCTGTTCATTTGACGAAGTCAGAGAAAGCCTCGTTGTCTCACGGCGGGGTCTCTCTGACCAAAGTCGCATTGAGATGCTTTTTCCTGCAACTAAATACTTTTGTCCCATCTCACCTGTTGGCGAATGAGTCGAACTAACTTTTTTTACGGTGGTATCGCTCATCAGAAATTTTCTTTTACTGAATAACTGGTATTACTTTAAAGCTGTAGCTCAAGTTTTTGCTTCTACTTATAGATGGAAAAATTCGATTTTAGATTTAATTTTTTAATTGTGACCAGAGCAATCAAAAATCATCTGTAAATATAAAAACAAACAAATGAAAACAGAAACTATCACCGATTTAAATCGGCGACCTTTAATTGCAGATCCATCATGTCAAACCAGGGACGCATCAGCTAGCTTGGGATTTGGGTTTTATCGCTGCTGGTATTATCTCGATCATCATTGGTTGGTTGATTCTAAAGCGCGATCAAGTTAGCAATTTGGCAAATGAATAAAATCTTGTTTAATTATTTGTCGTATTACTTTCATCGGATTTCCCGAAGATTAGGGTTTGGGCTATAGAACTAAAAAACCAATAAAGTCCTGCTATTAAAA
>DAXETX010000201.1:0-8513 GCA_051155735.1 Xenococcaceae cyanobacterium
TTCAAGCTCAAATCGCAGAATCTAAAACCGCCTTATCGCCATCTTCTCAACAATCTTCACAACTTTGGCTAGCTCAAAATAATTCCTCAGACCCTGGTTCTCCCTCATTGCGTCGCCAACCTTCAGAAGGACAAGATAAATTTGAACCCAGAAGAATTCCCCTCCGCATTCCTCGTCAAGACTTTTATCGCGTATCTCCTAGTGTTACAATCATCAATCCTTCTGGTTATGGTGCTGCTTGGGGAAATGTTGGATTTGGCGTCGGATTTCAAGAAAGAGTCCGCTTTCGAGATCAAGCAGACGGAGTATTTGGGCTAGGTTTTGGTTTAGGTAATCCGCAGAAAAATATTGGAGTCCAAATCGGGATAAGTTTAGTCGATGTTAGTAGTCCTTTTAGAGATGGTGCTGTTAGCTTCAAACTTCATCGCAGGCTACCCGAAGATTTTAGTATCGCCCTCGGAACTCAAGGAGGAATCACCTGGGGCAATACCGATGCTGGTTCTTCGATTTATGGTGTAGTAACCAAAAGATTTGCCCTAAAATCTGACCGAACTAGACCTTTGAGTGAAATGTATGTCTCTCTAGGAGTAGGGGGCGGGCAATTCCGTTCCGAATTTGATATTGACAATGAGGTGGAGTCCGTTGGAGTATTCGGCAGTTTTGCTGTAAGAGTTATTGAACCAATAAGTATAATTACAGAATGGAGTGGTCAAGATTTAACTATTGGAACTTCTATTGTCCCGTTTAAAAATTTACCAATTGTAATAGTGCCAGCTATTACTGACGTTACTGGCGAAGCTGGTGATGGAGCAAGATTTATTTTTGGTGCTGGTTATAGTTTTTCCTTTTAACTCGATCTTTAACAAGAGAATCATCTAAATTATGAAACTTATTCATCATCTTATTAGCCTCAGTGTTGTATGTAGTTGGGCAATTGTTAACTCCAGTTTTGTGCGTTCTCAAACTGTAAATTGTTCAGATTGTTTTCCTAATGTCATAGAACTTATCCCGCCTCAAACTCCCGAACCCACACCCGAACCTGTAGTAGAAACGCCGACCACCACACCCGAACCCACACCCGAACCTGTAGTAGAAACACCGACCCCCACACCCGAACCCACACCCGAACCAGCAGTTGGCGAAACACCGACTCAAACTCCTGATACTACTGAGACTATTACAGGAGAAACCCCAGAAACAACTCCTGAACCTGGAGTCGGCGAAAATTCGACTGGAAGTGAGACGACAAATTCTGCTCCTACCAATGAAGCGGAGACTGTCAGAGAAATTTTAGAGCCAGAAACCCCAGAAGCGACTCCCGAACCTGGAGTCGGCGAAAATTCGGCGGGAAGCGAAGCTGAAACTGTTAGACAAGTTTTAGAAGCCGAAGAAACAAATTCGACAAATATTTCTGAAACAGAAGTAGATGTTGATGGAGAGTTAAATACAGATAATAATAATCCAGAAACTACAGAAGCAGAGGTAGAAACATCCGAAACTGATAAAACCATTACTGACGAAACTGAAACTCAGGTGACAGAGGAAACAGATTCAGAAGCAACCTCTACAGAAGAAAAAACTGAAACTCAAGATGAAGAAACAGTAGTACAAGAAGAAGAAACCGAAGAAACAGCTGAAGCCGAAACCGAAGAAACAGCTGAAGAGTCTGATTTTGAATCAAAAATAGATGCTCAAGCTTACGAATTGCAACTACAGCAGTCTAGTCCTGAAGTAGCGGTATTAATGCAAGAAGAATCTTATGCAACTCAATTAGCATCTTATTCTGATGTGCAAATGTATGGGGAAGCTCCTTCTGTCGAACAGATTTCCCAAAGATTAGGCGAATTATGGAAACAAACTGGCAAAAAAGCAGCTTTTATTAATGTGTCGTTGCAAAAAAATCAATTGGAATCTTTTGCTGTTTTGCCGAGTATCGATCCTCAATATGCTAACAATTCTCAACTCGCCTCTAATAATATTAGTCAAAATCAACTGGTTCAACCTGAAGAATTAACTTTACGCAGTACAGTAGAGAATACGCCTCGTACAAGTCTGTTGGCGACAGCCAAACAATTTCGGCAGGAAATCAGCAACCCTAGAAAAGTCAGACAAGATGATTATTTAGCATCTGCACAACAATTATATAAATTAATTATTGAACCGATAGAAGCGGAATTAGAAGCTAATGAGATTGATATCTTAGTTTTTGCCATGGATTCGGGGTTGCGCTTATTACCGCTGGCTGCACTTCATGACGGAGAACAATTTTTAATTGAAAAATATGCAGTAGCTTTAGTGCCTAGTTTTGGTTTAACCGACACTCGTTATGTCAATTTAAGTCAAGGTTCAATTTTGGCGATGGGAGCATCGGAGTTTAGAGGCGAGCAAGCTGCTCTTCCGACTATGCCTATCGAACTAGAAAGTATAACTCGTAATTCGAGTCGTGGGGAAATTTATCTTAATGAAGACTTTACTGTTGCTAACTTCAAAGCGCAAAATCGTCGTCGTCAACCTTTTTCGATTATTCATCTAGGAACGCACGCACAGTTTAAAGCAGGAAGATTTAGTGATTCTTATATTCAGTTTTACGATCAAAAGTTACAGTTATCCGCCCTAAGAGAACTTTCTGATGAACTGGGTTGGAGTAGTAGTGACAATCCTCCTGTCGAATTACTGGTACTTAGTGCTTGCCAAACTGCCTTAGGAGATGAAAATGCCGAATTAGGTTTTGCGGGTTTAGCTGTCCAAACAGGAGTAAAATCTGCTCTAGCTAGTCTTTGGTATGTCAGTGACTTGGGAACTTTGGCACTAATGGGAGAATTTTATGATCGCTTAGATGATACCTTAATTAAAGCCGAAGCCTTACGACAAACTCAATTAAAAATGTTAACAGGAGAAGTCACAGCAGACGCTGGCAATATTAAACTATCTAATGGCGAACTTCTGCCTTTACCTGCCGATTTCCCTAAAGGCAATTTAAGTTTCTCTCATCCTTATTTCTGGTCTTCTTTTACTCTGATTGGTAACTGGAATTAGTGCTAGAGCAATCAGGAATCAGGTGTGAGACAAAACTTGAATGACAAAAGACATCTCAATACCTTTCGGTTAAGCCCCCCAGCCCCCAATGTTGGGGGAGCTAGATTTGCCAAAGTCCACCAATATACCTGGGGGTCACGGGGGCGGACAAAATAACTTGAGCAACTAACCAAACAGTATTGAAAGACATCTAGCTATAAAATTCTCACAAATCAAATAGGATTGCTGTAATGACTCTTGCTTTCATTCGTTCCGATTTAGCGCGATTTGCTGCTTATACTCCCCATCCAGGAGGCGAGATTACTCAGTCTGTAGATCGTTTGGATACTAATGAATGTCCTCTCGATCTTCCGCCAGAAGTTAAAGATAAACTCGCTTGGCTCTACCAACAGGAGATAGAAGCAAATCGTTACCCTGATGGAAGTCATGAGGCGTTAAAAAAAGCGATCGCCGAATATGTGAATCAATCACAACCTAAAATTCAAATCACACCCGATAATATTTCAGTGGGAAATGGCTCTGATGAGTTGATTCGTTCGATCTTAATTGCTACTTGTTTGGGTGGGGAAGGGGCAATTTTAGTCGCTAATCCCACTTTCTCGATGTACGCTATCCTAGGGCAAACTCTGAGGATTCCTGTAGTTAGTATTGAGCGCAATGAAACTGACTTGGCAATAGATATCGATGCAGCTAACAAGGCAATTACCGCAACTACTAATCCTCCTATCAGAGTGGTTTTTGTCGTTCATCCTAATTCTCCTACAGGTAATGCTTTAACCCAACAGGAACTAGAATGGTTGCGGAGTCTGTCTCAAGATATTCTTGTAGTAATTGATGAAGCTTATTTTGAATTTAGTCGAACCTCTGTCGTAACCGAATTAGCCCAACATCCTAACTGGATGATCCTGCGTACCTTTTCTAAAGCCTTTCGCCTGGCTACTCATCGGGTTGGTTATGCGATCGCCAATCCTGAAATGATTACTATCTTAGAAAAAATCCGTCTGCCCTATAATCTCGCTACTTTTTCTCAAACCGCAGCTTTAGTAGCCCTGCAAAATCGTCATCTGATCTTACCTTTTGTCTTTGAGATACTTCAAGAAAGAGACAAAATGTATCGAGAATTATCTCGTAATCAATCTTTACAAGTGTGGCAAAGTAACGCCAATTTTATTTATGTACGCTTGAAAAATCTAGATGCCAAAGCCCAAAATCAAGCACTAGCAGCAATTACGAGTAAGCTAAAACAGCAAGGAACATTAATTCGCCATACAGGAGGCGGTTTAAGAATCACTGTCGGCACAGCAGCTGAAAATACTCGAACTCTCACTAGATTAGCTGCGGTTATTAGTTAATAATTGATTATGATCTCGATTGTATGTCTCACCTGATAGATTAAAGCCAAAACCCCTAATAAAAATGAGTTCTCAGAGTTTTATCGATTCACCTTCTCCTCATCACCCACATTCAGTAGGAATTTTAACCGCTTTGCGTCTCGGCTTATTTAATTTGGGTTTGGGATTGATGGCGGTATTAACCTTAGCTGTTCTCAATCGGGTCATGATTAGTGAACTAGGAATTCCTGCTACGATCACCGCAGGAGTGTTAGCGATCGCTCAATTTGTCGCACCTGCTAGAGTTTGGTTCGGACAACTATCTGATACCAAACCGATATTTGGTAAACACCGCACTAGTTATGTGTTGATCGGAACGACCATTTTTGGTTTAGCTGTATTTTTAGCGGTACAGGTAGTGTGGCAATTGGGTGCAATTGTTAGAGCCAATGAAGGTTGGTTATGGAATAGTCAAACTATCGGTTTTACGGCTTTATTAGGCTTAATTTTAGCTATTTACGGTTTAGCTGTTAGTTCGAGTTCTACCCCCTTTACCGCTTTGCTAGTAGATATTTCAGAAGCTGAGAATCGCTCGAAATTAGTTTCGATTGTTTGGTCAATGCTGATGGTAGGAATTGTGGTTGGGGGGATTACAGGTAGTGTGGTGCTAGATAACATTAATCCAGGAGGCGTAGAGGCGGGTCAAATTCCTTTAGCCAATCTCCAAGCACCGATTAACTCTGTTTTTAGCTTTGTACCATTTTTAATTTTAGCTTTAGCTACTATTGCTACTTGGGGCGTCGAAAAAAAATATTCGCGGTTTCGTTCTCGTTCAATTAATTCGCAGCGAGAAGATAGTATTACTCTCAAGCGATCGCTCAAAATTTTAACTGCGAGTCGTCAAACAGGAATCTTTTTCGCTTTTTTATGCTTGTTTACCATTAGTTTGTTCATGCAAGAAGCGGTATTAGAACCTTATGGTGGCGAAGTCTTTGGGATGTCGATTGCTGATACGACCAAACTCAATGCTTACTGGGGCATCGGTATTCTACTAGGTTACGGCTCAACAGGCTTTTTCGTTGTGCCTCGTTTGGGCAAAAAACGCAGTACTAAAATTGGTTGCTGGCTGGTGGCATTATGTTTTATCCTAATTATTCTGTCGGGTTTAACGCAACTAGAAATTGTCCTCAAGTTAGCAATGGTGTTATTTGGGATAGCAGCAGGAGTCGCCACTATTGGTGGGATTAGTCTGATGTTAGACCTTACCGCAGCAGCCACCGCAGGAACTTTTATTGGGGCTTGGGGTTTGGCACAAGCCATGTCTAGAGCCTTAGCGACAGTGACAGGAGGCATCATTTTGGATATTGGCAAAGCACTTTTTGCTAGTCCTTTGTGGAGTTACGGTTTAGTATTTGGGATTCAGGCATTAGGGATGATTGTCGCAATTATGATTCTCAATCAAGTCGATGTTCAAGAATTTCAAGATACTACAGGAAAAGCGATTGCCACTGCGATGGAAGGAGACTTAGACGGATAAAATTTGTGAGATAATTGTCCTAGCAACCAATTGTCAACAATTAATAACTTATCGAGAAACTATTTAGCATGACTAAGACAGCATGGATTTTTCCAGGACAAGGCTCTCAAACAATCGGAATGGGTCTAGATTTACAAACCTTTCCTACCGCCCAGGTAAAATTTGAAATTGCCGAAAATGTCCTCGGTTGGTCTGTCTTAGATATTTGTAAAGGAGATGAAGCGGGTTTATCTCAGACTAATTATACTCAACCCTGTTTATATGTTATCGAAGCGATTTTAGCTGATTTATTAAAGGAAAAAGTGGGTTTACCTCAGCTAGTAACAGGTCATAGCTTAGGAGAATATGTGGCTCTCTACACTGCTGGAGTATTTGATTTTGAGTCGGGACTGAGCTTAGTCAAAAAACGTTCGGAACTAATGGCGAACGCTGCTGGGGGTAAAATGGCAGCCCTGATGAAGTTTGATCGCTCTCAATTAGAAACAATTATTGCAGCAACCCCTAATGCTGTTTTAGCCAATGACAATAGTGACAACCAAGTAGTCATTTCAGGTACTCCTGAAGCCATAGATACGGTCTTAGCTCAAGTTAAAGCCAAAAGAGCCGTAGAATTAAATGTCTCTGGTGCATTTCATTCCCCGTTAATGGCGGAAGCTGCTGCCCAATTTGAAGCTATTTTAAATTCTGTTACTTTTAATCAAGCTCAAGTTCCTGTTTTATCGAATGTCAATCCTGTGCCGACAACTCAAGCAGGAGAGCTAAAAACCCGTCTAACTCAACAAATGACAGGTTCAGTACGATGGCGCGAAATTATGCTTCAACTTAATGTTGAAAGTGTCACTCAAGCTTTAGAAGTTGGTCCTGGTAAAGTTTTAACAGGTTTAATGAAAAGAAGTTGTAAGGGTGTCGAGTTGGTCAACGTTGGCACAGCAAAAGACCTAGAACAATTTAGCTTTAGCTACCAATAATTCACCAAGAAATGAATCTCTTAGCTTAAAATGCAAATCCGTTTGGGCGTTGGTGAATGGGTAATGCTAAACATATATTTTGCTTATCAACTGAAAATGTCCAACTTTTAAAAGCTAAGAGCTAATAGCTACGAACAGTATTCTTTTGTAGGACATTACATAAATCACCAACGCCTAGTTATCAGACAGATAATTTATCTAAAAATTGGCTGCTACCAACTAGACTTAACAACGCCAGGAAGTAAGCCTTCATGGGCCCATTCTCTAAGAACATTACGAGATAGACCAAAATCACGATAATAAGCTCTTGGTCTTCCTGTGACCATGCAGCGATTACGCTTACGGCTAGGGGCGCTATTTCGGGGTAATCTTTGAATTTGCCGATGAATTTCGAGTTTTTCAGCAGAATTGGTCGCTTGACGAAATTGCTCTTTTAATTCGGCTCTTTTATCTGCATATTTTTCTACTAGATGAGCGCGCTTTTTTTCTCGCTCGATCATGCTTTTTTTTGCCATAAATCTTATTCGGATTAATAATTGAATGCACAGTTTTCTAGTATAGCAATCCTGGAAAAGGTTAATTTTGTTGTGCTAAAACTTTTTCTAGGGCAGTAAGTAACAACAAAACATTTTCGGGACGGCTATTATAACCCATCAAACCAATACGCCATACTTTACCACCTAATTGCCCCAAGCCACCAGCAATTTCAATATTGTAGTCTTTGAGTAATTGACTGGATACGGCTTTACCGTCTATTCCTTCAGGAATTTTTACAGTTGTGAGAGTAGGAAGCCGAATTTCTTGAGCCACATGACATTCTAATTTTAACGCCGCTAAACCTGACCACAAAAGTTCGGCATTTTTTTGGTGTCTTTGCCAACGTTGTGCCAAACCCTCTTCCGTAATTAAACGTAAAGCTTCTCGTAAGCCATAGTTGAGATTGATCGGTGCAGTGTGATGATAAACTCTTTCTTGTCCCCAATATTTGGCGAGAAGCGACATATCCAGATACCAATTAGTGACAGGCTTACGGCGACTGTTAAGTTTAGTTAAGGCTCTTGGACTCATGGTAAAAGGAGCAGCCCCAGGAGGACAACCAATTCCTTTTTGACTGCAACTATAAGCTAAATCGATCCCCCATTGATCGATATATAACGGGACACCCCCCATACTCGTAACCGTGTCTATTAGTAACAAACAATCATAGTTTTGACATAGTTCTCCTACTCCCTCTAGAGGTTGACGTACTCCTGTAGAAGTTTCGGCATGAACTAAAGCCAGAACTTTCGGACGATAGGTTTCTAGTGCTTGTTTAATTTCTGTAAGCGTAAAAGCTTTCCCCCAAGTTTTAGTGATTTTTTGGACATTTGCACCATAACGAGTCGCCATATTCACTAAGCGATCGCCAAAATAGCCTTTTACCCCAACTAAAACTCCATCTTCAGGCTCGACCACATTAGCCAGAGTCGCCTCCATAGCTGCACTACCAGTACCACTCACCGCTATAGTCAGTTCATTTTCGGTTTGCCAAGTATAGCGCAATAAATCCTGAATCTCATCCATCAAAGTTAAATAGGTAGGATCGAGATGTCCTACAGGAGGATGACTCATCGCTGCTAAAACCCTCGGATCGACATTAGC
>DAXETX010000202.1:0-2992 GCA_051155735.1 Xenococcaceae cyanobacterium
GTTTCTGTAGTTTTAAATGAAAATATTACTAAATTGGGCAAAAATGGCGATTTAATCGAAGTTGCCCCTGGTTATGCCCGTAATTACTTAATTCCTCAAGGAAAAGCGGTTATTGCGACTCGTGGCATTATCAAGCAAGTAGAACAAAGAAAAGAAAAAGAAAGACAACGCAAACTAGCAGAGAAACAAGAGGCAGAATCGAGAAAAACTGCGCTCAAGACGATTGGTCGTTTGGTAATTCGCAAGCAAGTAGGGGAAGGAAACGCTATTTTTGGTACGGTTACAACTCAAGAAGTTGCTGATGTGATTCAACAACAAGCTGCACTGGAAGTAGATCGAAGAGGCATTACTGTTCCCGATATCGGGACTACTGGTATTTACGAAGTAGAAGTAAAACTACATCCAGAAGTAACTGCGACTGTCAATATTGAAGTTGCACCACTTTAGAGCGATAACCAAGAAGTAACTAATTAATTAGTTACTTCTTCTTGCACAATCAAGGCATTAAATCTGAGTTTGCCAATCTTCACCCACTTGAATTGTAATATCAGAATTTAACACCCCTGTGCTTTCTACCAAAACTTCTCCTACCCCCAAAGTAGCACGCAGTAAATTAGCAGCATCACGATCGCCTGATTGCGCAATAATTTTAGTAGTAGCGATCGGATCTGAGGTATCGTTACTAATATAAGCTCGTTCATAACCAGCTTCTCTCAAACTAGTTAAAATTGCTTCAGCAGCAGTACTATCTTCTAAGTTATTCTGAATGGCGATTTTAAGACGCGAATAATTTTGGAGTTCCTGTTCGGATAAATCAGCGATAGGTAAATCAAAATGTTGCTGAGCGATCTTTTGAATCTGATAATCATTGGGTAACCAATAACTAACTTCATTTCTACCGTTACCACTAAAATCTCCAGGAAGCATGAGCAACTGCACATTAGAACGCTTGGTTTGAGAGGCAAAATTTGCCAACGCCATTAACTCCTTAACCGTTAAGTTAGTATCCAAGTGAGATTGAATAACCGACAAAATCTTAGGGATTTTAACAATAGTAGCTGGTTTCATCGCTTGCTCTACTACCGAACGCATCAACATCTGTTGTCGTTGAACCCTAGAGATATCGCCATAAGCATCATAACGAAACCTTAAAAACTGTACCGCTTTATCTCCATCTAGATGCTGCTTGCCTTTTTTGAGATCGATGTAGAGATGCTGACTAAAATCGTTGTATTTCATGTCTTTAGGAACATCAACCGTAACACCTCCCAAAGCATCAATTAATTTTTCTACCCCTTGAATATTAACTCTGACATAGCGATCGATAGTAACTCCACCCATAAGTTCACTAACAGTAGCAGCCGTCATTGCAGGACCACCGTACTCATTAGCGCGATTAATCTTTCTTACCCCGTAGCCTTCAAGATCCACCTGAGTATCTCTCGGAATCGAAAGTACCGATAATCTTTTTTGCAGTGGATCGAACCTTAGCAGCAACATCGTATCGCTTAATCCTTCAAAAGAATTGACCAGAGCATGATATCCGAGATCTTCTTCAATCGGTCGATCTTTTAAATCCGATGTCAGTACCTTAATACCTAAAACTAAAATATTAACAGGACGGGATAATTCTGGGATGTTGAGATTCTTGAGATCGACAGTCTCTTCTTGACTAAAAACCGCTTCTTCTTCGGGAGTAAATTCCGCTTGTTGTAGTAACGAAGACTCAGAAAAAGTAACTGCTAATAATGCTCCAGCAACAGCCGACATCAAAGACATTGCAGTTAAACCTAGTCCAATTAGAATCTTTTTTTTACCTTTATGCTTTTTAGCGCGATATGGCGGGGACATAGATTTATGTTTCTTTTTAGCAAAAACTGGTCGATAAGTTTTTTTGACTGTCACTAGAACCTCACAGAATAAAACGCAGATCCGAAAAATAGCTAGTAGATGTAGGCAATTTTAAAGCTAATCTAAATTTTGAGAATATTACTTACGTCCGATTTTATGGGATACTTGGCTAAGTAAGGGTAAATACGGAGACTTGCCTCCTTTTAAACGAAACATGAGACCGAGACAAATCAGAAAGTAGCCACTGGTTAGTAAAGTATTAGCATACAATAGCCGAAAAGCCATGATTTCTTCAGTTTGAGCAGCACCAAGCCATAAAGCAATGTATCCTGTGAGCCACAGCAGTGCTAGCATCAAAGATAAACGACTCGTTTTTTGTTGTTCGACATTACCGACTCCGCGAGATAACGTCCAAACAGCAGGAATGATTCCAACTACAGGTAATAAATAAAGCCAAAGTTGTGACTGTTTTTCTGATTTGGCTAACCCAGAATTTTTTTGCTCCATTAATTTATCGGTTTTCAATTGAATTTTATTGATGCAACAAGACATTACCGCTTTGATATTAGCTGGAGGAAAAAGCTCCCGCATGGGACAAGATAAAGCTTTACTTCCTTACAGAAATCAAACTTTACTTTCTTCCGTCTGTAATGTAGCTCAAGAATCGGCAAATTGTGTGTATGTTGTAACTCCTTGGACGGAAAAATATCAAGCTATTTTACCCAATTTTGCTAAATTAATCTCAGAAACCCTAATTTATCCTGAGACTCAGGCTAATTTCCCTTTAATGGGATTTTTTCAAGGATTACAACAAGTTACGACCCCATGGATTTTACTCCTGGCTTGTGATTTACCAAACCTGAATTCTCAAACCATTACAGGATGGTATCCTAATTTAACTCAAGCACCGCCAGATATGATCGCCCTTTTACCCCGTCATCCGCAAGGCTGGGAACCACTGTGCGGTTTCTATCGCCGTAATTGTCAAGCTTCCCTGAAAAACTATGTTGACTCTGGTGGTAAATCTTTTCAAAACTGGCTCAATCAATCGGTGGTTGGTGAATTACCATTAAGCGATCGCTCTATGTTATTCAATTGCAATACTCCAGAAGATTGGAAGACAATCGTGACCGCAGAATGC
>DAXETX010000203.1:0-2250 GCA_051155735.1 Xenococcaceae cyanobacterium
CTACCAACTAAAAATTTAATTTCTAATCCTTGTAAGTTCGAGTTATTATTACTTTGATTTATTGGAGTACTTCTACAAGAAGTTAGCAATAGTAATAATAGGGAAAAGCAAGTCCCAATAATACTTTTTTGGCTTTTCAATGAGGTAAAAAAATGAAAATTATCCATAAAATATATTTTACTTATTTTGCTAAGCAGAACAATAGAGATAAAGTGGAGTATTGGAAGTAGAAACGTTCCATAAAACCTCGGTACATTAAGTAGATTGGTAATTTAATCTTAACTGCTGTAAAATTACCTTTAAATCTCGTTACTTTTTAGAAATTACCGTTTAGGAATCTCAACTCTATGGTAGTTTAAACCTCCTATCAATTGATTCATGTTGCTTGTTGAGTGATCAAACTTGTCAGAGTATTTACTAAACGCTCATTCTCTAAAGGTAAAATCTCTTTACCGTGGAGCATTTCTTGCAGCATCACAAAATACACTAATGTACCGATCATGACTCTGACAGTGGCTTCTGGATCGTCTAGTTGCAGTTCGGGATGAGATTTAAAGTATTGGGTTAAAGTTTCAATGGCTGGTTTAGCTAAATTGCTGACATAAGCTTGGGCTAATTCTGGAAACCGCCCTGACTCACCAATAATAATTCTGATAAAATCTTGAAAAGCGCGATCGCTCTTAGCATTTTGCAACATTCGATTTGCCATTGCTGATAATACCAGTTTAGGGTCTTGGTTCAGCGACTGGGGTTGGTCTAAGCCCATTATCGTCTGAAATCGATCCTTGACTAAATCTTGCATTACGGCATTAAATAAATTTTCCTTGTCCCCAAAGTGACTATAAACAGTAGCTTTAGAAACTCTGGCGGTTTTGGCTATTTTGTCCATGCTGGTAGCAGCATAACCATGGGCGAGAAACTCTTGCATTGCCCCTTTAAGTATGGCTTCCGCTTTGGCTTCGGATTGGGAATTTTTGGTGATTTTGCGATTAATCATTATTACTGTGTGAGACTTCTCTCATTCTATGACCAATTTAAGGTTGCTAAACTAATCGGTTTAGTTTTATTATATACTTAAAGTAAACTAAACGGTTCAGTCGTAAGCGAACTAGATAGTCATGGACTCTATAACTGAAAATCGAACTAAATCGAACCCACCTCTAATTAAAAAATCCTCTGCTTTAATAGTTGGCTTAACTTTACTAGTAGCAGGAACAACAATTTATGCACTGCGCCAGTTTACACCATTGCAACCCGAACCTGTACCCAAAACAGTTATTCCCGAAATCAAAACAGTAACAGCATTAGGCAGACTCGAACCCAGTGGCGAGATCGTTCAAGTATCAGTATCTGCTGCTGCTGAAGGAAATCGCATCGAAGAATTATTAGTAATAGAAGGAGACGCAGTTACCAAAGGTCAAGTAATTGCCGTTTTAGATAGTCGCGATCGCACTGAAGCAGCCCTCAGACAAGCCAAAGAAAGAGTCAGAGTTGCCCAAGCCAAATTAGCCCAGATCGAAGCAGGTGCTAAAACAGGGGAAATTGAGGCACAGCAAGCAGCGATCGCTCGTCTCGAAGCTGAACGCAGTAATGATATTGCAGCCCAACAAGCAACAGTAGCGAGGATGGAAGCGGAATTAAATAACGCCCAAGTCGAAGATCAACGTTATCAACAACTATATAACCAGGGGGCAATCTCCGCTTCTCAAAGAGATAACAAAGAACTAATCTTAGCCAACGCCAGAGAACAACTCGCAGCAGCCAAAGCTAATCTCAACCGCATTCGCATCGCCCAACAACAACAGATCGCGGAAGCGAAAGCCACTTTAAACAAAATCGCTGAAGTCCGCCCTGTAGATGTCGAAGTAGCAGCAGCCGAAGTCAGAGAAGCCCAAGCAGCAGTAGCTACCGCCCAAGTTGAACGCGATCGCAGTTATATTAAATCACCCCAAGCAGGAACAGTAATTAAAATCCTGACTCGCCCTGGAGAAGTAGTATCCAGCAACGAAGGCATTGTCAGAATCGGACAGATTCAACAAATGTATGCGATCGCCGAAGTTTATGAAAGTGACATTACCAAGGTGCAATTAGGACAACCAGCCACTATTACTAGTAGTGCCATCCCAGGAAAATTAACGGGAACAGTCGAACAGATCGGCTTAGAAGTCGAACGACAAGAAGTAGTCAATACCGATCCTACGGCAAACATCGATGCCAAAGTTGTCGAAGTCAAAGTCAAGCTAGACAAAG
>DAXETX010000204.1:0-19019 GCA_051155735.1 Xenococcaceae cyanobacterium
GTTTGCGCTGCTTTACCCACTTGCTGAAAGCCCATCGCTAGTTAAACTGTAAATTATATAAATTATCAAGATTTTTACCAACAATCAATGAATAACTCCTTACAAACCGTTTTAGAACAAACATTTACTAAATTCGAGCGGGGATTATCAAGCTACCATCTGCAAATCCAACCCCAAGAAATTGGCATCCTGAAATCTATAGATCGGGGCATTGCCAAAGTTACCGGTTTACCTAGCGTTAAAGCTGACGAGTTGATTCGCTTTGAGGGAGGAGTGTTGGGTATTGCTTTTAATTTAGCTCCCAATGAATTAGGGGTAATTTTATTAGGAGATAGCGAACCTTTAGAAGCGGGACAAGAAGTAACCCGCACGGGTCGAGTGGTGGAAGTACCAGTAGGAGAAGCCCTGTTAGGACGCATTGTTGACGGTACAGGACAGCCCTTGGATGAGGGAGGTGCAATAGCTACAACAAAACGTTTCCCTATCGAACGTCCCGCACCGCCATTTATCAATCGCGCCCCTGTTAAAGTTCCCCTGCAAACAGGCTTAAAAGTAGTGGATGCCTTAATTCCTGTGGGACGAGGACAGCGAGAATTAATTATTGGCGATCGCACTTCGGGAAAAACAGCGATCGCAATAGACACGATTCTCAATCAAAAAGGTCAAGATGTAATTTGTATTTACTGCGCCATCGGTCAGCGCACTTCTGCTGTTGCTAAGGTTATCGAGCAATTACGACAGGGGGAAGCTTTAGAATATTCGATTGTGGTGGTAGCGGATGGCGAAGACCCCCCAGGCTTACAATATATTACGCCCTATGCAGCAACTTCTATAGGGGAATATTTTATGGAACAGGGACGGGATGTATTAATTGTTTATGACGATCTGACCCGTCATGCTTGGGCGTATCGCGAACTGTCTCTTCTGTTGCGTCGTCCCCCTGGTCGAGAAGCCTACCCAGGGGATATATTTTACATCCATTCACGAATGTTAGAGCGATCTACTCACCTCAAAGAAGAGTTGGGGGGTGGTTCTCTAACCGCACTACCAATTATCGAAACTCAAGCCCAGAATATTTCTGCTTACATTCCTACTAATTTGATTTCGATTACTGACGGTCAAATATATCTCTCTCCCGATCTCTATCGCCAAGGTATCTTACCAGCCGTATCTGTAGGTAAATCTGTCTCGCGGGTGGGTGGTAAAACTCAATTACCTGCTTACGGGGAAGTAGCTGGGGACTTACGCTTATCTTATTCCCAATTCCAAGAAGTAGAAGTTTTTGCCCGATTTGGCACACAATTAGATGAAGATACCCGCCAAACCTTAGAAAGAGGACGGCGCGTCCGCGAAATTCTCAAACAGCCCGAATCCCAACCCCTCTCAGTCGCCGAACAAATAGCAATTCTGTTAGCTGTCAATGAAGGAGTTTTAGACGATGTTCCACTACAAAACATTAGAGAAGCAGAAACCGCCATCAGTCAAGCAGTTACCGAACAGCTTTCAGGAATCTGCGAGAAAATTCAAGCAGGAGAATCTATCTCCGATGAGGACAAAGAGGCAATTTTAAATATATCTAGAGAGAGATGTCAAGCTTTTAAACCTGAATCAAAAGAGCCGAAACAGAAAGAAGATTCTAACTCAGAGCCAGAAATAGAACCAAAACAGAACGATTCTAGTCCTGAATAATCAATTGGCTTGACAATCAAAAATATAGTGTTTTATAGTTTATGTACATAATTAAGTACATAAATCATGTTTTCTTACGAAATTACAACTCCAACTGATGCCAGAAAAGACTTTTTTAAGTTGTTAGATTCAATAGCAGAAAATCATCAAGTATTTTTAATCAATCGCCGTAATGGTGAAAATATAGCTTTAATTGCCGAATCAGATTTAACGAATTTGATCGAAACAGTTTATCTTTTGCGTTCTCCTACCAATGCAAGTCGATTATTTGATGCGATTGAGGAATCAAAAGCAGGCAAAATTCAGCCTCAAACTATAACTGAGCTTCAGCAGGAGTTACAAATTGAGCAAGAAAAAAAGAAAGAAAGCTGAAGCCGAAGAGAGTAAACCAGTAATTGTTAATCGCAGTCTTGGTTTTAGTTCGAGATTTAAAGAAGATTTAGCTTGGTGGATGAAGCAAGATTTTCCGAAAGGAGCAAAAATTTTGGATTTAGTGAGTGCTGTGATGCAAGATCCCTTTAGGGGAATTGGAAAACCAGAACCTTTAAAGTACATAGATGCCAATATTTGGTCGCGAAGAATCGATTTAGAACATCGGCTAATTTATCGAGTAGGGAATACTCAAATTGATTTTCTTTCTTGTCGTTATCATTACAAATGACTTTTTTGTCAGTATTAAACTTAGTCTTCTTCGCTCTCATGAACAACCTCAAACTGTCGAACTTTCATCTTAATTTTGCTGAAGTAAGTAGCTGGGTGTAATTAAATATAAAATGGAAAACTATTTGTAAGCTTTTAATACCCCACTACTCCACTACTCCACATCATCTTTAACTTAATTGTTCCTACCTACTTATAGGAAACTGAAATTATTAATTTAAAATCTGATTTAT
Organism: Xenococcaceae cyanobacterium; assembly: GCA_051155735.1. GTDB lineage: Bacteria > Cyanobacteriota > Cyanobacteriia > Cyanobacteriales > Xenococcaceae > JASJCP01. Next base: position 2,583 of record DAXETX010000204.1, read on the forward strand.
CTTGCGTAAGTTTCAATGAAAGTACGTTTAGCAAACCCCAGTGATGTATCATTACTAACTCGACGTAGTTTAACGTGGCTTCCCCTTTGACTATAAATCTCAAAGCCAAACCGTTTTAAAATAGCAATTACTTCTACGCCTGATAATCGTCTAAGCTTAGGCATAGCTGGGCTGTAGCTCAAGTGTAACCAAAATAGAAGGATTGGCAACTAAACCAAACTCGGCTAAATCTTCTCCTTCTAAATGTAGAGAAACAGCTTCGGTCAAATTTTTAACAACCTCATCTAAAGTTTCTCCTTGAGTCACAACTGAGATTTCCAAACATTCCGCAACATAACCGCTTTGTTCCCCAGGGCGAATAAATGATTTAACTGTTTGCTGAAGATGCATAATTTAGTTCCTTAAATTAGCGCATATTTTTAAGGACAGACGCTCATTTTATCGTAATTTTTGCGTTCTGGCTGCGTTACCCTGATAATCATCCTAAGATTTAATTATTAATATTGTTTTTCTCAAGTGTAGAGCGATCGCTATGGTTCAATTAATTAGAGAAACTCTAAGTTTTGAGCAATTTAATCTCCGCTATGGGGATAATAATCGCGATGAATTGATTGATGGAGAATTAATCGAGATAGAACCGACAGGACTACACTAACAAGTTGCTGCTTTTGTCGGACGAAAACTGAATGTAGAGATTGATCGCCTCGCTCTCGATTATTTTATTCCCCATCATAAATTAACAAATAATAAAACTAATAATTAGCATAGCAATGAGTAATATTCAAATTGAATCTGACCTCAAGGAAATTCTCAATAAGCTAGACCGAAAACTAGATAATCTTCAAACTGATGTTTCTGGCTTGAGACAGCAAGATATTCCTCAGATTAATGTCAAACTCGAAAACCTCACTACCCGAATGTCACAGGTTGAGAAAATTACAGACAAATTATCTACTAGCCAAGAAACCGTACAGCAAGATGTTTCTGATCTTAAAGGCGTAAAATCTCTCATCATTCCGATTTTAGTTGCCGTGACTACCAGCATATTAACTTTAGTAATTAAAGCTATTCCTGTCAGCTAATTTCCTGTTTCTCGATCAATTAAATTTTTAGCCTGTTTTTATCCCTAAAATAAAGCACAAGGAAAAGAAGAAGGTGACAACTCCTGAATCTCTAAAGAATACGATTAATAGTACTCAAGATTTATATTCTGTCGTTAAGACAATGAAGGCTTTGGCTGCTGTAAGTATCCGTCAGTACGAACAGGCTGTAGAATCTCTAGCAGAATACAATCGGACGGTAAAAATGGGGTTTCAAATCCTGCTGCGAGAACGCTATTTTGCAGGAGAATCTCTGGCATTAAATATTAGAGAAAAACTCAAAATACCTGAAACTAAATTAGGTGCGATCGCTTTTGGCTCTGACCAGGGCTTATGCGGTCAGTTTAACGAACAAATTGCCCAATATACAAAAAAACAGCTACAAGAAGTTTCTAACTCTCAATCAGTCTCTATAGCGGTTACAGGTTCTCGTTTAATGCCCTATTTTAGAAGTACTCCTTATCAGATAGCAGCACAATTTAATCTTCCCACTTCCGCTACTGCTATCGGCGAAACTGTACAAGATATCTTACTGATGCTCGATCGCTGGCAACAAGAGGGAATTGGCAAGATTTTACTATTTTATAACCAGCCTACCTCTGGTGCTTCCTATCGCTCTCGTACCCGACAGTTATTACCCCTCGATCCTGACTGGTTGCTTTCTTTAGAACAAAAACCTTGGTCTAGTTCTGTCTTACCAACTTTTACTATGGACTGGGAAGAACTATTTTCCGAACTCATTAGTCAATATCTATTTGTCTCTCTTTATCGGGCTTTAGCAGCTTCTTTAGCTAGCGAAAATGCCAGTCGCCTTGCTGCGATGCAGTCGGCGCAGAAAAATATCGAAGAACGCCTCGATGATCTTAATTCTCAGTATCGCCGTCAACGCCAGAGTGCAATTACCTCAGAATTATTAGATGTGGTAGCGGGTTTTGAGGCTTTAACTGAAGGTTAGCCAAAATTATGCCAATTAATTTTTTAACACTGTCGTCATCACTCGCTAAAAGCTAAAAACTAAAAGCTAAAAGCTAAAAGCTAAAAGCTAAAAACTAAAAACTAAAAACTAAAAGCTAAAAGCTAAAAGCTAAAAGCTAAAAGCTAAAAACTAAAAGCTAAAAGCTAAAAACTAAAAGCTAAAAACTAAAAACTAAAAGCTTTTTGATAAAGCAACTTTCATTATAATGTTGGTTAAGATTGGGCATTGTACGACTTCATCGCATCCAAGCTAAAATCAAATTCTCTAAAAAAGCACATTATCAATATTTAAACATCAATTATGAAATCCTTAAACGGACCTCAAAGTTCGGCATTTGTACAGTTAATGAACTGGATTTTTCGACCTCTTGATTTTTTAGAAGAATGCGCTAGAAAGTATGGGGATATATTCGATCTAAATTTAATGGGTTTGCCACCTTTTACTGTAGTCAGCCATCCTCAAGGAATTGAAGAAATTCTCAGTGTCGATGCGAAAAACTTTGATGTGGGGCGTACTAACAATCTCGCTGCTAGTTTGTTAGGTGACAACTCTTTAGTCTTGTTAGATGGTTCAGAACATCGCCGACAGCGTAAATTGATGATGCCTCCGTTTCATGGAGAAAAAGTCAAATCTTATGCCCAAACCATTTGTCAGATTACCGAAAAAGTAGCTAATCGATGGCAAGAAAAACAAACTTTTGTCGCTCAAAAGGCAATGCAGGATATTACCCTAGAGACAATTCTGCACGTTGTTTTTGGCTTGAGTGAAGGAGAAAGGTATCAACAGATTAAACCTCCGTTAATCGAACTATTAGATCTGACTGGTTCGCCGATTAAAGCTAGCGTCATATTTTTACCTTTTTTACAACAGGATTTGGGAGCATGGAGTCCCTGGGGTAAGGTGGTGCGACGTAAACGTCAAATTTACGAGTTATTGCAGTCAGAAATCAATGAAAGACGCACTAGTCCCGAATTATCAGGTAACGATGTTCTTAGTCTGATGATGTCTGCTAAGGACGAACAGGGAGAAGGTTTGAGCGATATTGAGCTAAAAGATCAGATGATGACTTTGTTGGTAGCAGGTCACGAAACTACTGCTACGGCTCTATCTTGGGCTTTGTATTGGATTCACAAGCTACCAGCAGTAAAACAAAAATTATTAGCAGAATTAGATAGTTTGGCGTCTGATGCCGATCCTTTAACAATTTCTCGCCTGCCTTATTTAACTGCTGTGTGTAATGAAACTCTCAGAATTTATCCCGTGGCGTTTATTGCCTTTCTGCGTTTTGCCAAATCGCCTATTGAAGTTATGGGATATCAGTTTGAGGTAGCAAAAATGCTCGCACCTAATATTTATCTGACTCACCATCGTCAGGATTTATATCCCGAACCCAAACAATTTAAACCAGAACGATTTTTAGAACGTCAATATTCAATCTATGAGTTTTTGCCTTTCGGTGGCGGTAATCGTCGCTGTATTGGTTATGCTCTGGCATTATTAGAGATGAAGTTAGTATTGGCAAAAATCTTAACAGGGTGGGATTTGAGCTTGATCAGCGATCGCCCTATCCTGCCCAAACGTCGCGGTGCGACAATTGCTCCTGATAATGGTGTGCCTTTAATTTTCAATGGTAAACGCAGTCAAGTCAAAAAAAATATGGCGATCGCGCTTTAGCTGCTAATGTCGATCAAAGTTCCACTGGCTATAATTTGAGAGCATAAGCGGGTAGCAATTTCACGCTCCTTCTCTGGAATGATGCTCAAGCTATAACTTTTGTCAGAGGAATTAAAAGCTTGAGATTAGTTACTCTTAGTTTGGATTAGTAATAGCTAAAGAAGTCGAACCTAGATTTTAATTTTTTGACGATTAAACTCTGTGTTGAACTTTAATAAGTTATTTTTTTCCAAGCAAACAGTTATTTAAATAAAGCTAACGATGATTCAGTTAATTTCTCAAGCAATAAATCGCCTTAATTCTTTTCTCAAGGATATCCAAGTTAAAACTATTCTCTCTAGTTTTTTAGTCGGTTTAATTGTTTTAACTAGTGGCGTAACTTATGCTGATAAAAGCGATCGCCCTATTAGTGATGTTGATGCCCAAGTGTTTAAAAGTAATCCTGAACGACCTTCTACCAGTCGCGAATGGAGACAAGAAGCACGTGAAACTGACGATGCTCCTTTAGAAAGAATCAAAACAATTGGTCAAGAATCAGCCCAAGCAGTAAAAGAATGGGGTGAATTATATCCCGATGTTATTGATCGCACTCTTCCTGATGATGTAAGCTAAATAACTTTTAGTTACTAATAGTTTTTCGGATGTCGATGCTAATCTTAGTTAGATTTAGTATCGAATTTTTCTTGTTTATATATAGCGGTTTCTAGATCCCTTGGGTACAAAATTATCCTAGTTGGCAGCCAATGAAGCAAGAATCCCCGAAATTAAATTTCGGGGAGTGTCAAAAGAGTAATTAGAATTTAAAACTATGTTAATTGAAGAAAGAAGAGGCGCAATTCAAAAGCTAATCAAATTTTTGAGTCAAATTATTTTAAGGCTTTTTCGGTGGTTACAACCTCGTCGTAGATAAAAAGAAGCAAGAGGTGTAGATTACTCAATTAAGAAACACTCTATCTAATTAATCTTGCCCAATTACCGATGACGATGATTCAAAATCAATTAATGGTCCTTGGGGAACAATGCCACTAGGATTAATGTGGGGGTGACTTTGATAATAATGCAGTTTAATATGCTCTAAGTTGCAAGTTTCTTTGACTCCTGGGTGGTGATAAATCTTTTTTAGATAATTCCACAAATTGGGATAGTCCCAAATATGGCGCAGATTGCATTTAAAATGCACATAATATACTGCGTCAAAACGGAACAGAGTCGTAAACATACAGATATCCGCTTCAGTTAAACTATCGCCACAAAGATATTCTTGTTGTGTAAGGATCTTTTCCCAATAATCTAAAGCTGTAAATAATTCTGTAACTGCTTCTTCATAAGCTGCTTGCGATTGTGCAAAGCCAGCTTTGTAAACTCCATTATTAATCGGATCGTAAATAGCGTCAATTGCTTGGTCTATTTTTTCTTGTAAATCTTGAGGATATAAATCAACTTTATTTTGAGCTATCTCGGTAAACTCGGTATCTAACATCCGAATGATTTCGCGGGATTCATTGTTTACGATAGTTGAGGTGTGTTTATCCCACAACACGGGTACTGTGACTCTTCCTGTATAGTTAGAATCTGCAAGAGCATAGATTTCTCTTAAATAATTACATTGATTCACCGTATCGGGAATTGCGCCAGGAAAATCCGAAAATTCCCAACCAGCTTCAGCCATTAACGGATCGACGACAGAGATACTAATCGCATCAGTTAATCCTTGCAACTGACGCATAATTAGGGTGCGATGCGCCCAAGGACAAGCATAAGATACATAGAGATGATAGCGGTCTGAAGCAGCGATAAAACCACTAGAACCATCAGCAGTAATCCGCTCGCGAAAAGTAGTAGGATTACGTTGAAAACGTCCTGTATCATCTTTTTCGTATCCTTCTTTTTTCCATTCTCCTTCGATCATCATTCCAGTAGCCATAATTCCCCCAATATTAGTTACTACCTTTCATATTTAAGCAGTCGCGATCGCCTATTAGTCTCTTTCTGAGGTTAGATTCTTGGTGAACTACTGACTCTTGAATCACAGATTACAAGAGCAGCTTCCTATCCAGAAACCAGCATAGTAGTAGATTTCTTACGTCCTCTATTACTACGTCTTACAGTTTGGCAATAGGCTTTATCCCCCGTCCCAGAGGTCTTTAATATTCGCAGTCCTTCATCGCGGATGTTTTTTGCCGCATTAACATCACGGTCTATATTTTTAGTACCACAATCAGCACAATCCCAGAATCTTACTTCTAGTGGCAAACTATCAACTTGATTCAGACAAACATGACAAGTTTTACTACTAGCAAAAAATCTATCTACTTCGACATAGGTTTTGCCTTCCTGCTCCGCTTTGTACTTAAGCATTGTGCAGAATTGCCCCCAACCTACTTGAGAAATTGCTTTTGCCAATTTATGGTTTTTAACCATATTAGCCACTGCCAAACTTTCAACACAAATAACTTTGCTTTCGTTTACTATCCTGCGCGATAGCTTGTGATGAAAATCGGAGCGACAGTTAGCTATTTTTAAGTGGACTTTTGCTACTTTGTTTCTTGACTTATTTCTATTGTTGCTACCTTTTTGCTTTCTCGATAACTGTTGCTGTTTGATTTTTAAGTTTTTCTCATGCTTGTTTATCCATCTAGGATTATCAAATTTACTCCCCTCGCTAGTGATCGCAAAGTGAGTCAAGCCAAGGTCAATTCCTGTATTTTTACCTTCAGTTGGCGGTTTTGGCTTTTCTTTACCGTCTTCAAAAAGTATGGATGCAAAATATTGACCAGCTTTGTTTTTAGATACAGTTACAGTTTTGAATTTACCATTCACAGAGCGATGGAACACGGCTTGAATGTCACCAATTTTAGGCAACCTCAAGCAATTATCTATTTTCTCAACATTTTGAGGATAATGAATTGATTGTTTGCCGTGTTTGGATTTAAAGCGAGGATATTGAGCTTCGACGTTCAAAAAAATTATTGAATGCTACTCCAAGATTCAAGCAAACTTGTTGTAAGCATTGAGAATAAGTTAATTTTAACCATTCATGTTCTTTCTTTAACTGTGGTATTTGCTTCTTGACTGCATACCCAGACAACCCTTTACCCGTATCTTTATACGTTTGGTTCATCAAATTAAGACAATAATTCCACAGCCAGCGACAATTACCGAAAGACTGGCTTAAGGCTTCTTGCTGCTGGCTATTTGGATAAAGTCTTACTTTGACGACTCGAAGCATTTAGAGTGAATTTATTTTGTTCTAAGTCATGGTATCACGATTCATCTACCGATTCAATTAAAAATTAGAATCGTAGGATTCTCGTGATGTTTGCTAAAAATAAGTATCTGTAGAATTTAGCATCATTAAAGGCAGTTTAGCTGACGACGAGCTTCAAATAAACCAACAGCAACGCTAACCGAAAGATTCAGACTTCTGACTTGGGGTTGAGCCATCGCAATATAGGCTCGGTAATCGCAAGTTGCCAAAACTTCTGCTGGTAAGCCTTGAGTTTCACTACCAAATAGTAACCAATCTCCAGTTTCATAAGGACAATCTAAATAATTAGTGTTACCTCGCACCGTAAACCCGATTAATTTGCCAGATTTTTGCCGATATTCTTGCCAAAATGCTGCTAAATTTTCATGGTAATGCAAATTTACATAAGGCCAATAATCTAAACCCGCTCTTTTGAGATAGCGATCGCTTATTTCAAAACCTAGAGGTGCAACTAAATGCAATTCGGTTGCTGTTGCTGCACAAGTACGGGCAATATTGCCAGTATTAGGTGGTATTTGGGGATTAACTAAAACTACACGCAGCATTATGACGGTAAATCTGGTTTTTTGGCGATTATATTTTTTTAGGCGACCAAAATTGGTTGACAGAGTTTCGATTCTAAGTCTGTTTCTTGTTGAGCCGTAGTGATAATTGCTTGTTGAATAATTGCAGGAATATCTTTACCCTGTTGAACTAGTTTTAACCATTGTTGAGCCTGATTTCCTTCCCGGAGAATTTTTCGCACTGGTAATAAAAAGCAACTGTATCCTTTTTGTTTGGCAATCGGAAAAACTTCCTGATAAATTGCTTCGAGCCAATCTCTAGCGATAATCGTGCGTCCGTCTTGCCAGTGTTGGAGTTTGGCATCAAGACTAAGATGGGCTACTGCTGCTTCATTATGATCCGCGATCGCCTCTAACTGACTGGAAGTCAGATGACTTAGTTGCAGCGGATCGAGGGAAGGTTGGGCTAACATCTGAGTAATTCTCGCTTCTAGCAAGGCGGTAATTGCTAACAAAGCAATCGGATCGACAATCAGATCGCAGATTCTTAATTCTAAACGATTGAGATTGTAAGGACGATTATCACCATTGGGTCTTACCGATGACCAGAGATGGCGGACATTTTGCATCGTTCCTAAAGCGAGTTGGGCTTCTGTCCACTCAATAAAATGATGATGACTGGTAAACAGGGGAACGACAGCAGGAGTTTTCGGAAACATTTGCCAGCGAGTTGAGTGAAATCCTGTAGCTTTGCCATCAAGAAAAGGTGAAGACGCACTTAAAGCCAAATATAAAGGGGCTTCCATCCGCACTAAACGACAGGCTTGGATTAACTTTTCAGGATCGCTAATTCCGATATTAATATGAACACTAGCAGTAACTACACTGGTGTGATAGGTATTTTCAATATAGCGATGATAGGGATTGTTGGGATCGGAACGATAAAAGCGATCGCTACCCGCTAAAGATAAGGTACTACCAGGAATTATCGTGTAGTCACCTAAAGTTTTGAGATAGTGTCTCAGTTTTTGTCGGGGTTTGAGCAACGCACACAACAGGCGATCATAGTTAGTATAGGGTGCAGTAGTATATTCTACATTGCGACTGTCAGGTTCTCGCACAAATCCCGCTAATTCTCTGACAATTTTGTCGGACAACCCTACTATCTTGCCTTGGGGTGTACCAGTGTACATTTCAATTTCAAAGCCTTTGCAAAGTAACACAATTATTCCTCGATACCATTACTAAATTATGGTTGGTAATGCCAGAAATTTATTTGACCGCATTCTGCGGTGACTCTCTTAGAGAATAACAGTTTCAAGCAACTTTGCTCATCTATCCTCTTGCTCAATCTACTAAAAGTTCTTATTGTTTTTAAGAATTATTTAACATTATTTCTTTAAATCTTGATATAATCAGAGGCTCGCTTGAGTAAAGTCGAAGATGACAATTCAAAAAGCGACATAATGATTGCAATCTACTGACTTTGATCGCGATAGAATTGCAATCTGGTGTGAAAAGTGAATCAAAATAAGTTCTATGTCAACTCTTTTATCTTCTCAAAGTCACCAATTACTCCGCCATAAAAGCGGTGAGAACCTACAGATGGAACATCCGCCAATGAAGGCTCACCAAGAGACGACAGAGACAACTGTAACCATTGTGCCAAAATCCTCAGTCCTATCTTCCGATGCTAAAACAACGGTTATCGCTAAATTGAATCAAATGACTCAATGCTATCAAGCAGACCAACAAGTCAAGTATCTGCATCTACAAGCGGAAATAGATGTATTAATTCAAAAATTACAAACCTTAAAACAGCAAAAGCAAAACTAGTGTCGGCAAATAATAGCTAACAGAAAAATTGGGCGATTCTCGGATGTTGCTGCTAAAATCCATCTTTACAATCACGATGGCAGCTTCGGCTAGTCTGCTAAGAATTACTGCTGTAGGTATAGCTTTTGTCGTTTTTACGATAGTTGCATTTATAAGTACTTTTTAATTAAGGCGATTTTGCTGCGTGAGGCGGAAATAAAGCCACTACATGAGGTACAGGACGAGGAAGATACTCGACTAGAGATTCGCCTTGATAAACCAAAGAAGTACTAGCACCAGAATCGAGCATAACTGCATCTTTTAGCCCCAACTGATGCAGCACTTTTCCTAAAGAAACAGAATCAGCCATCGTATGAGTCACGCCAATTACTGGCTTCCCATCGTAATCAACACCCCAAAATGCTCGATGACGCAAAGCATCAAAACCATAAAGATCTTTGAAAGTTGCTGCTGCTTGAGGTTGACCATTTCTGACTAACCAAGCTGCTCCGACAAAAGCATCTTGTACCGATTTTAATTCCGCTTGTAAACCTGTCAAAGTATTGTGTAAATCGGGATTAAATGGCGTAAAATGAAGGCGATCGCTACCGATTAAGACTAGGGGTCTTCCTTGTAATAGAGAATTTTCACTGTTATTTCCTGGCACAAATTGATTATTGCGACTCAAAGCAGGACCAATTAAGACATTAGAGTCGAGATACTTCAAAGAAAAAAATGCTCCATCTACTGCTGCTATTGCTGCGGTAGTTTCGAGAATCTCTGCTACTTGATAACGACTATCAGCATGAATTGTGGCAGGTCTGCCACCAACAATTAAAGTTAGCGCGATATCAGCGACTAAATGTTCGTGTTTGTAGATCCTAGATGTAAAGTTAGAGCCATCATCTAAACCCTGAATTCTCGGTAAAGCCGAACCACCCCAAGCTGGCTCAATCACTTGTTCTAAGCTAGATTGTCCAAACCTTCCTAGTACGAAGAGATTTTCTGATTGTCCTGCAAAATGTTCGTCGAGATCGTTCATCGACAGTGCTGCTCGATAGCCAGCTTTGGCTACTATTTGTTGTACTCTTGGGTCTGATTTTCCTTCGGGATAAGTAAAATAATTAATCGCAATTCCCAACTGTTTTTCTAAAAGTTTTTTAGCTGTGATGATTTCCTCGTATAACTCAGGGTCAGACAAAGTTCGTAAGTCTTGAGGATGAGAAACACTATGAGCAGCAATAGTGACTAAAGGATTCATTGCCATGTCTTTTAGCTGTTGCCAACTAATACCAGGGCGACCAATATTTAAGTCTAGTTTGTTGGTATAAACCGAAAAGACGGCTGGATAGCCATATTTTTGTAATAAAGGATAGACATATTGATAGTGACCGACATAGCCATCATCAAAGGTCAACAAAATTGGCTTTTCTGGTAAAGGGCTACCTGTCTGTAAATGATTAGTTAGTTCGGCAAGAGAAATCGGAGTTATGCCTTTTGATTTAATTAACGCAAAATCTGCCTCTAATTCTTGGGGTGTAACATCAAAAAAGACTTCTTTTTGAGGCAGAATGTCATGATACATAATGATCGGAACTCTAGCTAATTTTGCCCTGGGATGAATTTGTGGTGATGGGACAGGTTTAGAGTCAAAAATAATGGTTTCTTTAGCACTGAGTAATAGCTGGTCTAAATCGGCGATCGCCTTATCAATATTATTAGTATTCGCCACTACTGCTTTAACTAAATGATTAGCTGAATTAGCTAAATTTTGACAGTTTGGTCGAAAATCATCAGTTGAATCATTATTCTTAAAGCTAACAAGTGAAAGTTGCTCTGAGTTAGCTGATTGTTTAAAATATTGCCAAGCTTTTATCGATTTTTCAATCTCATTATTTAGCCTAAAATCTAACTGTTCTTGAGAACATAGAGGATTTGCTTGATTTTGCAGTTGACTAAAGTTTAAATCTTGGGATGACGAAGATTTATTTTGGCTATTAGTAGCTAGATAACTTGAATAAGTTATAAAAATCAGAAATCCACTGATAGTAGAAATAAAAGATAAACTTTTTAATTTTTGCCTGTGTTTAAACTGCATAACTATCAATTTCAAACTATTTAGATCAAAAATATTAAATAAAAAAAATGTTATCAAAAAGCTTTTAGCCTTTAGCCTTTAGCTTTTAGCTTTTAGCGTTTAGCGTTACTGAGTTCAAGACTCTATTTAATTGCAGATCGGAGCTTCGTAGCTACGGAGCTTCGTAGCTACGGCGAAGCCGTTTATTAGATAGTTATTATCAAAAAGATAACAAGTTAAAGAATGAGTAAAGACTAGGTAAATAAAGAAAAATAAACTTTTAACTACGAGATAGATGCCAACTTAAATTTGATTATAAAGTTGGTTTATTGATAATTCCGTATATCACAAAACATCGATTAAATAATTGCAAATAGCTAAATATCCGAAAGACTAGCAAAATAGAAGCCTTGTTACTTAAATAACTATTTTTTGGTTTTCCGGTTTTAATAACTAAAAAAAATTCTTGATTTAATAGTTTTACTGCTACTCTTACTCAAGAAACTGTGATGGAATTGCGCAAAAGAAAAGTTCAGGCTATCGTTGTGATGATGAGTAATCTAGTAAAAAAAGGTAGTACGTCTTCTTCCTTGATAGAAGATATTCCCTCGAAACCTAAGTTTGCTGAAACAGAAAAACCGCTAGTTTCTTTCGCAACTGTTTAGTTAGTTTTGCTAAAACTCGCTCTTAGTAAGGTCAAATTTATCAATCGATCCTACTGAATTTTGGTAATTGATGGCGGATTGTTATAAATAAGGCGTAAGTTAATTTGTCGATTTTCTGATGTCAACAAATGGCGATCGCCAAAACCAGTTTCCAGATAATTCTTGGTTAAGTCTGGAGATATATGTCAAAAATAACCACCCTGAGTTGTTACAGGGTTTGGATCAATGGTTACAGCTAAATTTAATTAGTGAGGCACAAGTCAAAAAGATTTGTCGCCAAAATTTAAGTTGCGCTTTACCTGAGACAAAAATATTATCAGACATTCCTCATGTTGAGCCAAGTGCGCCTCAAACCGTAACGAAACCTTTAATAAGTGCAGTAGCGACACAATCAAAAACTAATATTATTGGGCAACTATGGCAAGCATTTTTAGATGAGTTGAGTATTCGCTGGTTGCTATTTCTGGGCATATTTTTAGTTATTGTTTCTTCGGGAGTTTTAGCTGCAACTCAGTGGCATAATTTTGCGCAATTTGGACAATATTTAGTTCTGTTAGTCTATACTTGGCTTTTTTGGGGATTTGGATTTTGGTCGAGTCAACAAAATAATTTGAAGTTAACTTCTCAAACTTTAAAGGCGATCGCAACATTACTGATCCCGATTAATTTTTGGGCAATTAGTCAATTCAATCTGGGTAATAATATTTTAGAATGGCTGCTGATCGCGATCGCTTTTAGTAGTCTAACAAGCACGATCTATTTACAATTTAGACCGAAAAATCATAATCAGTATTTTTTACCATTTTTCTTAATACTTAGCTCTTTTCATTTAGTTTGGCAATTTAACATATTATCTACAATAGCTATTTATCTCGGAATTATTGGTATTAGTTTTGTTCATTATTTTGGACTACTAAATCAACAGCAATATCCGATTAATAAGTTAATCTTTTTATTGGCTAGTTGGTTATTATTATTGCTACGAGAGTTATTGGGTAATAATATCTTAATTGCTAATTATCTTTTGGCAATAGCATTATTCGGTTGGCTACTCTCAACAATTTATTTAACTGTAGCTAGGAAAAATCGGATTACTTTAAGTAATGAGCTATCAGAATTAATAGCTGTTACTAATGATTTTTTGAATAATATTTTTTCAGTAATTAGTTTAATTATTCTTACTGGAACTTGGTTGTTATCAGTCGTTGCAGGATTACTCAACTCACCATTGTATTTCTGGCAAACTGTTGGCATAAGTGCTTTAGTAATACATTTATTTAGTCAAAAACTGACTCTTTATTGGCGTAAGCGCGATTTGACTGCTATTTTTTTGATTGGTTTGCAAACTCTCTATATTTCTCAAGAATTAATTCCTGTTAATTTACGCACCTCTGCCTTGAATTTAGCGGTAAAAATTAGCCAGACGCAATACTTTCCAGAGTCAGTATTAGGAGTAACTCTGTTTCCTTATTTAATTTTATTTGTCTTAGTCGCAACTTGGTTATATCGTCGTCAAAAATTGCAACTAGCTACCTATGCAGAGTTTCTTACCTTATTATTGGGAATAGCTTTAACTAGTTTGAGTTTAGTTAACCCCCTTTGGCGATCGCTAAACTTACTATTTTCTACTGCTACCTTGGCTTATGTCGTCTCAATTCGTCAGCCGTTAAGAATCAATCTAGTTTATTTGACTCATTTACTAGGTTTAGTTACCATGATTAATGCGATCGCTGTTATCTTCCCTAATTTAAGTCAAGCAGTCTGGAGTAGTATCTTTACAGCACTGACAATTGCTGAATGGAGTATCTATCTTCAGCAAGCCAAACAACCTAGAATTAAATCTCGCTCAAATTGCCTAACTCTTCTCAAGCAAAGCTGTTGGTATTTCGGTTTATTACTAGGCACAATTAGCTATACGGGTTTCTTAGCTCAAATTGTAGCAGCATCTACCCCTAGTGCTTTTCGCTGGGGGTTAGTCTGGTTAATTATTCCTGGAATGTTAACTATGGTTGCTAGATACACTCGTAAGATACAGCAGCGTCGCTTAGCAACTTGGCTGAGTTGCGCTGGTTTAATTACGGCACAATTATTAGTATTTGGGCAACCTGAAACCAGATTTATTAGTCTAGCCTTAGCAATAGGATTAATGTTAGTCAATGCTTTTCAGCTACGGCGCACCTTAGTCACAGTAATTCATTTAGGTTTTGGTTTGAGTCTAATTCCTAGTGTGCTTCATGGTTATATTGCTAACTGGAATTGGTTAGTAGTTAGCGCAGTAGTCATTTTCGGTTTATATCAGTTGCGCGGATACTTGCAACAACATCTAGAGTCGCCTCAATTTTCTTATATCTCGCAACGCATTGGCTATGGAATTTTAGGAGTGGGAACAGAGCCAAAAAATTGGAAATTAATCGCTAAATATAGTAATGCAGCAGATTATTGGGCTATAGCTTTAATTGTCACTACTATAGCTTTATTAAGCTTAATTTATTTAAATTTCACCGAGTTTCAAGTTTATCCTCAATATTTACTAGGCACAATTCTAATTACTACTGCTATTATTTGGCGTTATCGACAGCAACCTAACAATTTAGTTTTAGCTGCGGTTGTGTGGCTCAGTGAATTATTAATTGCAGGATTAATCATTAGCACTGGAGGGAACAATCTAACTTTAGCCTTTGCCAATATTATTTTAGGATTAATATCTCTAAGACTAGGGCGTTGGCTAAGAGCAATCTTACCAGCTTGGAGCAATTTAAATTTAGCCTATATTCCTTTGGTTTATGGAATTTTAGGAATGCTCTGGCGACTATCATCCTTCAACGCTTACACAGGATTATTAACTCTAGGCGCAGCGATTATTCTAATTAGGTTTAACCAAAATGAGCCGAATTTAACGCCAAAAGTCAAATATATTGCCCTCACTGGCATATCTCTAGGTATCTACGAATTAGTTATTTATCAGATGCAACTAGCATCAGGGGGTAATGCTGCTGATGGTTTAACTATCTTAGCTTTAGTCGCAGCAGCGATCGCCTTTTGTTATCGTTTGGCTGCTTGGTGGTATCGCCAACACGATCAAACAAATATTCTTGCTCTTAATCTGTCTCTAATTATTTTAGTAGCTCATATTCACTGGGCAATAAGTAGTATTCTCAAAATTGTTGCTGCTAGTATTGCCATTGAAAGTGCTACCCCGCGTTTAACTATTATCAGTATTGCTACTAGCTTTTGTCTTGGTGCTTACGCTCTAATTCAAGGTAAAGACAGTGAAACAGAAGTAACCACTACATCTAATATAGCTAATGACTGGTGGGTATATGTTGGGCTGGTAGAAATTGCTGCTACGGTAGTTTACACCCGTCTCATTATTAACCAACTAAGCTTATTCGATCCTTGGCGAGTTATTTTAACCTGTGTCGTTGCCTTAGCTATTTATCAGATACCCTGGCAAAATTTTGGTTGGCGAGCTACCCCTTGGCGACATACGGCTTTGATTATTCCTGCTCTTATGACACTAGTAACAGCAGAAGCAATTTCTGATCTTAGCTTGTTAGCTACTACTGTTTTTTATCTGCGCATTGCCTACTCTCAAAAAAATCTCCGTTGGAGTTATGTTAGCTTAGGATTTATTAACTGGGGCATTATCAGGCTAATTTGGCAATATAGCACTGCATCTATCTGGCTAGCAGCAGTCATTAGCTTATCAATTTTATATATTGCTCAATTCGATCCCGCTCTCAAATCCCAGCGTCAACCAAGACATTATGTTCGTCTTATCGGGTGTAGCGTTATCTGTATCGCTGCTCTCTACTATCAAGATATCGGGATTATTCCGAGTCTAATTAGCTTAGGTTTAATTTTTAGCGGTTTAGGTTTTAAAATTCGCGCTTTCTTATTTACAGGCACAATTACCTTAACCCTAACTATTGTTTATCAGCTAATAATTTTAGTTTTAACTCACTCTTTCTTAAAATGGATGATTGGACTCTTAGCAGGAATCTGCTCTATTGCGATCGCTGCTGGTTTTGAAAAGCAACGGGAACATTTAACCAACCACCTCCAAAACCAGACTCGAAACCTCCAAAATTGGCAATAAGTTCAGGGTGCAGGAGTTGAACCAATAACCTCATTTCAAATCTAAATAACGACAATCTCTCAAATGTTTACTCACAACTACATTTAGCCAAAGTGAGTACAGACTATAATCATGAAATAGGTTATGAAACAGTACTAACAGACTTTAGCTGAATTAAAGCTGGTGACAGGACTCGAACCTGCGACCGGCTGATTACAAATCAGCAGCTCTACCAACTGAGCTACACCAGCACAGTAATTGATATTAGCACATTTAAATTA
>DAXETX010000205.1:0-14115 GCA_051155735.1 Xenococcaceae cyanobacterium
AGTGTAAGCCAGCCCAGAGGTTCAGAATTATTGGTTTGTCCGATTAATTCTAGGGCTACTGAAAGCCCCCACCATATTGTGAGCGCGTAGCGCGAATCAATTGGTGGTGGGTAGTTTACCTCTTCACTAAATTGGCTTTCTAGCCAAGAAAGCATTGCTTCGACTGCTTCGGCATCAGGAGTATTGCCAATTAAAGTAATTTCATCACCACTAGTTAGAGCCACACCACTAGCACCAACTAACTCTAGTAAATGAGTCGGATTTTGCGTCAAACCTGTCTCTAATTCTTGGGCTTGAGCAATATATTCGACAAATTGAGACTGAATTGACTTAAGTTTCATCTTATAGTCTAAGTCTTCAGTTGCTTCTTTAGCTGCTAACTCAAAAGAAGCTATCTGTCCGATAAACTCGCAAATAGTCCGAATCTCATAGGGTAATTTTTTCGGTTTACTATGATGACAAGCTATTAGCCCCCAAAGCTGTTGATTTTTGCGCAAAGATATGGACATCGAAGCGGTTACGCCCATATTTTTTAAATACTCTGTATGCAGTGGCGAAACGCTACGCAACACCGCCATACTCATATCTAAAGGTTGCTTAGTTAAAGGATTTAATTCAGGGGTAATTGCTACTGGTTCGTAGGTAGCATCGGGAATGAGACGCAGAAAATTGAGCGTGTAGAGATACTTTGCCTGTTTGGGAATATCTGTAGCAGGATAACGTAACCCTAAAAATGGTTCTAGTTCTGCTGTGGCAGCTTCAGCAATTACTGTACCCGCACCTGCTGCATCAAACCGATAAACCATAACGCGATCAAATCCAGTTATTTTCCTGATTTCTTGCACAATCGCCTCACACAATTCAGTCAGAGTAGCCGTATTTTGAATCTTGGTAATCGGATTTTTAACTGATTTATAGAAATTGAAAAAGCTGATTTCTTGAGTAGGCTGAGTCGGTTCTAGCTCTAAGATAATTATTGTTCCATTTTGATGAACGATCCCATCAAAGCTTAAAACTTGATGATTCCGCTCAATGGTAATTGCTAGAGGATTGATTTTATCAAAGTCTTGAGCCAAGCACTGGCGAATTGTCTCGACTTGTACCGATCCCAACAACTCACTCAAAGGTTGATTTAATAACTCCTGGGGTCTAATTTTCAATAGTTTTGCGGTATTAAGACTTACTTGCAGTATTGTGTATTCCACCGCAGCAACCGCTAATAAAACCCCGTGAGGTTGAATTAAGTTGGGAATATGGATCGGTTCGCGATCGCAGTTTGTCAGATCGACATTCTTTAAATTAATATCTGTGGTTTGGTTAAGAATCTCGTGAGATGAAGAATTAGCAAACATAAAACAACGAGATTTAATAATTTAGTTATTTGTAAAAATAATTCCTGGCTAGTAAAATTCCAACCAGGAATTAACCTTAACTACTTATTCGCTATTATTTAGCAGCAGCAAGTTCGCGTTCTTTAACTTCTTTGATCACCTCTTCCGCTACATTCTTCGGACAAGGAGCGTAATGAGAAAATTCCATCGAGAATTGACCTCGACCAGAAGTCATCGTCCGTAAATCGCCAATATAACCAAACATTTCACTCAAAGGAGCTTCAGCTTTAATGCGAACCCCCATCGGAGTAGTACTTTGAGACTTGATCATGCCACGACGACGGTTAATATCACCGATCACATCTCCCACATGGTCATCAGGCGTAAATACATCGATATTCATAATTGGCTCAAGTAACTGAGGTCCTGCTTTGGGAATAGACTGTCTATAACCAGCTTTGGCAGCAATTTCAAAAGCGATCGCACTAGAGTCAACAGGGTGATAAGCCCCATCAGACAAGGTGACTTTAAGATCGACACAGGGGAATCCTGCTAAAACACCTTTATCAATGCTGTTTTCAAAGCCTTTTTGGACTGCGGGCCAAAATTCACGAGGCACATTACCACCAGTTACTTTCGATTCAAACTCGAAGCCACTACCAGCTTCACCAGGTTCGATGGTGTAATCAATTCTGCCAAATTGACCAGAACCACCAGACTGTTTCTTGTGAGTGTAACTGTCTTGAATTACTTTAGTAATAGATTCGCGATAAGCTACTTGTGGTTTACCAACTTCAACTTCGACACCATAAGTCCGTTTGAGAATATCAACTTTGATATCCAAATGCAACTCACCCATACCTTTAATAATGATTTCACCGCTTTCTTGGTCGGTTTCAACATAGAAAGAGGGGTCTTCTTGAACCATTTTGCTGAGAGCTAATCCCATTTTTTCGGCGCCACCTTTTTGCTTCGGTGCGACGGCGATCGAAATCACTGGGTCTGGGAAAACCATTGGCTCTAAAGTTGCGGGATTTTTGGGGTCGCAAAGCGTATGTCCTGTTTGAACATTTTTCATGCCGACAATTGCTACAATATCTCCAGCTTGAGCAGAATCAATTTCTTCGCGAGAATCTGCATGCATTTCTACCAAACGACCAACACGTTCAGTTTTGCCTGTTGCGGTATTAAGAATAGTGTCACCTTTTTTCAAAGTTCCTGAATATAACCTTGTAAAGGTTAAAGCCCCAAAACGGTCATCCATAATTTTGAAGGCTAAAGCCCGTAGAGGTTTTTCGGGATCGACATAGGCAAATTTACCTGTTTCGTGACCTTCTAGATCGACTTCAGGCTGAGGGGGAACTTCGGTAGGATTGGGTAGATAGTCAACCACAGCATCTAAGACCAACTGTACCCCTTTATTTTTAAAGGAAGAACCACAGTAAGTGGGGAAGAATGCCAACTCGCGAGTTCCTTTACGAATACAAGCTTTAATTTCATCAATAGATATTTCTTCACCTTCAAGATATTTTTCCATCAGGTCATCATCTTGCTCGATCGCTGTTTCGATTAGCTGTTCGCGATAAGTTTCCACATCATCAACCATATCCCCAGGAACTTCTTTAATTTCGTAGTTCATCGGATCGCCAGAATCATCCCAAACCCAAGCTTTACGAGTTAGCAGATCGACAACTCCGACAAAATCACTTTCAATCCCAATGGGTAATACCATGACTAAAGGTTTTGCAGCCAAAATTTCTTCGACTTGCTTCACCACACTGTAAAAATCAGCCCCAGTACGGTCTAACTTATTGACGTAAATAATCCGAGCCACTTTAGAGTCATTGGCATAACGCCAGTTAGTCTCAGACTGTGGTTCGACCCCACCCGATCCACAAAATACACCAATTCCACCATCGAGAACCTTTAGAGAGCGATATACTTCAATCGTGAAATCGACGTGTCCAGGAGTATCAATAATATTTAGTTGATGATCGTTCCAGTAGCAACTAGTAGCAGCGGACTGAATGGTAATACCCCTTTCTCGCTCTTGATCCATGAAGTCAGTTGTAGC
The DNA here is from genome assembly GCA_051155735.1 of Xenococcaceae cyanobacterium. GTDB lineage: Bacteria > Cyanobacteriota > Cyanobacteriia > Cyanobacteriales > Xenococcaceae > JASJCP01. The sequence continues at coordinate 3,406 of DAXETX010000205.1, forward strand.
TTCCCCTTCATGTACCTCACCGATTTTGTGAACTTTACCAGTTAATTTAAGAATTCTTTCGGTTGTAGTCGTTTTTCCCGCATCTACGTGGGCGAAGATACCAATATTTCGGTAACGAGTGAGGTCTTTCATAATTTACTTTATTACTAAGTGTTAATAACTGTCAGCAGAGTGTTTTACTGAACAATTACCTAAGACAGAAGTTCTCAGGTAATTAGGATTGCTTTTAGAGCCAGCAGAGGCTGAAGATTAGTTCTTCTAGTAAGGCTTTGTTCCTTTTTGAGAACAATGTTAACGGATTATTGCAAGAGAATCTTGCTCGATCCGACTACCTTGTTGAGGATAATACTAATTGTTAAGTAATTATAATTTATTTATCTCTCAACAGGAAAGCACTACTAAGTACAGTAGATACTTTTAGCAATGACTGATACTTTGCTGTAAGATGATGAAATCTCTACCTTTGAGCATTTTAAAGTGACTGATACTCTGCCGTAAAACGACAGAGCCTCCAGTCACCGCCTTCCGCGGTCAGAGAATCTTAGCGTTGAAAAGACAAAATCTCCATCGGATAAGTTCTATCTTTTAAAAAGTGGGCGTTGCTGATTTGAAAGATCAAATCGAACAGCGTGGGAGATGCTCTTAAACTCAGAGCATCTCCCACGCTCAAAGTAATTTGTTCGTAGCTAATAGCTTTTTAATCGATCTGCTCAATCGTTTTAACGATAGAATCATCCCTAGCTTCAGCAACACCAAAAAATGAAGTTAGCATTTTAGCTCTCGCGATTTCGCCAAAACATCTAGAAGATTACAACTTAGAAATGAATTGCAAGTATTATGACTGATAATTTGATTAACAACAATCCTTTTGCGGCAAATGATGATGAATTTCGTTCTTTTGATGGCACTGGTAATAATCTAGCTAATCCTGAATTTGGTTCTGCTGGTAGTGCAATTGTCGATCTTGCACCTCTAGACTATAGTAACAATTTTTCGACTCCTGCGGCAGAAGACCGCCCGAATCCGCGGGTAATTAGTGTTTATAACGAGAACGGTAGTAGTCCTGGATTTGGTCGCGGTGGCAATTTTGCTAAACTCGATAACGGATTAGATTTAACAGCCGAAAATTTTGATGTTGTGTAAAACTTTAACTAATTGCTAGAGTGTTCTGAGAATATTGCGCTGAAGTTAGGCATCTCTCTTGCTGTTGAATCGAGTAAGTATCGTAACTATTACCAACTTAATTAGCATGAAAGACCGCAAGATTTTTAAGATCTCTCCGATTATCCGTATTACTCTTTTATGCTTGTATGTGGCTTTGACTGTACCACTTCCTTTTTTAGCAACAGCAACTGCTGCACCGATTCCTGCTTATTTATTGTGGATCGGGATTAGCCTCGGTGCGATCGCCGTATTTGCGGCTCTGAGTCAAAAAGTAATTCTTGATGACACCAAAATCCAAGTAACCTATCCTCGTTGGCTACCTACTTTCTGGTTTAAGGGTTGGACATTAGAATGGCAAGAAGTTGCAGCTTTAAAAATGCGTACTACAGGACAAGGTGGCTTAGTCTATTATTTGATCACTCCTACCCAAGATCGAGCCTATTTATTACCGATGCGGATTGCAGGTTTTGCCAAAATGGTACAGATTGTGCAAGAGAAAACAGGAATTGAGACAACTGATATTCGTCCTTTAGCTCAACCTTGGATGTACCTAATTTTATTGGGTTTTACCATGCTACTTTGGCTGATTGATGGTTGGGCAATTGGGGCAGCGATCGCAATGTAATGAGTATTGTCATGATTTGCCATCTATCTTTAGTTGGTTTTTTGTGCCAAAAAAGGCTAGAATCGTAAAGAAATGTAACTAAAAATTGCAACATCTTTACATTCTTATTGTTGATGGGTTTTTTCAATTTCTCCGAACCGATATTTCGTCACAAACAGCACGCTTTAGACTTTCAAGATCGCCAAGGTTTATTACAACTGAAAATTGCCATCAAAGACAAAACTTTATTTTCGGCTTTTTATACCAGAATCGACCAAGTTTTTGTGATTTGGGGTTTAATTTCGGCTTTGATCTTTTTTACTGCCCAGTTTGCCCCGATTAACTGGATTAAGCAAGCAATATTCTGGTCAATTTTAACCGTAATTGGCACATTAGGAATGACTGTATTGACTCACTTTTGGGTCAGAGTCGAACGATTGCGGTGGGTGCTATATACCTGGGTAATTTTAATGCTAGGAGGTGTAATAATTACCGACTTAGGGATTTTTGGCGGTGTAGGGCAAATTTTGCTTCATTTGTGTGATATCTGGTTATTATTAAGCGCAATTGGTTATATTTTTACTGGCATCGGATTGCGATCGCGGGCTTTTGTGATCTCTGGATTGTGGCATCTTTTAGGAATCGCTGTTTTACCTTACTTTATGGGCTGGCAATTTTTAATTACAGGTTTGATTATGACGCTAAATCTGTTGATTTTTGCCGAAACTCAGTGGGATATGCGCGCTCCTATCGAAAACTATCATTTACTTACCCAAGAGCAAAAAATCTTTAATCAACAACAATATCTCGCTCGTCAAGGCAGTTCTGAATTAGTGGCATAACTTTCTATGCTGCACCGTTACTTAAAACATTTTCAGTTACCGATGTTCCATCAGGTTTAATCCAAGCAATCTGTTTAATGCGACAATGGCGCGCATACTCTCGAATCGCTTCAGGGTTGCGATCGCCTAAATCTAATTCTACTCTTACTTCTGGAGTAGAGTTGCGTAAAATAGCTGCATGATGCAAAGCAGCAACTTGAGCTTCTTGATTTTCTGCGACAATTAACCAATCACTAGCAGGAGTTTGTTGGGGTAGTTTTTTAGTAGTTATTAAAGCACTGTGCAGGTCTTCAATGTTCAGGGCAAAACCAATACCAGGAGCAGACTTTTGTTGAGGGTGATATAGTTCTAAAAGGCGATCGTAGCGTCCTCCTTGTCCCAAAAGATAACATTGATTATCATGGAAACTTACTGCCTCAAACACGATTCCAGTGTAATAGTCAATAGTTTGAAGTAGGCTCAAATCAAGAGTTAAAGGTAGTGGGTTCTGAGAAGTTTGATTGAGTAAATCTAGTAGAGATTGCAGATTTGTTACCGTTGCTGCTGCTGCTGAGTCTAAATCTAAAGTAGCAACTTTTTCTAAGACAGTTTTGGGTTCACCCCTTAGATCAAATAAAACTAAGGCTCTGGCTTTTAGATGGGGTGCTAAATCCAAATTTTCTAAGGTAATCCGATCTAAATTTGCCAAACAGTAGCGCACTTGCTTTCTAATTTTCGGCGAAAACACGCTCAAAAGCGATCGCGTTAAGCCAGCATCTCCCAGTAAAATTTGCCAATCAGGAATTCCTAAACTTTCTAAACAATTAGCCAAAAGTAAGATAATTTCCGCATCTGCGATTACGCCTCCTGCAAATAATAACTCGACCCCTGCTTGATAAAACTCTAATTGTCCTCCATCATGATTTTTTGGGGGATTACGAAAGACATTCGCTCGATAACAAAGTCTTTGCGGATAGATGTTACCAGCCATACGTGTTACTGCTGTACGAGCAATAGAAGCAGTTATTTCAGGACGTAATCCGAGAGTTCCTTCCGAGTTATCTTTTAACTGAATCACGGTAGCAGGTTTGATTGCACCACCAGCAGTTAGGGTATCGAGCCATTCAATAGTTGAGGTGACAATTCTTTGGTAGCCATACTGACAAAATATCTGTTGTAGGCGATCGTTGATCCAAGCTTTTTGGGCTACCTCAAGGGGTAATAAATCTCTAGCTCCAGCTGGTGGTTGATAAATCATGTTTAGTAGTAAGACAGACCTAATTAACGAAGTCAGAGGCAGTTCTGCCGTCAAATAACAGAGTACCACTGACCGCTAGTCATCTTACTTTTTTTTAGTGCCAAACAGACTCCCAAAAATACCACTATTAGTTGATTTATTTGAGGATGTACTAGTATTTTTAGACGATTTACTATGATTATTTTTTTGGTTTAATATTTTATCCAACTCTTTTTTCCCTTCAATCACTATCGGTTCTCTAGGGTTAGCTTGTTCGGCTTTTTTCAGATGAATTTTTGCCATAGTTAATTGTTCTTGGCGCAAATAAATTTTGCCTAAAAGTCCGTGAACTTTAGCATTATTCGGATCGATTTTGAGAGCATCTTTAAGTTCGGCGATCGCTTGAATTAAATTGCCTTTACCCATATATTCTTTAGCCCGTCGCACATAGGATGCCACTCGTAATTCAGGACTAGGAGGTTCTGGCGGTTTTGGTGTCGGTGTAGCAGGAGGTTTAGTTACCGTTGGTTTAGCTGTTGCTGATGCTGAAGCTGATTTGGCTGTCATCTCAGGCTGACTAAGATCGACTTCGCGACTTTGCTGCAACATCAAATAAACCAAATTTAGCTCACTAATGATCGCTATTTTGTCAAGTGCTGAGTTCAAAGATTCATATTGTTCTTGAACCAAGCTGTTAAGTAACTTGAGATATACTAGCTCAAATTTATCGCCCGCCTGAGCTAGTTTTCGCGCCGACTCACTAGCCAGAGTAATTTTGTGACTTTTTTTTGCTAACTGCTGACCAATTTGAGTCAAAATTAACTGATGTTCTGCATAAAAGTTTTTCTTAGAAAGATATTCATAAGCAGGATTCACCAGTCGCGATAAAAATTTGTTGGCTAATTTTTTTTGATTTTTGTCAACTTTACAAGTATCAGGATGAAGTTTGTGGGCTATTTTGAGATACTTGAGGCGAATTTCTTTAGGATCGGCGTTAAGAGGAACTCCTAAAATAGCGTGATGGTCGGTGATATTAAGCTTAAATAATCCATGTTTGATCGCAAAAGCCATAGGGTATTTTTAGAAACTAAAATAGTTTTAATTGTTAGCTCATAAATTAAAGTTATATTGATAGAGTTCCCGAAAACTTGTCTTGACTAACAAGCGATCCCCTAAATCAGCGATTATTTAATCTAAATCGATGGGAAAATTTTTCTTAAATTACCGCAATTGCTAATCAAAAGAAAACTTACAAACAGGAGTTTTTTGAAGAGTTTGGCTAAGACTTTGATGTATTTGACCATTAGTTGCTAAAATCCGACCTGAATTAAGATCTATCGGGCTGCTGTCATAAGCTGTTACCATTCCGCCTGCTTCTTCGACAATAACAATGCCAGCAGTAATATCCCAAGGACTCAGACCTCTTTCCCAATAGCCATCGAGTCTGCCACAAGCTACATCAGTGAGATCGACTGAAGCTGAACCACTACGGCGCACTCCTTGGGTAAGATGAGTTAGATAACAAAATTCGCTATAGTTATTGTCTTGAGTTTCTCTGCGGTCATAAGCAAAACCTGTGACCAAAAGACTTTTACCTAAGTCTTGAGTTGGAGAGACTTGAATTGGCAGATGATTACAAGTTGCCCCTAGTCCTTTAGCAGCCTGAAATAACTCATCCCGAATTGGGTTATAGACAACTCCTAACTGGGGTATTCCTTTCACTAACAAGCCAATAGAGACAGCAAAAGCAGGATAGCCATGGGCATAATTAGTCGTACCATCGAGAGGGTCAATTGCCCAAAGATACTGCTGGTTTGTCCCTCCTACTATGCCTGATTCTTCGGCTAGAATTTGATGATCGGGTAAATGACGCTTGAAAACTTCTAGGATTGCTGATTCTGCTTGCTTATCAGCTTCAGTGACTAAATCTCCTGGACGACCTTTTTCTTGAATATTTTTTAAGTTACGAAATTTGGCTTTTAAAACCGCTCCTGCTTCTAAGGCTGCTACGGTAGCAATATCGAGAAAACTTGGTAGTTGTTGCTGATTCATTAACTTTTTTGGTTAGTTGTGTCCGACCAGATGCCATAGCCTAGTATCCTGGCGTATTCTTGAGCATAAAAAATGCGATCGCTATATTGATTCGGATATTTGGTATTGGCTAAGACATAGCCTTTTTTGGCTAATACTTCACTAAGCAAAGTTTTATTATGCCAGACATGAGCTAAAATTCGGTCATAGCGATCGCGGTCTGAAGTTTCTAATTCTAGCCAAATTTGTCCTGTTTGAATCAGATTTTGTAAGCCTTGTTTGGCTGCTACTTTCTCGGTTTCTGATGGTGGGACATCAATGCCAATAATCCTGACTCTTTGGCGTGAGTCGTCAGGTTGCATAATTACCTCTAGGGTTTGTCCGCTAACTACTCTGATAACTTTAGCAGCAATCTGATTACTATCAAGTTGAACTTGCTGACAGCCTAATAGCCACAGTAAACTAATGCCAGTAAATATTTTGATCAGTATTTTATTCTTCATCCAAAGGCAAGCCAAATTTTACTTTTCCTTTGGCAAAGTAGCGACCAAACTGTAATTCGTAAACTTCATCTTCATCTTGGGTTTCGACTTCGAGATCCGAACGTGGGTAACTAACGCATAATAAAGCATAACCTTGTTCTTTGAGTTTGGGGGATAAACCCATGGCTTCTGGTTGTGCGACTTGACCAGAAATTATTTTCACGGCACAGGTAGTACAAGCCCCATTACGACAGGAAAAAGGTAAAAATGTCCCTTGAGTTTCTGCTGTCTGTAAAATGTAGCGGTCTTCTGGAACTTCTACAGTGCGAGTTTCTCCTGTATGGCGATCGCGTATTGTTACTTGATAGAGTTTGCTCATCAGCTATATTTTTTAAATCTTGATCTAATAAGAATTTAAAGTTATTTTGGCTTTTGAGTAGTAGTTTAGCGCAAAAAACAATTGCTCAATATTTTGGCAAAGCTGCTGTTGCCGTGTATAATGGAAAATCGCAACGCCAAGGAGAGATGGCCGAGTGGTCGAAGGCGCAGCACTGGAAATGCTGTAACGGGGTAACTCGTTCGAGGGTTCGAATCCCTCTCTCTCCGTATCGCAACAATTCTCTTGCCTCCTAAAACCATTGTCGGCAGTTGGTTAGACTTTAGTCGCTCTATTGACTGAGGTACGTTCTACTTCACGAGCTTTTTTACCCCGCCACAAGAGGCGAACAGGAGTACCTGTAAACCCTAGTTGTTTTCTAAATTGATGATCGATGTAACGACGATAGTTATCGGTAAATCTTTTAGGGTCGTTGACAAACAAAGCGATCGTTGGGGGTTGAGTTCGTACTTGTGTACCATAATAAATTTTACCCTGTTTTCCTTGGCGAGTAGTAGGAGGAGAATGCCAACTCACTGCTTCTTCTAATACTTCATTGATCACAGCAGTAGTAACGCGACGCCGATGTTCTGTAGCAGCGATATCTACCAAGTCCAAAATTTTATCAACTCTTTTGCCTGTCAAAGCACTAGTAAAGATCATTTCCGCCCATTCCATAAAATAGAGACGGCTCAAAATTTGCTTTTTATATTCATAAATAGTGTGAGAATCTTTTTCTACTACATCCCATTTATTCAAAATAATTATGGCTGCTTTACCTTCTTCGATAATGCGTCCAGCTAACTTTAAATCTTGATCTGTTACCCCATCGAGGACATCAAGTACAAATAGCACTACATCACAACGCTGAATTGCTTTAAAAGTACGATTGATGCCAAAAAATTCTGCGCCATATGTCACATTTTTTTTACGTCGAATTCCTGCCGTATCGATCAAACGATAGGTTTGATCATTTCTTTGGACTACCATATCGATCGCATCTCTAGTTGTACCAGAAACAGGGCTAACTATGGCTCTTTGTTCTCCTGTCAACGCATTTAATAAACTAGATTTTCCGACATTAGGACGACCGACAATCGCCACTTTAGTTTCTGCCGTTTCGGCAATTTCTCCGATCGGAGGTAGATAGGTAATCAGTTCATCTAAAAGTTCTCCCGTTCCATTGCCATGTATTGCAGATACGGAATAGGGTTCACCGAGTCCTAATTCCCAAAACTGAGCAGCTTGAGTTAATCCTTGTTCGATAGATTCGCATTTGTTAACTGCCAGCAAAACAGGGACAGAATGTTGACGTAACCACTGAGCAATTTCATGATCGGCAGAAGTTGGTCCTATTTGTCCATCGACAACTAAGATTGCCACCGAAGCATCTTCTAAAGCTGCCATCGCTTGCTGTCGAATTAGAGGTAAAAATTCGGTATCATCATCGAACACTAAACCCCCTGTATCTACCACTTGAAAATCTCGGTCTTGCCAAAATGCAGGGCGATAAGTGCGATCGCGCGTTATTCCTGGTTGGTCGTGAACTATTGCTTGTTGATCTCCTGCTAAGCGATTAACTAAAGTAGATTTTCCTACATTGGGTCTGCCAATAATAGCAACTATTGGTAATGCCATAAAATTTATTAGTTAGTTGAGTAAAATAAATAATTTATCGTTATCTTTTAGTTTATCTTTTTTGACATCTTATTGATTTGATGCAATACCGATCCTACGGGGAATAACGGAAAAATTGAGTAAGATAATATCTATTCAATAAAGTTACACACACTCCCTATGTCCTCATATTTTGATACTGAAGATAAAAAAACCAAATCCTTTGAGCTTCCAGGTGCAAAACCCCACTACAATCCCGATCGCCCTGGACAGGTAAATCATATATCCTTAGATTTAGAATTAGATATTCCTAACCAAAGTTTTACAGGGACTTGTAACATTAGATTAACTCCTGTACGCAAAGGTATCCAACAGCTTACCCTAGATGCGGTGAATTTAAATATTGAGTCGGTTTTAATTGCAGGAGTGAGTCAACCGTTTGATTATGATGGGGAAAGGTTACAGATTAATCTCTTACAACTAACTACAGAAGAAAATATAGATATTCAGATTGCTTACAGTGTAGATCATCCGCAACGGGGTATTTATTTTATTCAACCCAACGAACATTATCCCAATAAACCAACGCAAGTCTGGACTCAAGGAGAAGATGAAGATTCTCGCTTTTGGTTTCCTTGTTTCGATTATCCTGGTCAATTAGCCACATCAGAAATTAAAGTAAGAGTACCAGCAAAATATCTGGCGGTGTCTAATGGAGAATTAGTGAACACCGAAGCGGTAGGGGAAGATAAGATCTATCATTGGCATCAAAAACAAGTTCATCCTACTTATTTAATGACTTTAGCTGTAGGTGACTTTGCCGAGTTAAAAGATACTTGGAATGATATCCCCGTTACCTATTATGTCGAAAAAGGAAAAGAGGAAGACGGACAGCGCAGCATGGGTAAAACGCCTCGGATGATCGAGTATCTATCAAAAAAATATGGTTACAAATATCCCTATCCTAAGTATGCCCAAGTTTGCGTCGATGATTTCATCTTTGGCGGAATGGAAAATACTTCCACTACCCTGTTAACAGACCGTTGTTTATTAGATGAACGAGCTACTATCGATAATAGACGTACCGAAAGTCTCGTATTACACGAACTAGCCCATCAATGGTTTGGGGATTTAGTAGTAATTAAGCACTGGTCACACGCTTGGATTAAAGAAGGGATGGCTTCTTACGCGGAGGTATTATGGACAGAAGCAGAATATGGGTTAGATGATGCTGCTTATTATCTTCTCAATGAAGCCAGAACTTATATCAGCGAAGATAGTTCCCGCTACCGTCGTCCCATAGTTACGAATGTATATCGAGAAGCAATTGAACTGTATGACCGTCACCTCTATGAAAAGGGTGCTTGTGTTTATCACATGATAAGGGGAATTCTCGGTGATGAACTATTTGATCAAGCAATTCATACTTTTGTGAACGACAATGCCCACAAGACTGTAGAGACGATCGATTTATTGAGAGCGATCGATAAAGCTACAGGTTACAATTTGGCTGTATTATTTGATCAATATGTCTTTCGTGGGGGACATCCCGATTATAAAGTAGCTTATTCTTGGGATAGCGATAGTAATCTTGCCAAGTTAACCGTTACTCAAACTCAAGCCAAAGATAATAAGACTGGTAGCGATAGTGAATTATTCGATCTAAAAATTCCCATTGGTTTTGGCTATATTGATCATGAAACACAACTATATACGTTGCGTATCCATCAACAGCAACAAGCTTTCTATTTTCCTTTAGAGAAAAAACCCGACTTTATTAGCTTTGATGTTAATAACTATATCCTTAAAACAGTTAAGCTAGAGTATCCTGTTACCCAACTAAAAAATCAACTCAAGTACGATACCGATGCTGTATCTCGAATCTACGCAGCACAAGCATTAGGGAAAAAAGGCGGTTTAGAAGTAGTCAAAGCCTTATCCGCATCCTTAACAGAAGATAATTTCTGGGGTGTAAGAGTAGAAGTAGCCAAAACCCTCGGTAAAATCAAACTCAATCAAGCAGAAGCAGCATTAATTAAAGGTTTACCAGACGAAGATGCAAGAGTGCGTCGCGCTGTCATAGAAGCGTTGAGTAATTTTAAAACTGAGTCTTCCTACAACACAATCAAAGAATGCTTAGATAAAGGTGATGCAAGTTACTATGTTGAAGCATCCGCAGCGAGATGTTTAGGCGGAATGGTAGCGGGAAATCTTCAAGAAAAACAATCAGCAACTATTACTTTACTACAAGATGTTTTAAAAACTCGCGCTGGTTGGAATGAAACTATTAGAAGTGGCGCAGTTGGTGGTTTGAGTAAAATGACTACTTCTGCTGATGCGGTAAATATCATTCTTGAATATACTAAAAACGGCACGCC
>DAXETX010000206.1:0-4719 GCA_051155735.1 Xenococcaceae cyanobacterium
GCAGACTTTGCCTACAGTCCCGAACAAAACTTAGCCCGATTAGATTCTGCTGCTTTAGAATTTGGCGAGAGTATTTACACCCTAGAAGGTACATATAATTTACAAACCCAGAAAATCGCAGCACAACTCGATATTCCTCAAGCCTACATTCAAGATATCATTTCAGTTTTTGGTTGGTATGACCTAGAAAGTTTAACCGAACTCTTTCAACCTCCAGATTTAGCCGATGCAGATGCTTTACCAACCCTGTCGTTAGGAGAGAAAAATGCTAGGGTTAGCTATCTACTCAAACTGTTAGTCATAGTACAACAGCGATTACAAGAAATAGCTGCTGACTCAGACGGTTTAGCCCTACCCTTAGATATTAAAGGCGCATATACAGGAGAGATAAATATTGCAGGAAGTCTCAATTCCCCTATCCTAGCTTGGGAAATAGTGGGTAACGATTGGCTGTGGGATACCGATGGGGTTTTAGTCGATGGGATAAAGCAAGAAGAAATCATCGCCATTAATCAACTATTAGTAGCGGGAAATTATCATGATGGCGCGATCGCTCTTGACTCGCTACTGCTAGAATTACAACAGGGGTCTATTGCCTTAGCAGGAACACTCAACCCCCAACAACAGGTAACAGCAGACTATGAAATTGAAAATTTCCCGATAGATGTCATTGATAACTTCGTCGAACTTCCCTTAGATATAGCTGGTAACATTAGTACCACAGGAAATATTACAGGAAGGTTACAAGCTCCCGAACTGGTTGGCGATATGACATTAGCCAATGCTACTTTGAGCGATCGCCCTTTACCTACAATAACTGGAGAATATACTTATAATAACGCCAGATTGGAGCTAGATACCACCGAAACCCCATCAGTACAAATTCTAGCTAGCATTCCTTTTCCCATCGAACCAACCAACGACCGCTTTAGTTTAACCGCCGATTTAGAACAAGGGGGAATTGCTTTGATAGATGGTTTTACCGGAGGTGCGCTTCAGTTTATTGGTGGCGAAGGAGAGATTACTCTTGATGCTGAGGGTCGTTTAGATTTAAACCAAAGTTTTCCTTTTCAAGACCTCGATGCGACTGGCGAAATTATTTTTAATAATACTACTCTCAAAACTGCTGCTTTTACCGAACCCTTAAATGTTACTGCTGACATACTTCTGGCTAATGGATTGCTACAGGTAGAACAGTTAACAGGGACTCTTGCTAATAGTCCCATATCAGCAGCAGGAGTTTTACCCTTATTAGAACCGAGAACAGATATTAGCAATCCCTTAACCCTAGTGATTCAAGAAAGCGAAATTGATTTAGACCAACTATATGAAGGTGGTATTGCAGGAGAAGTTATTATTACAGGAGATGCTTTTACTCCTTTAATCGGCGGAGAAGTCGCGCTTTTTGACGGTCAAGTATTTATTCCTGAAAATGAAACCGAAGCAGAGGTAGCTACTGAGACTGAGGTATCGGATACTAACGGTAGCAATGAAGCAGATTCAACTGAAATAGAAAATGATGTTGATACTGAGATCAATCCTGAAGATAGTAATGAGGTAGCTGTCGAGCCAGATATAGCCGATACTGAGGATACAGATACAGAAAGTGCTTTTAATCCCCAATTACAAAACTTAGCTGTGGCATTAAAAGATTTTGAATTTGAACAAGCACCTTTATACCAATTTAACCTCGAAGGCGATCTAATTTTAAACGGCGCAGCTACTAATATACCCGAAATAAGAGCCGACGGAACGCTACAGCTAACCAGAGCGGATGTTGATTTTGTTAGCAGTGAGTTTAATCTACAGCGAAATTATAATAACATAATTGTGTTCGACCCCACAGAGAGTATTCTTAATCCTTTTGTCGATGTCAGATTGCAAACCGAAGTATCAGAACTTGCTGATTTCGATCCTGGGATAGTAGAAGGTAATGAGATTCCCGACCCGATTTCTTCTATTGGTCGCAATGAAACCATTGATGTCTTTCTCGATATCAGGGGAGATGCGGAACAAATTATTCCCCGTCTTAACGAAGACCCCGACAATTTGTGTCACATCGAACCACCCTTAGAACCTTTATTTGCTGAAGCAGTTTATACCCAAGAAGAACTAAACCAGCTAACCCAATGCATTAATGCTAACGCTTTTGCAGAAGGCTCGGTCAGAGAACTCTTAAATTCTCCCGCAGTCGAATTAAGCAGCAATCCGCCACGTTCTCAGGGTGCAATTCTAGCCCTATTAGGCAATAGATTTATCGATTTAGCCGACCAGCTACAAAATAGTAACGAAGAACAACTATTAGAATTTGGGGTAACTCAATTTGTCATTACACCCATAGAAAGAGAAATCTTTAATTTTGCTGACGAAACGATTAATGATCTTGGCGAAGAAATTGGCTTGGACTACTTAAGAATTTATCCTGCACTAGAGGGAACTTATCGCGTAAGTAATGATTCTTCCGTCAGTGTTACCTATGACTACTTCTTTAATGAAGTTAAAGTTAGATATCAAATGCAGTTTTAGTTCGTTGTTCGTCTTTTGTCATAACTGTTTACTGATTGCCTTATTTGCTTAACCAATAGATAATAACTAATTATGCTAGAGTTTCAGGACAGTAGCCTAGACCTCTAGTAAACTGCTGTCGAAAAGCCTCAATATCTTTAGTGTCAGGAATACCATGAGAAACAATTGCAACTTGATAACGGCGCATCACTTCTACAGGAGATTGACCTGTTTCTAGACTCCAAAATACCATTTGCAATCGCATTTCTGGTTTGTAAGGAATGCCTAATTCATTCATAAAGGCACGGCAGTTATCGCGATTGAGAAGCGATAGCGGTTGAGGATAGCGAATTTTAATCACCCAGCCATCAATTTGATGCACTACTGTTATCGACGCTCCCGTACCATGTTCCATCGAACGAAGATACTCAATTGTTCTCAAAGTCAAGCTTGCATTAGCCAGAAAATAGATAAAATCCATAGACTCCTATGTTTCAGATGCTTTACCTTTATACAGTCTGGCAATAAAGTGAAACGAAGTGCTAGGGGAAAAGCACCCGACTTTTAAATTTTTAGATAGGGGAAATTACCCAATTTTGTAAATTTAGTCAGTAACAAGTTAACCAGCAACTAGACATGAGTGAAGATTTATTACTCTCTAATTACAATTATCAACTGCCTCAAGAGCTTATTGCGCAAAGCCCTGCCGTACCTAGAGATAGTTCACGCCTGTTAGTCGTAAATTCACGGACAAGCCATTCTCATAGTATCTTTTCTAACTTATCAGATTGGCTTTTACCAGGAGATTTATTAATTCTCAATAATACCCGTGTAATTCCTGCACGTCTTTATGGGTATAAAACTACGGGCGCGACAGTAGAGGTTTTACTCTTAGAAGAAATTGAAACAAATTGTTGGTTAGCTCTAGTCAAACCAGGGAAACGCTTTAAATTGGGTACAGAAATCCTTTTTGGTGCTACCGTTGCAGCTAAATGTGCTTTTAAAGCCAAAGTTATCGGTAAAGATGAAGCTACTGGCGGGAGAATTTTGCAGTTTGAATTGCCTCCCCAAGAATCTTTTTGGCAACTCCTTGAAGCTTTGGGGGAAATGCCTTTACCTCCTTATATTACTTCTGGTGAGTCTCAGCCTGAGCAATACCAAACTGTCTTTGCCGAAAAGATGGGCGCAGTAGCAGCACCCACCGCAGGATTACACTTTACCTCAGAGTTATTAAAGCATTTGCAACACCAAGGCATCCAGCAAGCTTATATCACCCTTCATGTAGGAGTAGGGACATTCCGCCCTGTGGAAGTAGAAAACATTACCGAACACGGGATGCATCAAGAATGGATTGAAATTACCCCTGAAACTGTGGCTAAAATTGCCGAGACAAAAGCTCAAGGAGGCAGAATTATTGCGGTGGGAACTACCGCAGTTAGAACCTTAGAAGGTGCTGCCCAAGTTGCTGGTGTAGCTGAAGGTAAAAGTTTACAACCCTTTCGCGGTAAAACTGATTTGTTTATCTATCCTGGATATCAGTGGCAAATAGTTGATGGGTTGATTACCAACTTTCATTTACCAGGTTCTAGCTTACTCATGTTAGTTAGTGCTTTTACAGGTAGAAAAAGATTACTAGATTTATATCAAAAAGCGATCGCGCAAAGCTACCGTTTTTATTCTTTTGGCGATGCTATGCTAATTTTACCAGAAGCAAAATCAGTAAGTCAGGGCAAAAGCCTACTAAAAAATGAGAGATCCTAAAAAATAGACAGACCTTAAATTTTTCTGATACATGAATTCTTCACGAAGAAGGAAGAAGAATCCACGTTTAAATTGGCAGACATATTATATTTGTTTTAAGTGGGCTTTATACCTCCATTATTGGGGGAAACACGGGGGCAATGAAAAGTAACTTTTACGAACAGGATTTAGTATAAGGTCAAAACCGTAACCATTTCGCAAGTACCTTCTGGGAAGTATTATGCTTCGATTTTGGTAGAAGTAGGTTAGGGAGCGTCAAGTCATTCCGACAAAATAACTTTTAGCCAATAAGCCTGAGATGATCGCTAGAGTAAATGAGAGTAAACTCAGAACTACAATAGTCATATTTTTAGATTTATTGCGTTTAGTTTGTTGCTGTACTAAAGATTGTTCTGCTGATAGCTGAGTTTGCAAAGTAGTTAGGGATTTTTCGGTAGTTTCTAACTGTTGCTG
>DAXETX010000207.1:0-2835 GCA_051155735.1 Xenococcaceae cyanobacterium
CCAATTATTTGCACCGTCATTGGCGAAGGTGGTTCGGGTGGTGCTTTGGGTATTGGCGTTGCAGATCGCCTGTTGATGTTCGAGCATTCAGTTTATACTGTCGCTAGTCCCGAAGCTTGTGCAGCAATTCTCTGGAAAGATGCCAAAAAAGCAGCCCAAGCAGCAATGGCATTAAAAATTACCGCTTGGGATTTAAAGAAACTGGCTTTAATCGATGAAATTTTACCAGAACCTTCTAGTGGAGCGCATTCTGAACCCCTAGAAGCTGCGGAAACTCTCAAACAAGCTTTATGGCAAAACTTAGAAGAACTATCTGCTATGACCCCCCAACAACTCCAAGAATTACGCTACCGTAAATTTCGTCAAATGGGAGTATTTCAGGAAATTAGTTAATTTAATTGGATAATAAAGCGATTAAATTTAAACTCCAGTTTTAAGTGTTATAATTCATAAGGCAACATTTCGTTACATTATTTTAATGTACGGCTTGTGGATAAATTCAAAATTACTCTAGTTATCTGAATCTTAATTTTAGATAAGTTAAAAGTAGCAGTATTGGTCGTAAACAAAAACCAACTGAAAAGAGGCTTCTTACATTTGCTATCGAGCATTGCTGGCAATAATGCTCTAGCCCATTCGGCTAAAAACTAACGGTAGATTAGGGATAAAATTCCCCTTCTAGCGTGGCATTTTTGTGAGTTTACCTTAAACTTAATGATGGAAATTTGAGGCTATTTTTATGAATCCACCACCTAAGCAGCTACAAGCCATTATTACTGGGGCAAGTAGTGGTATTGGTAGGGCGACAGCTTTAGCATTTGCCAAATCAGGGATTAATCTAGCTTTAATTAGTCGTTCTGAGGTTAAATTAGCAGCAGTAGTTGAAGCAGCCCAGGCTGTAGGGGTAATCGCCCAAGCCTATCCTTTAGATTTAGCTAATATTGCTATGGTTCAAGAGCAAATTAGTGCGATCGCCCAAGACTTAGGAACGGTGGACATTTTAGTCAATAATGCAGGTATGGGTTACACCAACTCCCTCGCTAATACCTCACTTGCTGATTGGCAAAAAATATTAGACCTCAATCTTACGAGTGTCTTTCAGTGTATTCAAGGAGTTTTACCCCAAATGCGCCAGCGTGGGACAGGAACAATTGTCAATGTAGCCTCTATTGCAGCTTACAATGCTTTTCCTGATTGGGGTGCTTACAGCGTCAGTAAAGCGGGTTTAGTAGCTTTAACCAAAGCTCTAGCCGTTGAAGAAAGATCAAAAGGAATTCGGGCTGTAACTATTGCTCCTGGTGCGGTAAATACACCGATCTGGGATACAGATACAGTACAAGCAGATTTTAATCGAGAGGCAATGCTGACCCCAGAAATTGTCGCTCAGTCGATTCTTCACACAGTATTATTACCGTCTCAAGCGGTAATAGAAACAATGACCATTACGCCTAGTGGAGGGGCTTTATAAATAGGAGATTTTTCGTGTTGAACTCCTAAAAATTCTGTTTTTATGGTCGTTAACTTACCATTATCAATTGCAAGAGGCTAGATTTATAGTCACTATTTTTTATTATGACAACAGCTTTTACTAACGGTTCTAATTCTTCTCTCAATGGCAACAAGGCTAATTTGACGCAGTCGAAGCAGCCTGCTGCAACCGAACAAGTTTCGAGTCGTCCGGACCGCAACACTCATAACGGCAAAGAAGCCATAATTCAACCAACTTCTTCCGAAATTGCCAAAGAAAACATGATGGATGCAGTCAAGGTTATGTTGGAGTCTGTTGGAGAAGATCCAGAACGCGAAGGCTTACTTAAAACTCCCAAGCGAGTAGCAGAAGCAATGCAGTTTCTGACTCAAGGCTACAATCAATCTCTAGAAAAGCTGATCAACGGTGCTATTTTTGATGAAGGTCATAACGAAATGGTACTAGTTAGAGATATCGACTTTTTTAGTCTTTGTGAGCATCATATGCTACCTTTCATGGGTAGAGCGCACGTTGCTTATATTCCCAATCAAAAGGTAGTAGGGTTGAGTAAGTTAGCTCGGATTGTAGATATGTACGCTCGCCGTTTACAAGTTCAAGAGCGTCTGACCCGTCAAATAGCAGAAGCACTCCAAGAAGTTTTAGAACCCCAAGGTGTCGCTGTTGTTATGGAAGCAACTCATATGTGTATGGTGATGCGAGGAGTCCAAAAACCAGGCTCTTGGACAGTTACTAGTGCGATGTTAGGTGTATTTGGCGAAGAACAAAAAACCCGCGAGGAATTTTTAAACTTAATTCGTCATCAACCTAGTTTTATGTAATTGAATTGACAATCACCATTTTATTTTCAGGAGCGAAAGACAGCTATTTCATTCCTGACTATAAGGGAAAGTTGCTAAGAAATGAATTTCTTGGCTTAGAATTTAAGTCGGTTTAAACCGACTTAAACTATTTAGACAGAGAATTTATTCTCTGGCTTTTTGTTTGAAACTTAATTTTAAACATCTCTTGCAGCATTAACTATTTGCTGTCGTAGCCACTGATGTGGAGCATTGTTAGTATTACGCTGATGCCAAACCAGAGAAATAGTAAAGCCTTCAATAGATATAGGTGGAGGTAAGATTGTTAAATTCATTTATAATAACGGGACTTTGACAAAAAACTAGGTTCAAAAAGGGGTGAAAGCCTCATATATCAATGGTTCAACTTCAAAATAGCTAAATCCTTAATATATCTGGGTTTCAGGCGAATTTCCCTCTTCGAGGTAAATTCGCCGTCTGGCAAGGCTTTCACCCCTTTTTGATCGGTAAAAATTGTCAAAGTCCCGATAATAAATTTTAGATAAAATA
>DAXETX010000208.1:0-6624 GCA_051155735.1 Xenococcaceae cyanobacterium
GTAGCACAAGAAGAAGTTTTACCAACTCCTGCTGCTAATTCTTCAGTCACTACTCCCAACGATGGTTTATATTTTGCTGATGTAATGGTGCGAAACCGCCCACTCTTTCAGATTGGTAGTTTACCAGAAATTAATGCCAGTGAGAGAGCAGCAATTATTAATCGGCGTATCTCTAGTCTGTTGGCGCAAAACGAAGAACCAGGTACAGTCGAAATTGTCCCCGACTCACCACGGAATATTGCGACTTTGAGAGTCAACAATCGGGTTTTAATGACTGTTACCCAACAAGATGCAGCAGATTTTGGCATAAGTACCGAAGAATTAGCCCAAAGGTGGGCAAAGCAGCTAAATACAGCTTTTGACAAACCGCCTCTAGCAATTGATGTAACCCAGCGTCTTTATACCACTACTAGAGAATTACTCAGAGATATTATCGGCAATTTGCCCTCTTTAGTCGGAGCAATTCTAGTTATTGGCATAACTTGGGGTATCGCCATCGGTGTACGCTATATAGCTTATACCTGGGCAAAACAAACCGAAGGGGATTCTAATACTGAGCTTTTGATCGGCAGACTTAGCTATGGTGGTGTTTGGGTAGTAGGCTTTGTGATTGCTTTAGGGGTAATGGGCTTAGATTTTGGGGCTTTATTAGGAGCTTTAGGACTGACGAGCGTCGCTATTGGTTTTAGTCTCAAAGACGTACTGAGTAACTATATATCTGGCGTAATTTTACTGGCTGCTCGCCCGTTTCGGATTAACGATCAAGTCGTAATTGGTGAATATGAAGGGACGATTACCCAAATTCAACTTAGAGCGACAACGATGAAAACCTATGATGGACGAGTAGTTTATATTCCCAACCAAGAGGTATTTCAAGCCAGCATTATTAACAATACCGCTTCGCCCCGTCGTCGTAGTTCGGTTATGGTGGGAATTGATTACGGTGAAGATATTAGTGAGGCGATCGCTGTTATCCAGCAGAGCATCCAAAACATCAAAGAAGTCGAACCCGAACCTGCACCAGATGTCTTAGTGAGTGAGTTGGCTGCTAGTACAGTAAATCTAGAAATTCGCTTTTGGGTAGATTCTCGGCGATCAGGGTTTTTGGCAACGACTTCTAAGGTGGCGCAGGAAGTCAAGGAGGCTCTAGAAACAGCAGATGTTGATATGCCAACAGATATTTATACTCTAATTTTGCGGGAGTTACCTTCACAAATTCAGCTTAAACAAGTTGATAATGGCTTTGTCGAATCAGAAAAAAATAATTAACATAAATACCATCTGATTTTATTAAAAAATAATTAAAAATATCAAAATAAATTTAAAAAAATCAAGACAAATGTTTAGCTTTGTAATTTAACTACACCTAAATACACAAAAATCAAATTAAGTTAATTAACTTCTAACTAATATATAGAACTATTACTTTTGGCTGAAATGATCTATATCCAAAAGAAGACGTTGCAATAAAGTAAGGCAAAATACTATGGATCTATTAGTTTTTAGTTAGATCGATAGCGACTACCCCAAAATATGTCTCAGCCCATCCTAATTGTTGAAGATAGCGAAGACCTTTCTTTGTTAATGAAACTCACTTTAGAATCAGTAGGATACAAAGTTGTCACAGCCAACAATGCCGAAGAAGCAATCTCTTCCGTCGCTAAAGAGCAACCTCAACTGATTTTGATGGATATTATGATGCCTCAGACCAATGGTTTAACGGTTTCTCGCAGCATTAAAGAAAATGTTACCAATCAGAGTTTACCTATCTTGCTAGTTTCGGCAATTGACCGCCTCAAAGACCAACAACTAGCAGAAAGCAAAGCGGATGGCATTCTTTATAAGCCTTTCGACCTTGAGGATTTACTCTCGCGAGTCGCAACCCTAGCTAAAGGCGTTTAGCTGAAAATCTACATCAGTTACTTAAGTAAGAGACTCAAAGGCAATTCCTTGATCGTTAAATAAAGCAGATAAACCAGGATCGTTGTTGATATTTGCCGTTTCTTCAGGACCAGCATACAAGAAAGTATTGTTTTGGGTATTTTGAAAGCGATTAAATTCTAAACCACGCTCAGCACCACCTTCATAGAGATAAAATTCAGGAATATCATTGCCTTGGCGATCTGAGCCTTCTTGAATCCATTTATCCCTTTGAGGAGAATTATTAGCAAAAATGGCATCATATTCTGCGTTGCTGACAAAAAGATAAGTACCAGGTACATCAAGGCTTCTAATTCGATAAAACGGGATCAAATCATCTCCTGGTTCGGTACTCGCAACAAATGCGGAGTTGGTACTGCCATCTTCCTGAACCCCTTCTAATTCAAAAGTTTGACTCAAATTGGCATCGGCTAAAATGCTGTTTCCTTCTGCTTCCCCAACAAAGAGATATGTGCCTGTATCAAAAGCGGTATTTCTAAAACGATAAAGTTTAGTCTCAGTCTCAGAGATCGGTTCATTGTTCACGATACTAGGTGTGGCTAAAAATATCTCCTCATCACCTGACCAAGTGATATTATTTCCTGAAACTCTGGGGGCAATATCATTTATTTCATTATCAGTTAGTTGAGTAGTAGTCTCCCCATCATAAAGAAAAATTTCGTAATCACTGCCATCATTGCCTGCCCAAACTACATTGTTTCCTGAAACTACAGCATTTGTATCGTCTGTTTCGTTATCAGTTAGTTGAATAGTAGTTTCGCCGTTGTAGAGAAAAATTTCGTTATCATTGCCATCATTACCCACCCAAACTAAATTATCTCCCGAAATTGATGTTGCTAGATCGGTGAAATTATTTTCTGTAAGCTGAATAGTATTACTACCATCATAAAAAAAGACTTCAAAGCTACTTTCATTTCTCGAAGCATCAGAACTTGTCCAAGCAATATTATTTCCCGAAGTTATGGGAAAAGACTCGATTAAATTATTGTTGGTAATTTGAGTAGTATTACTACCATCATAGAAAAATACTTCGATATCATTAGGATCATTTGCCTCATTGCCTGCCCACACTACATTATTTTCTGAGATAGAATTAGCAAGAAATGCTGGCAGAGATGAATTACCGAGTTTGATAGTATCGCTACCGTTATAAAAAAATACTTCACTATTGCCAAAATTCTCGTCTTCAATATTGCTGGGATTAGTGTTTTCTAAATCGCCCCAAACAATATTGTTGCCTGAAATTGCTGAATTTAAAACTCCCCCAACATCTGCCAGCTTAGTAGTAGTATTGCCATCATAGAAAAATATACTGCCATTTGATAACGGAGTTACTAAGGGATTTGCGGTACTTGCTGACCAAACTAGATTATTTCCTGAAATTGCAGGAGCAAAGTCAAATAAATCATTGTCAGTAAGCTGAATGATGGTTTCACCATCATAAAGGAATATCTCATCGTCATTGCCATCATTGCCTGTCCAAACTATGTTGTTTCCTGAAATTTGGGGTTCTATATCAGTTATGGTGTTGTCGGTAAGCTGAGTAATTTGATATGCGATCATTGCTATTTGGGGTTATTTTAGAGAGAGTATCAAGGCGCAAAAAATCCGAGCAAAATTAATTTTACAGGAAGCTTCGCCCTTTTAGAGGACATCAGCCAAAGTTCTTTTCTCAGATCCAATTGCTTGATTTTGCCCCCCTAGCTACCTAAATCTGGGGGAAATAAAATCGAAAGTCCCCCAATTTTGGCAAAAAACAGCTTGAAGTCCTCTAAGCTAGGGGCTAAATAAAGCAGCACTCCTCATTCAGCATTGGACATTTCGTCAGTATCATAAAAGCGCGGATAAGCTAGTTGATATTTAGCGAATGCGTGTTTGGCTTTAGTAATCAGATCGGTTTGATAGATAAATTCATCTCTGGCATCTAGGGGATAACATTTGAGTTTAAATACACTACCCCAAGGTTTTTCTTCCATGATTACCACAATCGGCAATTTAAGATGAGTGTATTTACTAGTTTGGGCAACACGATAAAGAATTTTTTTGACTAAATTAATGTCAATTTCGTGATCAAAATAAAACTTCGTAACTACCTGGGCTTCTAAAGCTCCTGTATTAGCATTAGAGACAGCTTCAGTCCAAATTTTGTTATGAGGAATGGTAACAATGTTGTCGTCTGGAGTTTGAATTCTGATGGCTCTAATCCCATAACTAATTACCTCGCCATAGTGCTTACCAATCTGAACGCGATCGCCTACTCCATAGGGAGATTCAAATAAGCCGACAATTCCTGCGATAATTGAACTCACATAATCTTTGAAGGCAAAACCCAAAGCTACCGCTACTGTACCAGTTACTGCCAAAATATTTTCTTGAGAAAGGTTCAAAAACAAGTTCATCAGAACTATAGCAGCAGTCGTTAAGACTAGCATTCGTAAAAAAGGCAAAAACTGTTTAACTCTTAAGCGCCATTCTTTAGCAATTCTTTCTGAGAGCCAGATAATTACTTTATCGAGTAATCTTAAAAGGACAAAAGCCGTAACTAAAATAAATATCGCCTGAGCAATTTTTCCTGTAGTGATTTTAGAAACAATTTCTCTGGTTTCTGCTACTGTTTCTTTAGCAGCCTCTCCTGCTGACTGTGCCAACCAATAAAATTGATAATTATTCACCGCCGTTTCTTAACAATAAAATTGTTACTTGCTAACTGTTGTTTGAGTTTAGGATAGTAAATCGGATTGATGCTTAAAACTTGCGCTTTTTGTTCGATTATGCCACGACGCATTAGGGTTTTAACTCTAGCTTTGACTTCGGGTTTGGAGTCTCCCAGACTGGCAATTAATGCAGAAATAGTGATGTCCCCGTGTAACATTAGGCAGTGTAGAAGATACTGATCGGCTATTACCAAATCATCCAGTTTGGGTAATTTAGGGTTTTGGGCGACTAAAACGTGAGATTGTGCTTCGGCTTCTTCTGGTGCTTCTTCATCGCAAATTGATTGCAAAAAAACCTGTGCTGCAATACTGCTAACTCCATTAGAGATCGATGACAAACGCTCAAAATAATGAGTTTTGTTATCTTTATCCCGATCTAAAAGTTGTTTATCGATATTTGGTTCTTCAAAAGTAATTTCTAAGTCTTGGACAATTGGTTCTAGCCAGGCTTGTAATTCTGCTGCTGCGATTTCTGGTAAGGTGACTATCTCACCACAATTTGCCTGAAGATCGAAAATTAAATTTAAATATTCCCAACCAACCCAACCCATGCCGATAATCCAAAAGCGATGATTGGTATCATCGCAAAATAATGATTGTAAATACTCGATTCCTTCTAAACCTTCATAAGAACGTAAAAAACACCAGCTTAAATTTGGAATTACTACTATCTCTAAATTCTGGGACTCAGAACAATTATTTGAGGTTGGCTGAGGTTCTAAATAATGCTCTAATTTAGATTTGATGGTGTCAATGTCAATTGGTCTAATGGTAAAAGGTAAGAGTCTAATCGGTATTTGCTTGGTTTTTGCCCAGTCGTCTAGTGCCTCAGATAAAATACGAGATACAGCAGTTACAGGACTGCTAAGAACTACTACTGAATTATCAGCATGATCTATATCATCACGCCAGCGGTCAAATGTCTCATCTAGTTTGGAGATGATTGTCTCTCGGTCTGTAGGGTTAGTGGGTAGATTGTCAATAGCCTCAACTAATTGCTTTCTAATATCTGGTGGTAATTCAACAAGCGATCGCTCTGGTGCTTCGGTTTCTTGGGAGTTTTGATTATACCAAGAAAAGAGCCTACGGCGTTTATTCGTAAGCCAAGTTTTAATTTGCTTAAGTATCTTAGCGGGAAATTCCATAATTATTTTGGCAACAGCAACATTAGTTGGTTGTTAGTTGTTAGTTGTTAGCTGTAGTTGCTACCTATTACTTATTACTTACTACTTGCTACTCAAGGGACGCAAGATGGCTCTAGCTAAACCTGCATCACCATCTTTGAGTTTAATTGGTAAACAAATTAACTCGTATTCTCCTGGTGTAACTTGAGCTAAGTTTAAGCCTTCAATCGCCCAAATACCAGCACCTAATAATGCCTGATGTACTTCTACCACGTTACCCTGATAACCACCAACAGAAAGATAATCGACGCCTACGGTGCGGACTTGTTTAGCTGCTAAATACTGTGCTGCTGCTGTAGATATATGCACAAAATCTGTGACAAATTGTTCGCTTTGGTAACAGCGATCGCTATTTTGGGTTTTAAATAAGATTCTTTCTCCTGCTTGAATATTATAAGGTTCAATTTCGGCAACTTTAATCGATTCAGGGTCTTTAATCTCAATAACTCTGGCTTTACCAATAGTGGCATCTAACGGCATTTGATCGATACCCAAACCGCCTTTGATAAAGTGATTGATCCCATCAACATGAGTTCCTGTATGAGAACCCAGGGTCAGTTTCGAGATATTGCAAACATCGCCATGAGCCAGACATTTACTCGGTTCGATGTTTACAGAGGGATTATCGGGCCAATAAGGCATTCCTGAATAAATAGTTAAAGAAATATCAAGCCAATTATTTGATTGATTCATGTTAAATAGTTAATAGTTTAATGTAAAACTAATTCTTCGAGATTGTTATCATCATCTAAACTGTTCGCCCGACTAGTGGTTAAACTAGATGC
>DAXETX010000209.1:0-15174 GCA_051155735.1 Xenococcaceae cyanobacterium
ATTTCTTTTTGTTGCCGTTCATAGGTGGCAGACTGGGCTAATTTAACTTCGTTTTTTTGCTGTAAATAGCTAGAATAGTTACCAGGATAAATAGTAGAAATACCTCGTTCTGTCTCTACAATTTTGGTACAAAGACGGTCTAAAAATTCTCGGTCATGAGAGACAATTACCATTGGAGTATTAATTCCTTTGAGATAGTTTTCTAACCATTCAATAGTTTCTAAATCTAAATGGTTTGTCGGCTCGTCTAACAGTAAGATATCTGGTTCTTGCAGCAAGATTTTGCCTAAACTGATCCGCATTTGCCAACCACCACTAAAAGAACTAACTAGGCGATCGCCGTCTTCAGGGATAAATCCGACTTCTGGTAAAATCTTTTCAATTTGCGATTCTAAATTGTAGCCGTCTAAGGCTTCAAATTGACGTTGCAGTTTATCTAACCGATGAATTAATTGATCTAAAGTTTCAGGATCAGCAGTTTCCATTTCGTGTTGTACTTGGAGTAGTTGCTGCTGTATCTGGTTCGCTTCGATAAAAACCGTCCAAAATTCTTCTCTGACAGTGCGAGTCGGCTCTACTTCAAACTCTTGGGTAAGATAAGCAATTTTTAGGCTACTAGGACGAATAATCTCTCCTGCTGTCGGTTCAACTTCACCAGTGATGATTTTTAGTTGGGTGGATTTTCCTGCCCCATTGACTCCCACTAAACCGACTCTCTCGCCTGGTTTGACTTCCCAAGTTACATCTTTAAGTACTTCTCCTGTGGGATAGATTTTTTTGATATGTTCGAGTCGTAGCATTAATTACTCCTGAAGCAGTGGCACAGCTTGATTATATTAATTTTTGTGGCAAAATTGTGATAAAATTTGACGAAATTTAAGTATGCTTCGATGATTTAGAGTAGATAAATCTACCATTAGGGGCAGAATTTATTATGAGCCAGAAGCTTGAATCGATGATTTTTGTGTGATAATATAAGAAGCCGTTGGCGGGATTAACTCAGAGGTTAGAGTGTCTGCTTGACATGCAGGAAGTCCCCAGTTCAAATCTGGGATCTCGCATCTAAAATTAAGTTGTAATTTCTGATTAACTTCCATAATAGGCTGATAGACTGTTGCCAACAGTAGCTATATATAATTAGGTTGGTTTGAATTTAGTTAATCAAGATTTTATGCTTAGATGGTTTGTCTGGGGTTGGTATTGCGTTCTATCTTTAGGGGGATTACCAGCAACAGCAGGAGAAAAGCTCTATGACCCTGTTCCGATCGCCTCAGATAAAGAAATTTCCGATACCCTGACTGAAAAAGACATTCCTACGGGCGAAGGCGGTTTCGCCAGAGACTATTATATGGAACTCAATCAAGGAGATCAAATTGCGATCGATCTGACTTCAGAAGAGTTTGATACGATAGTTACTCTAATTGCTGCTGATGGCTCTACCGTAGCAGAAAATGATGATGGTCCTGACGGTACGACCAATTCTTTATTATTTTCTCGAATTACCGAAAATGGCAAGTATATTATTCGGGTGCGAGCTTTTGGCGAAACTAGTGGTGGAGAGTTCCAACTAAAACTAACTAGGCTCAAAACTGCTGAGTAAAGTAGCAATAGCAATAGCAATAGCAATAGCAAGATTCTTCTAAAAACGTCGCTAGCTAAAGAGCGATCGCCAACTATGATGACTACTACTGTATCCTAAATAGCTGAGACAGATTTTAAACAAATTCTATTTACCTAAATGTGAGTTTAATGGTAAATGTTCACTGTTTAAGATTCACTAAGCAAAAGATGCGAGTTTTTGTTACAGGAAGTACGGGTTTTGTCGGGGCAAATTTGGTGCGATTATTATTGCAGCAAGGTTATCAAGTCAGAGTTTTAGTTCGTCCTCAAAGTTGTCTAGCTAATATCGAGTCTCTAGATGTAGAGATTGTTAGAGGCGATTTGAATGAGCCAGATCTGGCACAATATATGACAGGCTGTCAAGCATTATTTCATGTTGCTGCTCACTATTCCCTTTGGCAAGCAGATCGCCAATTACTTTATCAGAATAATGTTTTGGGTACTAAAAATATTTTAGCTAGGGCGCGTCAGGCTGGAGTCGAACGGACTGTATATACTAGTTCGGTAGCTGCTATTGGCGTAGGCAAAAATGGTGTACCTGTAGATGAAACTTATCAAAGTCCTGTTGCAAAACTGATCGGCGACTATAAAAAATCTAAGTATTACGCAGAACAAGAAGCGATTAAAGCCGTAAAACAAGGACAAGATATTGTAATTGTTAATCCGAGTACTCCTATTGGGGCTTGGGATATTAAACCTACTCCGACAGGTGAGATTATTGCGCGTTTTTTGCAGCAAAAAATGCCTTTTTATTTGGATACAGGTTTGAATTTAATTGCTGTTGAGGATGTCGCTTGGGGACACTTGTTAGCGTTAGAAAAAGGCAGAACAGGCGATCGCTATATTTTAGGTCATCAAAATCTTAGCCTTAAGGAAATATTAGATAAACTCGCTGCCATTACTGGTTTGGCTGCACCCCGTTACACGATTCCTTATTTTATTCCTTATACTGTAGCCTGGATTGAGGAAAACATCTTTGCACCTTTAGGGCGCAAGCCTACGGTGGCTATTGATGGGGTACGGATGGCGCGACAAAAAATGTACTACGATGCTACTAAAGCTGTTACTGATTTAGGCTTACCGCAATCCTCTGTCGATCTAGCTTTAGCCAAAAGTGTTAATTGGTTTCAAGATTCCTTTCGCTGCTAGTTCCAGGGTGACGCATAATAACTAGGTTATGAAAAATTAGATATTCATTGATTTTAATTTATGATGGAACGTAAGACCGAGCTAAAAATCTAGTTGACCTAGCGCGACTAGAAATCAATACCAAGGAGAAATATCTTTTGTTACAAGCAACTTTACATCAATTGAGAGTGTTTGAAACAGTCGCCCGTCATGGTAGTTTCACCCGCGCAGCAGAGGAGTTATCAATTACCCAACCTACTGTTTCTAGTCAAGTTAAGCAACTTACGAAAACTATTGGATTACCTTTATTTGAACAAATCGGTAAAAGTCTTTATCTAACTGATGCAGGGAAAGAATTACTTTTGACCTGTCAAGATATCTTTGAAAAGTTAAACAACTTTGAAATGAAAGTTGCTGATCTTAAAGGAACTAAACAAGGACAGTTGCGGTTAGCTGTTATTACTACAGCTAAATATTTTATCCCTCGTTTGCTGGGTTCTTTTTGTCAGTACTACCCAGGAATAGATATCGCCCTTAAAGTAACTAATCATCAAGAAATTCAACAGCGGATGTTGAATAATGAGGACGATTTGTATATTGTTAGTAATCCTCCTAAAGATATCGAATTACAAACTAGAGCCTTTTTAAATAATCCTCTGGTGGTAGTAGCCAAAAAAGATCATACTTTAGCTAACAAAACTAATATTCCAATTCAATGTTTAAACGATCAATCTTTTATCATGCGCGAACAAGGTTCGGGTACGAGAGTGGCAGTAATAAACTTGTTTGCAGCCCATGAAGTAGAAGTGAAGGTAAAATTAGAATTAGGAAGTAACGAAGCGATTAAGCAAGCGATCGCAGGTGGTTTGGGAATCTCGATTTTATCCGAACATTGCCTAATTTCTGAAGGTAAATCTGGGGAGTTAACCATTTTAGATGTGGAGCATTTTCCCATCGAACGCCGTTGGTATGTAGCTCGTTTAGCAGGTAAGAAACTTTCAGTAATCGCCCAAACTTTTTTAGAATATTTATTAGAAGAAAGTCCTAAAATGACTTTTCCTAACTCTAGCATTCTATCACAATCAACTAGATAATTATCAAGATTATAATGGGTTTATTAGAACAGTATTTACAATCTAGAAACGATGGAGTTTTTGCGAGATTACAACAAGCGGATAGTTTTTGGCACAAGTTGCGTTGTGATGAGTTAACAGTATTGCCAGTAATTCATCACAGTTCGGAAACTCTCAAAGAATTAGACAGTGATGTAATTATTTGTGGTGGAACACTAGGAATTATTCTCGGTACAGCATTGCAAAAATTGGGCTGGAAAGTTACTTTAATTGAGCGAGGAATTCTGCAAGGAAGGGCGCAAGAATGGAATATTTCTCGTCAAGAATTAACAACTTTAACCGAATTAGAGTTATTAACTGCAACAGAATTAGCAACTGCGATCGCGACAGAGTATAATCCTGCTAGAATTGGCTTTTTAGGAGGAAAAGACATCTGGGTTAAAGATGTTTTAAATATTGGAGTCGATCCTGTTTACTTATTGGCAACACTAAAAAATAAATTTCTGGCTTGGGGCGGAGTGTTATTAGAAAATACCGCTTTTACTGATGCTACTGTTTGTGAAACTGGAGTTATTGTCGCCACAGCTGAGACTAAGCTTAAAACTCGTTTATTAATCGATGGGATGGGGCATTTTTCCCCAATAGTTAAACAAGCCAGAAAAGGCGATAAACCCGATGCTGTCTGTGTAGTAGTTGGAAGTTGCGCCCAAGGCTATGACAAAAATGAGACAGGAGATTTAATTTACTCTTTTACGCCGATTATTAATCAGTGCCAGTATTTCTGGGAGGCTTTTCCTGCTAGAGACGGCAGAACCACCTATCTGTTTAGTTATCTAGATGCTCATTGCGATCGCCCTACCCTCCAGGATTTTATGACAGAGTATCTCAGGCTACTACCAGAGTATCAAAACATTGAGTTAGAAAGGTTGGATTTTGCCAGGTTTTTATTTGGTTTTTTTCCCGCTTATCGCAATAGCCCTCTCAATCTACCTTTTAACCGAGTTTTAGCAGTAGGAGATAGCAGCGGTAGTCAGTCTCCTGTTAGTTTTGGCGGTTTTGGCGCAATGATCCGTCATCTCAAACGCTTGAGTTATGGTATTAATGAAGCTTTAAAAATAGACAGTCTTACCCAAAAAGATTTGGCTTTACTGCAACCATACCAACCTAATATCTCGGTGACTTGGCTGTTTCAAAAAACCATGAGTGTAAAAATTGAGCAAAAAGTTAATCCCAATCAAATTAATGATTTAATGAATGGCGTATTTCAAGTCATGGAAAAGTTGGGTGATGATGTACTTAAACCTTTCTTACAAGATGTAATTCAGTTTTTGCCTCTAGCGAAAACACTACCTTTAGTAAATCCCAAATTAGTCTTACCTCTATTACCGCAGATCGGAATCAATCCTCTAATCGATTGGAGTTGGCACTATTTTAATTTAGCTTTATATAGTATCTTATATCCTGTTGGTAATATGGCTCAGCCTGTAGTAAAACAATTTTCTGCCCAACAGCAATATTACTATCATCGTTATTTAGATGCTTGGAAATATGGTTCTGGGGGAGATTATCATTGAATAAATGTGCAAAATTAGTTACACAGTCTAGGTGATAGATGACAGGGTACAGGGAATAGCGATCAAGATTCAATCAATGAATAGTCGTTGACTGATGAGGTGATTACTGATTACTGAAGTTTATATTCAAGTCTATGGATTATCAAATTGCTTGGCAGAATTTTGAACAAGAAATCAATCAAGCAGATCGAGATATTAACTTAACCAAAGCTGCTCTCTATCTGGCACAAGCAGAATATTCTTATTTGGATGTAGAAGCTTATTTAGCTAAATTAGAAGTAATAGCTCATCAAATAGAACCCAAATTACCAGCTTCTCGCTATCCTCTGAAAGTAATTCAAATTATTAACAATTATTTATATCAAGAATTGGGTTTTAGAGGTAATAGTGAAAATTATTACGACCCTAAAAATAGTTTTTCAAATCAAGTTATCGAGCGTCGTTTAGGCATTCCTATTAGTCTTGCTGTGGTCTATTTAGATATAGCAAAACATTTAAATTTTCCGATGGTTGGTATTGGTATGCCAGGACATTTTATCATCCGTCCTGACTTTGAAGATGCAGGAATTTTTGTCGATGTATTTAATCAGGGAGAAATTTTATTTCCTCAAGATTGTGAAGCTAAATTACAACAACTTTATTTACAACCAGTAAAGCTAAAACCACAGTTTCTTAATGCTGTATCTAAGCATCAAATACTCCTAAGAATGCTGACAAATTTAAAACAAATTTATTTACATCAGCGAGATTTCTATCGAGCGATCGCTACAATTAATGGTATGTTAATTTTATCACCCGAAAATCCTTATGAATTACGCGATCGTGGCTTATTATATTATGAATTAAATCAGTGGTCAGAAACAATTAAGGATTTAGAGTGTTATCTAGCAATTTTACCTAATGCTGAAGATGCACCCATGATTAAACTGCTTTTAAACAAAATTAAAGATTAATTAATGTATATCAGTGTTGTTATTCCAACTTATAATCGATTACCAATTTTACAAAAATGCTTAATGGCATTAGAAAATCAACAGTTTAATCACAATCTAATCAGCCAATACGAAATTATTTTAGTTGATGATGGTTCGACAGATGAAACTTTAACTTGGCTCAAAGCAAATCAACCACAACTACCCCACGTTAAAACCTTTCAACAAGAACATCAAGGTGCAGCAGCAGCAAGAAACTTAGGTATTCAAAAAGCGCAAGGTGATACTATTATTTTTATTGATAGTGACTTAGTAGTTACCGAAAATTTCTTACAAGCTCATAGCAACGCTTTAATCAAAGGTAAAGAAAAATTAGGCTGCGATCGCTTGTTTACTTACGGTGCAGTAATTAATACTTGTAACTTTGATTATCCTACTACAGAACCTTATAAAATAACTGATTTTTCCGCTGCTTATTTCGCGACAGGTAACGTCGCAATTGCTAAATTCTGGTTAGAAAAAGCAGGAATGTTTGATACTCAATTTCAACTTTATGGTTGGGAAGATTTAGAACTAGGAGTAAGATTAAAAAAATTAGGCTTAAAACTGATTAAATGTCCTGAAGCAGTAGGATATCATTGGCATCCTCCTTTCAGTTTAGAGCAAATTCCGAGTTTAATTAATCGCGAGATTCAAAGAGGCAAAATGGGAGTAGTTTTTTACCAAAAACATCCTACTTTCTCAGTAAGAATGATGATACAAATGACTATATTTCATCGTATTTTGTGGGGAATTTTGTCATTAGGAGGGTTACTAAATGAAAAAACTTTGAAACCATTACTTCAGTGGTTAATCGATCAAGGTAAACCCCAATTAGCTTTAGAAATAGCTCGGATATTTCTCAATTGGTATAATGTTCAAGGTGTTTATGCTGCTTATAGTAATTCTCAAAAGTAACCAGAAAATAGAGCTAGCAAGTCATAAAATTAAGAATTATAGTTAACTCTAGGATCGAGTATGGCATAAAGTAGATCTGCAATTAAATTAAACAAGACAATTAAAATTCCATAAATAAAAGTAATTGCCATAATAACAGGAGTATCACTACGATAAATCGATTCGATTAATAAAGCACCAATACCAGGAACACGAAAAACTTGTTCGGTTACTAAAGCTCCTGTAAAAATACTCGGAATATCTAAAGCCACTAAAGTTACAATCGGAATCATCGCATTGCGAAGAATATGTTTACGTAAAATTCCCCAACTACCTAAACCTTTTGCTAAAGCAGTTTTAACATACTCTCGATTTAATTCTTCTAAAACTGATGAGCGAATAAAGCGCATTAAAATAGCTGATTGATATAAAGCTAGTACACAAACAGGCATAATTGATTGCTTAATTTGTGCCACAAAACTCGACCAATCTTGCACGATTAAAGTACTATCGTAGATAAAAGGCAACCAATTTAACTGAACACTAAAAATAATTATTAATAATAAGCCTGTAAAAAATGGCGGAATTGAAAAACCAACAAAAGCTAGCGTTGTAATAATTTGATCTTGGAGTGAATAGCGTTTTAAAGCTGAAATAATACCCAAAGGAAAAGCAATCATTAAACCCAGAATATAAGCTGAGCCAACAATCCACAAAGTAGTAGCTAAACGTTGCTGTAAAAGCTCAAATACAGGACTACGACTGGTAAAAGAATAACCCATATCACCCCTGACAAAAGCCCACAACCATTTAAAATAACGCAGATAAATTGGTCGATCTAAACCTAAAGATTTCCGAATATTTTCTCTAATTTCGGCAGTAATCGCAGGATTAGAAGCAAACTCCCCCAAAGGATCGCCAGGAGCTATTGTTAAGATAGAAAAGATCACAATACTAATAACTAGAAGTGTCGGAATCGCAATCAGTAAGCGTTTACTTAAGTAAGAAACATTGATCATCAAAAGTTAGACCACAAATAGTATAATTAGGCAATAGGTAACTCGATCGCCTTATAAGCGACGCGATCGCGTCCTAAAGATTTAGCTTCGTATAAAGCGCGATCCGCAGCAGCAATCAGATAATCGACAGAAAATTTAGAATTAGGGATAATACTCGAAACTCCTAAGCTGAGAGTGACATGATGACTAACTTGCGATAAATCGTGGGTGATTTTAAGTTTTTGAATTTCTTCTCTTATATCCTCAGCAACTTTGAGTGCGCCATCTCCTTGGGTGAAGGGTAAAATTACGGCAAATTCTTCTCCCCCATAACGGAACACTACATCAGCAGGGCGTTTTACTGCCAAATTCATTCCCTGGGCTACTTGAAACAAACACTCATCTCCAGCCTGATGCCCATAAGCATCATTGTAAAACTTAAAGTAATCAACATCACAAAGAATCACCGATAAATACTGCTGTTCACGAGCGCATCTCGCCCACTCCTGAGCAATATATTCATCAAAACGACGGCGATTAGCTACTTGAGTCAGACTGTCAATATTAGCCTGATATTGTAATTCATTATTTGCTTTTTGCAGGTGAATTTCCATTTGCTTTTTCTCAGTGATATCCCGAAAAGTCATCGCAAATCCATCACCCAATTTGACTGCTACGATATGAAACCAACTACCTTCAGAATGGTAGTAGTGTTCTTTATCGAAGACAATGCAATTTTCTACTACCTGAACGAATACATCAAACAAACCATCAAATAAATGCCCTGGTAACTGCTCAAATAATAATTTTCCTGCTAAACTTTCTCTAGTTTCGCCCACAGTCATCGCAGCAACAGGATTAATCACAATCCAACGAAAATCGACAATTTTACCGTGACTGTCCCGAATCGCCTCAAAAGCTGCTACCCCGTCTAAAGAACTATTTAAAACTCCTGCTAATAGGGTACGAGATTGATTTAGTTCTTGTTCGATACTTTTTCGCTCTTGAAGATGTTTTTGCAAACTGCGCTGAAACTGTTTTTGTTGACGACAAATATTAAGCTGGGCTTCAATTCGTAAAAAAGCTTCATCTAAAAAGAAAGGTTTGGTGAGATAGTCTGCACCGCCAACCTGAAAAGCTTTAACTTTATCGACTTCTGAATCTAAACTACTCACAAAAACAATTGGAATATGGCGGGTTCTTTCATGAGCTTTAATTGCTTGACAAATTCGATAACCATCAATTATCGGAACTACAATATCGAGGATTACTAAATCTGGTAAACTAGCTTTAATCGCATACAAAGCCATCTCGCCATCTGTAACACAGTTGACATGATAACCCCGCTTAACCAACATCGAAGAAAGAAGCCGTAAATGATCTGGTGAATCATCAACTACTAGAATATTCTCTTTTGGGGTGGCACAATATTCTTTATCCATTCACCAAGATTTGGTAATAACTGAAAATTAGCCTTGACTCAACAATTAATTGGGTCAAAAATAATGATTAAAGTTGTCTTTCTTGCTCAATTGTAAATCCCCAAAAGCTCTATTGCCAATTTTAGTGACTTTTCTCGTTGATCGCGCTCCTAGCAAGGTTTATCTAAAATTTTTGTTCTGAAAAAAATCGCTAATAATTAGCAAAATAAATTTTAAAAAATCCTGATAATTACTGAGGCATAATTAGCAAAGATTGGCTTTAAGCAAGAAAATGTGCCTAGTTTATGTAAAAATACTCAATAAATGCCAAAGAAGAGATAATTCGGAAATATAGTTATAAAACCCGAAATTATCTCAAATCCCCTCAATTTTTAAATTGTCTAATCCCTTTAGAAAATTAATAATCTAAAGTTTATACTGGCGAGAAACCCATTTTTCACTTACAGCCTGAGTTTCTTGTAACATTTGCTGTCGGCTGTCGCTAACATTAGTAGTTAAAGTTGGTAGAAGATTGCGAGCCTGTAATGCCATATGCAGTTGTAGTTGTGCAACATAGTCCCTAATATCTTCATGGGCTTGTTGCTGTCCTGTTTCAGTTGCTTGCCATTCCATTATTTTCTTGTGACCTTAACTGTAAATATAGAAGCTGTTTGCGAACACACCAGTACAAGTTAACATGAAGCCTGGAGATTATGTAAATTCTCGGCAGAACTCTCAATATTTTGCAATATTGTTCGTTAATAAAGTTAAAGCAATCTCTGAAGTTTTCGGTTATCATCCGCAAACCGTAAAACCCGCACATTTATGCGGGCGATATAAGGTTATTGGGATACCCGAACTACTAACAAAGAAAAATAAGACAGTTGCAGTTGCGGGTAAGATTGAAGTTGCCGATAAATTTGGCGATCGCTACAAGTTGCTTTCTCGACTACCCAACTAGACTCCAACAACCCGCGCTGTTGTAAAATATGCCAGACTTGAGCATAGACAGAGCTAATTTTGAGCAAGACTACAACTTCTGCTAGATCTAACGCAGTTTCTAATTCTTGCACTGTATAAATAGCAGGCAAAATAAGCAACCGTTCATTACTGACGGTTAAAGGCATTTGTAGCTCGGAGGCTGCTGCTGTGGGGGAACAAACTCCTGGTACTGTCTCGATTTTTACTTCAGGATGTAACTGTTTGAGAGTAGCTGCTAAATAAGTAAAAGTGCTATAAAGACTCACATCTCCTTCACAAGCGAAAGCTACATTGCTACCTTGTTGCAAATATTGCCAAACTGTTGCTGCTGCTTTGTGCCAAGCTGATTCTAGAATATTTGGCTCTTTAACGTAAGGAAAAGCCAACGAAATCAGAGTTTGTTGGGGTTGTAACCAGGAGCTAATAATGGTTTGCGCCACTCCTGGCTTATTAGCGATCCCTTGAGGAAAAGTTACGATATCTGCTGCTTGTAAAATTCGCAACCCCTTAACCGTAATTAATTCAGGATCGCCTGTTCCGACGCTAATACCGTAGAGAGTACCTGTTTGCACTATGGTTAAAAAATTCTGAGGGGGTTTTTATAGATAATTATCGATGCCAAAACCGATAGCGCGATCGCGATTGCTTAACTCTGAAGCCAATTTTAGCACTGCTTGACGACCAATATTCGTTTCAAATACCGAAGAAAATACGCTATCTAAAGAATTAGTCAGACAAAAATGACGCAGACGACTGGGAAAACCTGCGATCGCAGCCTTAATGATAAAGATCCCTTGCCAACCTGCTTGATAGCAAGTTTCTAGCTGCTTGATAGTAGCCACAGATTCATCTAAAGCGATGGGAGTTCGGTAGGTAGTACTTAAAGCCAGCATAGTTGAGAATTGAGCGGGGGGTAATGGTTGCTCGATAAATTCAATAACTTGTGTCTCATCTGCGACTTTGAGCCATTTTTCCGCTTGAGATAAGTTTAGCCCACCATTAGCATCTAATCTGAGCTTACTATCACTGGGTAATTGGGTAATAAGCTGTTGCAAGATAGGGATCTCTTCTGATAGAGGATAGACAGCAATTTTCCATTTAAAAGTAGTTGTAGCAATCAATGAGAGATTTTGCTGTAAAACTTGAGTTCCTGCTGGTAAAAGATAGCAATATTTTAATGGTGTTTCGATTCCTTGAGCTTCTGGTTGCAATTGGGTTAAAGCCGACTCGAAAGCAAACTGACAACAAGGTAAGCGATCGGGGATACTGATTATCTCTTCAACTGTAATCATCTTGCCTAAAGCTAAACAAAATTCTTGTGCCTCTAATAAAGTTTCTGAGCCAAACCAAGGAATCGGCGCAATTTCTCCCTGAGCTATTTTACCTCCG
This sequence comes from Xenococcaceae cyanobacterium, assembly GCA_051155735.1. Taxonomy (GTDB): domain Bacteria; phylum Cyanobacteriota; class Cyanobacteriia; order Cyanobacteriales; family Xenococcaceae; genus JASJCP01. The sequence goes on from DAXETX010000209.1 coordinate 12,053, forward strand.
CGATCGCTAATAGTAATGATAATTCCCTTGCGCACTCGCCAGATCCCGTGACTAGTATGCAAGGGTTGCCGAAAATTGCGCTGATAAAGCTCAAATTTAAACTGGTATAGCTCATTTACCATCGCTCAAGGTAAAACCCCTATTTAATGGCGAAACCGAATGCCTAAAAATAGATCGTATAAAAAATGCCACAAGTTTTTCCCTTCTAACAATCCTAAAGATTGCTCGCAGCCTTTCGCATCTAAGAGTGGTTTTGTCGCATAGTAAGCTGGTTGATAGCGATACCAGGGAATTGAGGGCCAAAGATGATGTACTAAATGATAGTTTTGTCCTAAGATCAGCAAATTTAAAATCGGACTAGGATAAACTCTCGCATTTTTCCAGCGATCGCGTTCTTGAAACGGACGGTGAGGTAAATAGTCAAAAAATAGCCCTAACGCAATTCCAACGACTAAAGCCGGTAAAAACCAAAAATTCATAATATAGCTAATAAAATCAAATCTAATTCCTAAAAACACCAAAGTTACTAAAAACAAACGGCTTAAAAACCACTCTAACAATTCATATTTTCGCCACAAACGTCTTTTAAAAAAGAAAATTTCATGATAAAAAAATCGGGCTGCAATCATCCATAATGGTCCACCTGTAGAAACAAAGTGATCGGGATCATTGTCAGGATCGTTAACATGGGCGTGATGTTGTAAATGAACTCTCGTAAAGACAGGAAAAGCAAACCCCAGCATTAAAGCACTAAGATGTCCTAAAATCGCATTCACAATGGGATTACTATGGGCGCTATTGTGAGAGGCATCGTGAATTACTGTCCCTGATAAATGTAGGGCGATAATATTAACTACAAAACAGTACCACAAAGGAAAGTTCCACCAAAAGTAACCACCTACTGACGAAGCGATCAGCATCAGAGCTAATATAGTCATCCAGACATTCGGATTTAAGCCTCCGTGGGGCTTGAGGTACTCTCTTGGCACTGTTCGCAGCGTCTGAGCCGACTGCATCGTTGTTTTTGCTCCTTATCTTCAGCTATATCTTTCCTCGCGTAGTTTACACTACATTTAAGCAGCGGTAAAGATTTGTAACGTAATCTAATTTTATAGTTGTGAGGTAAAAAATTAAGCTACCTTTAGTTTTTTACATCTGAGTTAAATATTTTTGATAACCCAAATCATCTAATTGTTTTTGCTTTTCCCAGACCATTTGGGCTAATTTTTGGCGATACTCTTGCACTTTTTGTAATAATTCTTGATGGTGAGAACCGAGGATTTGAATCGCTAATAACCCAGCATTTTGGGCATTACCAATGGCAACGGTAGCTACAGGAATACCTCTAGGCATTTGCACAATCGAATAAAGCGAATCAACTCCTTGGAGGTTTTTTGTCACAACAGGAACACCAATTACAGGTAAAGGAGTTAAGGATGCTACCATTCCTGGTAAGTGCGCTGCCCCACCAGCCCCAGCGATAATGACTTTTAGTCCTCTTTGAACCGCAGTTTGGGCATAGTTAACCATTCTTTCTGGAGTACGATGGGCAGAAACAATCTGCACTTCATAGCTAACCTCAAATTCTTCACATACTGCGATCGCAGCTTCAAGGGTGGGCAAATCAGAATCACTACCCATAATAATCCCGATCAAAGGTGTGGTTTGACTCATCGATGTTAAATCTTTCATGAACGACCCAATACTAATAGTTAATTCTCGCTTATTAGGACATCAACAACTACAGCAAATTCTAATTCGTAATCAAACTATTATTGCGATCGCTCCTAAATTAGAATCAAACTATCATCCTGCGGTGATTGATGTGGCAGGAGATTTTATTTCTTTAGGCGGAGTCGATTTACAGATTAACGGCGGATTAGGATTAGCCTTTCCTGATTTAGCAGCTACCAATCAGGATAAATTAAGCGCAATTGGTAATTTCTTGTGGCAACAAGGTATTGATGCTTATCTGCCCACTATTGTTACTACTTCGATCGCCAAAATACAGCGATCGCTAACAACAATTGCCGACTATTTAACTCAGTCTCAGCAGGCAAGGGATCGTAGGGTAAGGTTGCCTCACCCCCCTGGAAATCATGCTGTGTCGTCTCAAGCCCAACTGACAATTCCGACAGCTAAAATCTTAGGAGTGCATTTAGAAGGACCTTTTTTAGCTGAGGCAAAACGCGGGGCGCACCCAGCAGCATATTTACTACCGCTAACTATCGATACAGTAAAACAAGTTTTAGGCGACTACACCTCTTTAGTGAAAGTAATTACCCTTGCGCCCGAATTAGACCCCACAGGCGCAGCCATAACTTATTTACATTCTCAAGGAATCACGGTGAGTTTGGGGCATTCTTTGGCTACTGCTTCACAAGCCCAAATAGCCTTTCAACAAGGTGCAACGATGGTAACTCATGCTTTTAATGCCATGCCCAGTTTACACCATCGCCAACCAGGCTTATTAGGAGCAGCCATTGTCAACCCGCAAGTTTTTTGTGGCTTCATTGCAGATGGTCATCATGTGTGTCGCGAAATGCTAGATATTTTCTTAAGGGCTAGTAAATATAGCCAAGGCGCTTTTCTGGTTAGTGATGCTTTAGCCCCGATGGGTTTAGCCGATGGAATCTATCCTTGGGATAGTCGCACTATCGAAGTTACTAACGGTACAGCAAAACTCAGCAATGGCACACTAGCAGGTACAACCTTACCTTTGTTAGTCGGAGTCAGAAACTTAGTGCAATGGCAACTCGCTACCCCTCAACAGGCGATCGCTCTAGCCACAGAATCGCCCAGAAAGGCGATCGGTTTACCCAGTACTCTAGTAGGACAACCAGCCAATTTACTCCGTTGGCATGGAGATGAAACTCAAAATGAGCTTACGTGGGAAAGATTGTAAGTTAAAAGGTGATCGTATATCTATCTCGATAATAGACCTGTCTTTAGTGCATCAGACAAAAAAATCTCTCAACAATCTCCACAATCGCTACAATAGACCCTGTGTCATTTTCTCCCCAGGCTTACCATGACAGAAACGACTCCTTTTACCACTGAAGCAATTGCAGCAGAAGGGCTTAAACCCGAAGAATATCAAGAAATCGTTCAAAGATTAGGTC
>DAXETX010000210.1:0-4172 GCA_051155735.1 Xenococcaceae cyanobacterium
ATATAAAATCTGTAACCACACCAAAACTGTACGGGTGCAGTTAAAATTAATTGCAACCACGGATTATGCAACCATGCAGGAATCAAAGGCAATTCTAACCCTGTCATCATCGGCAGCGAACCGATAATTAGAATAACGCTTATTACGCCACCAACGATTATTTTACGTAGCAAATCGCGAGATTCGGCTTTACGGGCTGCTTTTTCTGCATCATCCTCTCCCGTAATCATTTTCTGTTCTTGAAGTGAATAAGCTGAATATCCCGCCTCTTCTACCGCAGCTTGAATTTCTTCAATCCTGGTTTGACGAGGATTGTATTTAACCGCAGCTTGTTCCGCACCGAAGTTAACATTACACTCAGCTACTCCAGGTACATTACGAATTGCTGATTCAATACTGCTAGCGCAAGAAGCACAACTCATTCCCCTGAGTTTGAGATTGATTTTTTCTGTTTTCGTCGTGGTATTCATAATTATTCAGATACATAAGAAGACATAAATGCTAGAAAACCCGACACTTTTGTCCTCACTAACTGATTACCCTTGCTGGTTCAGGCTGGGTTATAGCCAGCAGCAGCAATCGCTTCTCTAACAGATGATTCTGATGCTTGGGTTTCTAAGCTGTTAATCATTTAAACTTCATATTATTTAATTAGGGTAAAAAACGATTAATAGTTAGTCTAAACTCTCTAGTCAGCTAGAGAGTCAAGTTCTATTAAATGTTTCATCGATAAATATTTATGAGGACACGTCGCCTGGGGTTTCCCCAGGCGCTCGTGCTGTCCGTTTTAATTTGTGGAGTGCTAATTCAGTAATGAGTTAGCCCTGGGAGTTGGGTCAATAGAGAAAGGCGATCGCTAACCTATATTGTTGGCTACTCCATCAGTGCTTTCATAATCCGTATTTCTTCTTTTTGAGTTTGAACGATTTCCGTACACAGTTCCTCGATGCGTGGGTTGGTTATCGATGACTGTTGACATACAAGAATAGCAGCAGCGTGATGGGGAATCATCGAGTGCAAGAATTGCTGGTTTCCTACTCCTGCTTGCGTTCGCACCAGAGTTAAAAATATTATTACTAGTGCTGTTCCTGCCCCAAGAAGACCGATGTTTAACTTCTTGTTTTTATACATTGAACCCATTGCTAACAGCATAATGAGGAGCATTGCTGATACCATTAATCCTGCCATGTACACTTGGTTGAGACTTAGGAACACGTTGTCGAACGCATTAACCCGCGAATACATGATGGCAAACATTACGACGTAAGAGATCGATAGTGCAATTAGCAGACTAAGATAGGGATTCATGCCAGATTGAGACTTCATACTAAATTAAATTTTTCCTTAACAGAAAATATTTCCTATAATTTGATTTCAATATCCAGATAATATAAAACCGTCTAAATTAATTCGTCTATCAAATTTAATAAATAGTATTTCTCTCTATAGATATAGTCTAATTTCATTCTGATTTCATATTGATTAGTTATGAAAATTATCAACTTAAAGATCGAGAAAAAAAGGCGATCGCCTCTAAAAAGACTAAATCGCCGCAAAAATTAACCAAGTTTTTTATGATCAGAACAATTATTTAACCATTTATACAAAGGATGACGATCGCCTTTGCTTAAAATATACTCTACTTGTCGTTCTAAATTGCGTTTTTCTTTAGGTGGTAGTCCCCAAAGAATATTTCTACTTTGCCACACTAATACCGAAAGAGTCAGACCAATACAAAAAGCCAAACAGATAGTAGGAATAATGTTAAATGCTAAACCATAACGGACTGCTGCCCAAGTAAAATAATCTAACCAAAGACTAATTTCCGCTCTTAAACCCCAAATACCATAAACCCCAAAGGTCAACCAAGAAATACCAACCAGTATCCAGCGAAAATAGAGACTAAGCTGATAAAATTTCTGAACTTTTCGATGAAAATAGGGGTCTGATGATTTCATAAGCACTTAGTTTGTGGGTCGCTCTCCTTTTTTATCCCCAGCATTGCCAAATTAACAGACTACTATTCTAGGGGAGAAGTACTCGATAAGCCAATCTTGTCATGTCCTTGGCGCACTCTCCACCAGGCTAACAAGGTACTAGCAATGAAAATACTAGAATAAGCACCTAAGATAAACCCAATAATTAAAGCCAAAGCAAAAAACTTGAGACTTTCTCCCCCAAACAGAAAAATCCCAATTAAGGGCAATAAAGTGGTGAGTGTGGTATTAATTGAACGACCTAAAGTTTGATTGACTGCAATATCGACAATTTCCTGAATCGAACTATTAGGTTTATTTGTCAGCGTTTCGCGAATGCGGTCATAGATCACTACGGTATCATTAACCGAAAACCCAATAATCGTTAACAACGCTACTAAGAAAAGACTGTCTATTTCCAGATTTAAGACTAAACCTAAAACCGCAAAAATCCCTGCGGTAACGACGACATCATGAAATAAAGCTGCGATCGCAAATATAGCATAGTCTAGTTGAAACCTCACACTAAGATAGACCACAATGCCAAAGAAAGTAGCGATTAATGCCAGCATTCCTGAGACAAATAGTTCTTGTCCGATAGTTGGTCCTACCGAGTCGATTTGAATAGTTTTGGGGTCAAACTGTCCAATTTGCTCGCTGAGGGCGGTTTGAAGTTGGGTTCTCTGTTGGACATCAAGGTTTTTGGTCCGGACTGATACAATGTTTTTGTCATCACCTAATAGCTGAATCGTCGGATTTGCCAAGCCTTGAGCTTCAACAATGGCTCTAACTTCGGCAACGCTAATTAGGCGATCGCAATTTTCGGCAACGGAACAGTCTCGTTCCACTTGGATGCGTGTCCCACCGATAAAGTCTAATCCTGGGCGAATTGGTGCATCTAAGGTCAAGAAAGAATAAGTCATGGCTGCAATACTCAACAGTATGGCTAACCCCGAAATACTCCACCATAAACCACTTTTTTTGACGATACTAATCATTTTGTTAATTACTGATTACTGATTACTGCTTAAGGTTAGGACAAAATAATTCGGGTTTTTTTCTGACGCTAGAAATATTCAAGACGGTAAATAGCATTAGAGTTCGACTACAAGTAACAGCCGTAAACATACTCACCAATACCCCAATTCCTAAAGTTAGGGCAAAACCTCGCACTAAACCAGAGCCAAGGGCAAATAAGAAGGTACAAGCGATTAAAGTAGTAATATTACTGTCGATAATGCTAGAAAAAGCCCGATAAAAACCAGATTCAACGGAGCGATACAAGGTTTTACCACCGCGTAACTCTTCTCTAGTACGCTCAAAGATTAGTACGTTAGCATCTACTGCCATGCCAATACTCAGAATAAATCCTGCAATACCAGGTAAAGTTAGCGTGACTCCTACTAGGGAATAGCAAGCTAGAGTTAATAAAGCATATATTAGTAGGGCAATATCCGCAATAATTCCTGGCAGACGGTAATAGATAACCATAAACACTAAAACTAGTGCTAAACCTGCCACTCCTGCATAGATACTACGACGAATACTATCTTGTCCTAAAGTTGCCCCTACAGTACGGTTTTCGACGATTTCTACAGGGAGAGGTAAAGCGCCACCTTCAAGTTGCAAAGAGAGTTGTCTGGCTTCATCTTGGGTAAAGTTACCGCTAATTTCGACATTACCACCAGTGATTCCAGTTTGAGCATATCTACCATCAACTCCAGGCGCACTGATTAATTCGTTATCTAAGAAAATTCCTAAACTGCGTCCTGTACCAGCAATACTTTTGGTAATTTCGGCAAACTGTTTAGCACCTTCAGAATTAAAATTGAGATATACATTCCAATTGTTGCCGATTTCCCCTGCACCATAAAAGGCTCTTCTCAGGTTTTTTCCTGTTAAACCAGTTTTTTCATAAAGTTGATTGCTCAATTCTTCAATTCTGGCTTGTTTAGCTGCAATTTGTTCGGCGACAGCATCGGCATTTTCAGGAGTTTGAGTTTGCAGTAGTTCGATAATCTCTTGCTGACGGACATTTAATTCCGCTCGAATTTCAGGATCGTCGGTTTCAGTTCTAAAATCGAGTTGGGCTGTACCGCCTAAGACTTGTTCCGCTTCTTGGGGGTCGCTAACTCCTGGTAATTGGACAATTATACGGTCTTTGTTGGCAGTTTGAACTATTGCTTCTGAGACTCC
>DAXETX010000211.1:0-9859 GCA_051155735.1 Xenococcaceae cyanobacterium
TTTACCTACAAGATTAATCAGCAGCCAGATAAGTATAACTATCGAGACTACTTTCATAATTTTGTAAAAGTTTTTGGGCTTCTTCTAAGGTAATGCGATTTTCTGCTAAAGCGGTTTCCGTGCGACAGCGCATAGTTTCTAATAAGTCTTCCGCTTTGTATTGCACATAACCTAGAACGTCTTTAATCGTGTCACCTTTGACAACATACTTAATCTGGTAGCCTTTAGGAGTCATTTGAATGTGAACTACATTAGTATCGCCAAAAAGATTGTGTAAATTCCCCATAATTTCTTGGTATGCACCCACGAGAAACATTCCCAAATAATAAGGTTGGGGCGATGAGACTTTTTCCTTTTCTTGGCTGGAGTGTAGAGGATGTAACTCTAAAAAATCCTTGACAGCTTTACGATCAATAAAGCGATCAATTTTGCCATCGCTATCACAGGTAAGATCGGCTAAGATAGCTTTAATAGTAGGCTTTTCATTGAGACGATGAATTGGCATAATTGGAAACAGTTGATCGATCGCCCAAGAATCAGGTGCGGACTGAAAAACTGAAAGGTTGATATAGTAAATCGCTGCCATCATCTTTTCTAAGTCTTCGAGATCATCAGGAACATAGTCTTGTTGGCGGATAATTTGGGCGATCTTGCCACAACAAGCCCAATATAACTCTTCAGATCGCGAGCGCTCTGCTAAAGATAGATAACCGAGATTAAATAAGCTTAAAGCTTCTTCTTTAAACTGAATCGCATCATGATAGGCTTCTTGGTAGTTGCCCTCATTAAGAGATTGATAGGTTTCCCAAAAGTTACGCAAGACTAAATGTTCTTCGGTTTCTGAGGCTTGTGGTGTCGTAACCGAGACTTGATTTGCCCCTAAAACATCAAAAATTAAGACTGATTGATGAGAAGCGATCGCTCTACCACTTTCACTTACGAGAGTGGGAACGGGAATCTTACCGCGATCGCAAGCATCTTTAACTTGTGCCACAATATCATTGGCATAATTTTGCATATTGTAGTTTTTGGAAGCAGGGAAATTAGTTTTTGAGCCATCATAATCAACTGCTAATCCGCCACCGACATCAAGGTAGCCCATCTTTGCTCCCATTTGAACCAGTTGCACATAAATTTGACTCGCTTCCCGGATTGCATCTTTAACTACGGCAATGGCAGAAATTTGCGAACCGATGTGAAAATGTAAGAGTTGCAAACACTCTAGCATCTGGGTTTGAGTCAACTCTTGTACCACTTGTAATAGCTGAGGAATCGTTAAACCAAATTTAGCGCGATCGCCAGTAGAAGTTCCCCAACGCCCGACACCTTTAGTGTTGAGTTTCGCTCTTACACCAATAATCGGTTTAATCTGTAAGGCGCGACTTACTTGTAAGATGGTATAGAGTTCTTCAATTTGTTCGATGACAATAATCGGTTTATGTCCTAAGCGCGTCGCGAGTAAAGCCGTTTCAATATATTCTCGATCTTTATAGCCATTACAAATTAAGAGGGTTTCTGACTGGCGATCTATATTTGGTTCTAAAGCAGCTAAAGCAATGATTAATTCGGGTTTAGAACCAGCTTCTAAGCCAAATTGATAAGGTTTTCCGTAGCGAACCAAATCTTCTACTAAATGTCGGTGCTGATTGCATTTTACGGGAAATACTCCTTGATAACTGCCCTGGTATTGATAACGGGCGATCGCGCGATTCATGCAAGCATATAACCTTTCCATGCGATCTGCCAAAATATCGGAGAAGCGAATCAGTAATGGTAGCCCAATATTACGTTTTTTTAAAGATTCAACTAATTCCCAAAGATCGAGGGAGACACCTCTTGATGCACCTTGAGGCGATACAATAACATTCCCAGCAGCATTAATCGAAAAATAGGGTTCGCCCCACTCTTCGATCCCATAAAGTTGTTCACTAGCTTCTATTGTCCAAGATGCAGTAGCTTGAGACTTGATCGCTGTAGATTCAGAATTTTGTTGTGATAAGGAAGTAAAAGACTCTAAATTGCTGCTAATCATCTACTAGGTAATCGCTAAAAATAAGAACCAAATTTTATTATTACTTTTTTAAAAAATTATTGTGGATCTTTTTGCGGTTTCCTCAAATAACACGCCCTCACAAAAAACTAATAACTTTTGAGATTCAATCCTACTGTTGCCAAAGATCTAAACATTATCAGCTAAAGGAATGACAATAGTTAAAGTTGTACCTTTGGCTAAACCTTCACTATAAAGACTAATTTCGCCCCCCATTAGTTCGATTAAATTGCGAGAAATCGCCAACCCCAAACCTGTACCGCCAAATTTACGTGTTTTTGAACCGTCCACCATCACAAAAGGACGAAATAATTTTTCTTGTTGACTTGGCTCGATCCCAATTCCTGTATCTTGAATTGTAATTATGGCTTTTTTGTTCACTATTTCTGGAGGTACTACTGCAACCTCATTGAGAGAATGACCATTACGAGCAATTTTAGGTTCTTTGTTTAAAAATACTTTGCGATTATCTTCTGTATAGATATAATCTCCACTTGTTTCTTGATAGGAATTGTGATGATTATTTTCATCATAAGTAACAGGATAATTTTCATAATTAGATAATATATTCATCGCGGTTTTACACTTGTCGTAGCCTGAATCTATGGTGACTTTAATCGCGATATAGCCAGAGTCAGTAAACTTAACTGCATTACCAATTACACTAATTAAAACTTGTTTAAGTTTAGCCCGATCTGCTTGAACATAAATTGTATTTTCTAGATTAGGGGTTTTGCAGGTCAAACCTTTATGTTGAATCGCAACTGATTGTAAATCTACTACTTCATTAATTAGTTTTCCTAAATCAACTTTTTCTAAAATTACCGATAATCTTCCTGCTTCAATTTTAGAGATATCCAAAACATCATTAATAATTCCTAAAAGATGAATTGCAGCTTCATCTGCTTGATTTAAAAAATCTATTTCTTCTTCTTTAGAATCACAATAACCATCCTTGATCACTTTAATACAATTAATAATCCCGTTAAGCGGGGTTCGCAATTCGTGAGAAGTTGTTGCTAAAAACTCGCTTTTGAGTTGATTGGCATTTTTTGCTTCTTTCCAAGCAGTAATAATTTCATCGCCCCAGGTTCTCAACCTAGTTACCATTTCATTAATTGCTAAACCTAGCTGATGAAACTCACGAATCCGAAAATCATCGGGGAGGCGATCGCTCGACTTCAAATGCTCTTCTTTCAAAGCGTAATCGCGAATTTGCTCTAAAGGACGAGCCAACTCTTTAGAGATATATAAATTAGCACAGGAGCTAGCGACAATCAATCCTACTGTCATCACCACTAACACCTGACGAATATCCTTGAGAGGAAACAAGGCGGTATCTAAAGGTGTTACTGCTAAGATTACCCATCTTTCCGACTCATCAATCGTAATCGGGCTATCAATAGAACTATATCCTGCTACCAACTCTACCCCATCTTTTTCTAAGTAAAATAAGTGCAGAAAATTCGGTTTTCCAGCGATCGCATTACGTAATAAACTCGATAAGCGTCTCGCATCAGGCATCTGGCGAATATTTAATCCGACTCTTTGCAAAGAAGGATGAGCTAAAATTACACCATCTTGGTCGATCACAACCGAATAACCCCCAAAAGAGCCTGGTTTGACTCTTTCTTGACTTAAAATAGAAGACTTGACACTCAAGGCATAACGTAAATTACCTTTACGGTTATAAACAGGGGCGCTTAACCACAATATCAGTTGATCTTCTGATAACTGACGCTGATTCAGCCGATTACTAGCAGCTAGATCTTGAGTCGGTAAGATAAAATTGACATCGATCTGCTCTAAATGCTCGATCAACTCCTGTTTTTGACTATGCCAAGAACTATTACTTAAATCCGCTGTCTCACCACAAGTGTTAATAATAATTTTATTAGTTACTAAATCGGTCAACTGAGTACACAAAATATTGGTTGGTAAAACCTCTTGTAGTTGTGTAACAAAAGTAAGACGCTCCTCTAAAGAATCGGATTTTAAGGCATCAGCATCACTAGCACTCGCTAAATTAGTTTTCAGTGCTTCAATAGACTGAGAAATACTTTCTCCTTTGAGGATTGCACTTTCAGTTAAATTTTTTCTCGCAGTTTCCAAAAAAGCGGAACGAGCTTTTCTATAGGTAACGTACACTCCCATTAATAGTACTGGTACACTTAACAAGAGTAACCGGGAAAGTAGTATGCGACGGAAAGATGATTGACCAAATGCCATAACAAAGGCTTTACCGCTGAATCTGTTTCCACTTCCTTCAATGATATCTATATTTGCCTCAGTCGATAGAAATAGATGACACAACGACCCCAAACTACTGTGATTCTCGCGATGACTGCTGATGGTAAAATTGCTGAGGCTAAAGGCTCAGCAGCCCGATTTGGTTCAATCGCAGATCGCAATCATCTAGAAAAACAGATAGCCCTAGCCGATGGAGTTATTTTCGGTGCAGGAACACTTAGAGCTTATGGTAGCAGTTTGCCGATTACCAATCCTCAACTGTTACAACTAAGACAAGAACAACAAAAACCGCCTCAACCAGTTCATCTTGTGGTTTCTGCTTCAGGAAAATTTGATTCTCAACTCAAGTTTTTTCGCCAACCGTTACCCCGTTGGCTACTAACTACACCAACTGGTGCTAAATTATGGCTGAATCAAACCGAATTTGAACGAGTCTTAACTATCGGCTCTTGGGAGACTAAATTTCAAGCTAGTCATTGGCATCAAGTTTTACAGCAACTTCAACAGTTGGGCATTAACAAGCTAGCAATTTTAGGAGGAGGAGAACTAGTTGCTGCTTTATTGCAAGCCAATTTGATTGATGAATTATGGTTAACTATCTGTCCCCTAATTTTAGGTGGACAAAATTCTCCAACCCCCGTAACAGGAACAGGGTTTCTCCAATCTCAAGCAGTCAAATTACAACTGTTAGAAGTTAAACAAATTGAACAAGAGATTTTTTTACATTATTGTGTGAATAAATCTAAGGGAAAATAGCCGTAAGTTCCAGCGATTTGCGCATCTTCGGTTTGAATTGCGACTAAAACTCCGCGATATTCTCCTGTATAAGAATCTAGATAATAAGCTAGTCTTTGAGTGTTCAATTTAAGATATACTGCGGAGTTGACTGCTGCTTTCTGGTTACGAATATCTTGATAACTGTATGAGTGTAAATCAGTTTGATAACCCAAAGCTTGAAGATAACTTTTAAGAGCCATCAAACTTTCTGCTTCATTATCGGCACAAATGCCAATATTCTCCCATTCAGACAAACTAGTAAGCAATAATAATCCTTGACGCAACTGCTCTCTTTCTGTAGGAGAAATAACAGTCGCAATAGAATTACAACTATACTTTTTGAGTAAAGCCACCGCTTCTTTGACAGTTGGCTCAATAGTATTAGTATCTGGCATTTTTAAGCGTATTTTTTTTTAAATAACAAAGAACAAACTCAACTTAAATCATTTATGCAAGAGGTCTAATGAAATCTCCCTAATCTCTAATTCAGACTAGTTTTTTAATAAAGGACTATTAAGTAAAGGACTTGGTTGTCCGAAACTAGAGCGAGGAACTTGATTGCTCTGAGGTTGATTATTTAATTGTCCAGTAGGAAGAGAATTAGTTGCAGGACTATTATTTACTTGAGGATTAGTAATCGGATTAGATAGGGCATTGTTGTTATTAGATTGATTACCAACTTCACTATCAGAGTTCCCCGCAGGATTGAAATTAAAAGGATTAGAGTTAAAAGAATTTACCTGATTAAAATCCCTCGGATTTTGTTGTCCAAAATTTTGCGGTTGCAATTGATAGTTACTAGGGGCAGACTGATTATAGTTGGGAGTTGGTACTGAATAGCGATTAGAGTTGCTGCGGGGCGAGTAACTATTAGATTGATTGTTTACCGTATTTTGATTACCTGAAGTATTCGATGAGGTTGCAGGAGTAAACCCAGTTGGTAAATTATTCGTCTCTGAAGCAGATTGAGGTTGATTATTTCCTAAAGCTGTAGAATTTAATCCGTTACTATTATTAACAGTTGGGGGCTGATTTAAAGCTTCATTAGGAGTTGTCGCACCAGTAGTTTGATTTGGCAGAGTTTCGACCCCGTTTGAAGTATTTTCTGTTGGCAGAGGCGCGCTCTCTAGTTTTCTTAGGTTCAGATTGCCCGAACCATCACCTAACTTTGATAAGGGACTAGTGCGAGAAGTTAAAGAACTGCCTAAGTTACCATTTTTCACCAAAGCAGAATTACGATTAGAAAAATAAAGCCTTCCTATTGGGTCAGAAGTAGTTGTAGAATCGGAGCTATTAGAGTTATTAGAAGTTAAATTTTCTTGAGTTTGATTGCTAATTGGCGAACTGTAGTTAGTTAGAGCAGGTGGTTTTAATAATTGCTCCACAGCACTATCCTTAACGCTGTCTAGAGAAAGATAGTTAGGGTTAGCATCACTGATATTTTTAAATTTATCTTTTTGTTGGGCTTTAAAACGACTAAATTCTGAATCAGGAGTATCTTTCTCAACCTTTTTGGTTTGATCGGGAGCTACATTTAAAGGATTTATCGGTTGACTTTTTTCTATCTCTTGAAGCAGTAAATCTATATTATCTATATCTGCTGCTGTGGCTAGATCGGCTTCTGATATTTGAGGAATTTCTTGGGCTTCTCTGGAGCTAAATACTGCTCCTAAAGGTTTTTCAATCTGATTTTGCAGCCAATCTGGATGTTGCCAATATTGATAAATCACTATGCCTGATAAGGCAAAAAAACCGACAGAACTGATAAATAGTGGATTAGTAAAAGGTTTAAGTCTTGCACCAAAGTAACGCCAAAAAGCTGGAGTGTGTTGAAATTTTTTCATAGTCTTCTGGATTCTCGGTAACTAAATATATATCAATAAAGTTTAGTAATTTTGCTGGTCATCAACTTGGAAAAATTGGCTGATAATTCCTGACACCAAAGAAAGTACAATTGAACCGAAGACAGCAGGAAAAAAACCAGCCACTTCCAAACCTGGTGTGAGATACCCTACTAATCCCAAGGCGATCGCATTAACGACTAACAAAAATAATCCTAACGTTAAAATAGTTAAAGGTAAGGTAAAAATCACCAATAATGGTTTAACAATCCCATTGACAAAGCCTAAAATAATTGCCCCGACTACCGCTGAAGTAAATCCTGTAATCGTTAATCCAGGTACTAGCCAAGCTGTAATTAGTAACGAAACAGCGGTTGCCAACCAAGTCAGTAAAAATTGCCCCATAAAAACTTATCTATACTGTTGATTATTGCTTAATTTTATTGTAAAGGTTTATTTCTCTGATGATTTACCGCTAATTAATAAAAAAGCCACGATTTAATCGTGGACTAGGATGGTAAGCTTTTTAATTTTGATTAAGTCAGCGACTTTAACTATAGATCGCACCGCGATAAGTCAGCGGGTTACGATGCTGATTTAAAGCAATACTGCTAGATTTATGTAGTTCTACAGTTGCACCACGGTATTTACCAAATGCCTTAAACTGATTGCTGCTAACTACTACAGGATTTTGATGGTAGTCTATGCCACGGTAAGAAAGTTTCATGAGCTTCGCCTCTTAAGAATTGTGTCGTTAGTAATGAGGCGCGTTCCTTCAGGATGATCCCTACTTCCGTCTCTCCTGCTTATCGCCAGAGAGAGATGAACGATTTAGTTTTCTGTATTGATTATTACAATAGACATTTTTTTTGTCAACCACTAATTTAAAATCTTCAACTTAGTCTTACCTGCCAAATGATATAATGATAAATCCGACCAAATTGGGGCAAGAGAGAGAGTTGAACCTAAAAATAGTCCAGTATTAAGCATGAGCGATAAAAATGGCAGTATCAAAATAATCAGCGATAATCGTCAAGCTCGCTACCTCTATGAAATCCTAGAAACCTATGAAGCAGGAATCCAACTAGTAGGCACAGAAGTTAAATCAATCAGACAAGGTAGAGTCAATCTCAGAGATGGTTATTGTTTGATTCGTAACGGCGAAGCAATGTTAGTCAATGTTCATATTTCTCCCTACAATTCGGTAGGAGAATATTTTAACCATGAACCTCGACGCGATCGCAAGTTACTACTGCACCGTCGGGAAATTAGTCGCCTTGTTGGACAAATTGAACAAAAAGGACTGACTTTAGTTCCTCTCAAAATGTATTTTAAAAATGGCTGGATTAAAGTCAGTATTGGTCTAGCTAAAGGTAAAAAACTGCACGACAAGCGAGAATCAATTAAACGCCGTGAGGATCAAAGAGAAATGGCTAGAGCGATGAAACGCTATTCGTAGTTGCTTCAGTACGGCTGTGGTTAACGGTAAAATTATCCTTTGATTGACTCGCAATAATTGCTAGCATAAACCACCACAGAGTATTAATTGGCGGACGATACCAGACTGTATCTACTACTCCATGAACCGTCAATCCGATTACTGCTGCGATCGCCCCTACTACCCATAAACCTTGACTAGCTCGTGATTTTCGTAAACGGATTACTTGGGTAATTCCATGATTGAAGGTTACGATAATTAACCATAAAAAACAACTCAAGCCGATGTAACCCATCTCGACAATATGTTCTAAAAAAATCGAGTAGGCACTCAAAGCTGGATATTTAGGATCCATGTAGCGAGGATAAACAGCATTAAAAGCTTCATTACCTGGTCCAATTCCGATCAAGGGATAATCCGCAATAATTTTAAATACCGCTTCCCAAACATTGATCCGAAAACTATTACTACTATCTTCCCTACCTGCAAAAATACTCAAAAAACGCAATCTAATCGACTCGACTCCCAGGATTGCGACTGAGCCAATCACCCACAGACAGCCAAAAACTAGTGGTAAGAACCAAATCTGCCAAAAACGAGGTAAATATTCGCGCCACCACAAATAGAGCAAAATAAACATCGTTAAAATCAGCGCAATCGCCGCTAACCAAGCACCACGACTATCGGTAAAAAATAAACAAGCCAGATTAATTCCGAGCATAATCACAGCAAGTGACTTTTGCAACCAACTGCGCCAGATAAAAATTGCCACTAAACTCAAAGCGATCGCTGGTAACAAATACCCTCCCAGTAAATTGGGATTGCCTAAATAACTATAAACTCTCGTATCATGGGCCAAAACTAGGTTATCAGGATCGTTCCAGGTAGCTAATTGTTCTACCCCTAAATACTGTTGTCTAATGCCATAACTGCTGACAATTAAAGCAATCAATAAAAAGCTGGTAATCACCCAATTACTAACCCTTGGCGATCGCAATACCTTAGCACTTAAAGTAAATAAACCCAAATAAAGAGTTAACTTAATCCAACCCGCCACCGCTTCTGATTTCACTGGTGACAAAGCCGTTGCCATAGTAGCAATCAACCAATAAATTAACACTACTAGATGAATCGGAGTTAAACTAAAAGCTTTCTTTTCTGATACAGTAATAATCAGCCAATAGCTAGTTACTGCTACTAGTAGTACTCCAATAAGACTCGTAGAGACAAAAGGAGCAAGCATTAAAACCAAACTCAACAAACCAGCACCAATTGCTTCTGACCATTGCAGCAACCAACTGGCTTCGCGCCAAACCGCAAACCATTTAATTTTGCGTAAGAGATAGCTGCTATTAAACAGGCGATTACAATCTAAGCGATCTAAAACGAGATATTGCCAAAAAGATGTCATAATTTTCAGAGCAGAATACACGTTGTCAATCACCTCAAGGAATGACAAAGCTCATTTTATCCTACATCCTGTTTTTGTCCGATTTTAGGTAA
>DAXETX010000212.1:0-18525 GCA_051155735.1 Xenococcaceae cyanobacterium
GACTATTCAGGCACTAAAGATTTTATTAATATTGAAACTGGCTTTCCTGTTAATTACCGTTTAATTCCCGTCCCAGAAAACCAATATCCTTTTTGGTCAGGACAAAAATGGGCTGACCCCGATTTAACTCATGCTGCTTGGTTAATGCGGAAAATCGTCACTGAAGAATCAGCCACTAAGGCGATCGCCAAATTTGGACAACAGAAAATTCTCAATAACTATTCTTGTGAACATATCGGACAACTTTATCAGCAAAGATTACAAGCAATTGGCATTATTAGGTAGTGGGTAGTGAGTTGATGAGCGATATTAAATAGCTAAAAGCTTAAAAGATAAATGTTCAATAATTCATAATTAGTAGATAGTTGTAAATAATAAATTATGTTCATTTCCTATGCTCAGAATTTTGAAGATATAATGCTTAATCGGCTTTTCCCTGACCAATATTCAGGATTTTATCTCGATGTCGGAGCGCATCATCCTGTGATTGATTCTGTCACTAAAAGTTTTTACGATCAAGGCTGGCATGGTATTAATATAGAACCAGTAAAAGAATATTTTGAACTATTACAACAAACCAGAACCAGAGATATTAATCTCAATATTGCAGTAGGAGAAACAGCATCAGAATTAGAATTTTTTGAACTAGAAAGCACGGGACTGTCAACTTTTGATCGCGAAACGGCTTATCGTCTAGCTGAAGCCGAAAATCATCAGGTCATTTCTTATAAAGTACCTCTGAGAAAACTAGGCGATATTTGCCGAGAACAAGTAAAATGCCAAATTGATTTCATGAAAATTGATGTAGAAGGCTGGGAAGAACAAGTAATTTTAGGACACGATTGGGAAAACTTCAGACCCACTGTTGTCATCTTAGAAGCGACAATTCCTAATTCTCCAGTTCGCACAGAAACCAATATTAAAACTATCTTAGAACAACATAATTATACTCGTGTTTATTTTGATGGCTTAAATGATTATTATCTCGCTCAAGAAAAAGAATCTTTAACTCACTGTTTTACTACTCCTCCTAATGTTTTTGATAAATTTATTAAACATTCAGTAATTGATTTACGTCATCATGCGGATAATTTACAACAAGTAATTCAACAAAGAGATATTGAAGTTAGCAATCTTCAAAAACAAATCCAAGAAAGCGATCGCCAAAACTTAATTTTCTATAATCGACTTAAAGATAAAGAGTTTGAAATTCAAAGATTAACTCAAACAGTGATTCAACAACAACAAAATAAACAGGAATTACGCGATCGCACTGCAACCAAAATTAATCAATATCAACAGCAAATAGCAAATTTGCAAGCTCAACTTTCCCAAGCTAATCAAACTATCAGTGGCATGGAAAGTAGCAAATTTTGGAAAATGCGTCAGGCTTGGTTTCGACTTAAAAAAATTACCCCAAAAGAGTAGTATCGTAACTTAATTTATTGCAAGCTATCGAGAGTATTGCAACGAGTATAAGGATTCCAAGTGGTGATTTCTTGACTAGAATGAGCAGCAATGAGTCTAGCGCGATCGCTATCTGTCAATCCCCGAACCATTGAAAAGTCTGCCCCTGCAATATTAACCAAATTACTTAAATCTGCTCCTGTTAGATCCGCAGCCCTCAAGTCTGCTCCTTGTAATTCGACATTACTCAACCGAGCATTACGTAAGGAAGCACCTGTGAGAAAAGCTTTTTGGAGATTTGCCCCACTCAAAGCCGTATCGTCTAAAATAGCTTCGGTTAAGTCTGCGCCACTTAAATAAGCCCCAATCAATTTAGCTCCTGTTAAGTCAACACCTCTTAAATTCGCCGTGTTTAAAAAAGCGCCATTAAGTCTAGCTCCAGGACCAACCGCACCAGAGCTTTGATAGGCAAAAGCAGCGGGAAAAACCGTAGTGGAGTCATAAACAGCCAGATTCAGCTTGGCATCTTTAAGATTCGCATTAGTTAAATTTGCGCCACGCAAATCTCCGCGATTGAGATAAGCTCCCTCTAAGTTAGCTTCTGTCAGATTTGCGGATTTAAGACAAACTCCTCTTAAATCCGCTTTTTGAAGCTTAGCTCCAGTCAAATTAGCTTGAGCTAAATTAGCATTAGTTAAAGTCGTACTACTAAAATTTACTTGTTCGAGATTGATTCCCACCAGGGCAATAGCATATAAATCTAGCTGACTAAAATCTGAGCCAACTAGGCTTACTCCTGATTCAACTTTCTTAAGAATATCTAAGGTTGTAATCGCCGACATATTTCAAGATTTTTTGGACAAGAATAAAAAAGTCCTCCTAATATTAGAGGACTTGATTAATAAAACATTAACGGTTTGAAAAATTTTAACCGATTATTGCTTTCGCTTTGGCAACTACGTTATCCACATTAAAGCCAAACTTCTCTAGAGCCAAGTCACCAGGAGCAGAAGCACCAAAGGTATCAATACCAACACTGCCACCATTATCACCTGTATAACGCTGCCAACCAAAAGTAACACCAGCTTCTACAGAAAGACGTTTTTTGGCAACTTTTGGTAATACAGAATCTTTATATTCTGCGCTTTGAGCTTCAAACAATTCCCAGCAAGGTAGAGAAACTACACGAACTTTCTTGCCCTCAGCTTTCAGAATATCTGCTGCTTTAACACAAAGTTGTAATTCACCACCAGTGCCAATCAAGATCAGGTCTAATTCTTCGGGCGCAAAACCACAAGATAAGACATAACCACCTTTTTCCGCATTCTCAATGGAACTACCTTCTAGTTGGGGTAAACTTTGACGCGATAGGGCGATCAGAGTGGGATTATGCTTACTTTCTACTGCTACTTTATAAGCTGCGGAAGTCTCATTCCCATCAGCAGGACGGAAGACGTTAAGATTGGGAATCATCCGTAAAGAAGCAATATGTTCTACAGGCTGATGGGTTGGACCATCTTCACCTAAAGCAATCGAGTCGTGAGTCATCACCCAAATCACTCTAGCTTCCGAAAGCGCCGAGAGACGAATTGCATTACGCATATAGTCAGTGAAGACTAGGAAAGTTGCACCGTAAGGAATTAAACCACTGCCATGTAACGCCATACCGTTACAAATTGCGCCCATCCCATGTTCTCTTACCCCAAAGTGCAAATTACGTTCGCCATAAGCACCTTTTTGAAAATCACCAGTACCTTTGAGAAGGGTTTTATTAGAAGGAGCTAAATCCGCAGAGCCACCAATTAATTCTGGTAGCGTCTCAGCGATCGCATTTAAGGTTTTACCAGAGAGGTTGCGAGTCGCATCTGCTTTATCTGCTGGTGTGTAAGTAGGTAAGCAATCTGCCCAGTTCTGAGGTAGTTCACCTTTAACCATCCGTTCTAAAAGCGCAGCATCTTCAGCATACTTAGCTTTGTAATCCTGAAAAGTTTTGTTCCACTCAGCTTCGGCTGCTGCACCACGATCTACTGCTTTACGGAAGTGAGCTAGAGCATCTTGCGGTATTTCAAATTCAGGATAGTCCCAACCGAGGTTTTCTCTGGTTAATTTAACTTCATCTGTCCCTAACGCTGCACCGTGAACGCCGTAAGTATTTACTTTGTTAGGAGAACCATAACCAATCAAGGTAGTAATCTTAATAAAAGATGGCTGATCGGTTACGGCTTTGGCTGCTGCAATCGCATCGGCGATCGCATCTAGACTGTTGTTGTCTTCACCGTTACCATTGGCTACGTGCTGGACGTGCCAGCCATAGGCTTCAAAACGTTTATTTACATCTTCGGTAAAGGCGATATCAGTACTTCCTTCAATCGAAATACTGTTGTCATCGTAAAGTACAATCAACTTGCCTAAACCCAGGTGTCCAGCTAAAGAAGCAGCCTCACCAGAAATTCCTTCCATGTTACAACCATCGCCGACAATGACGTAGGTGTAATGATCGATAATTTCGGAATCTGGCTTGTTAAACTTAGCAGCCAAATGCGCCTCTGCCATTGCCAATCCTACAGCATTAGCAATTCCTTGTCCTAATGGACCAGTAGTTACTTCTACCCCTTCAGTAACGAAGTTTTCGGGATGTCCAGGAGTTTTAGAACCCCACTGACGAAATTGCTTGATATCTTCTAACCTCACACCGTCATAGCCTGCTAAATGGAGTAAAGCGTATTGCAACATACAACCATGACCAGCAGAGAGGACGAAGCGATCGCGATTTAACCAATTGGGATTTTTGGGATTGTAGCGCAGCAAGCGATCCCAAAGGACAAAAGCCATTGGCGCAGCCCCCATCGGTAATCCTGGGTGTCCAGAGTTAGCTTTTTCTACTGCATCTATGGCTAAAAAGCGAATCGAATTGATACAAAGTTGTTCTAGTGATTGGGTGGCAACTACCATAATTGTTATCTAACTAAACTACAATAAATAATTATTTGAGCGTTCTCAAACCTGATGGTTGTAGGTTGCCCAAGGCTTGCTTTTATCTTCCCATTGTTTGGCAACGTCGGGCAAGAGGCAATGGCACTTGAGCCTAGTCAGCGGTATTCTGCCGTAAAACGACTCCGCTTCCTCTGACTTCGTCAAAATTAGACCTTATTCTCAGGCAAGATCAGCAGACACTTTTTGGAATGCGAGGGTAACATTGTGTCCGCCAAAACCAAAAGAATTAGATAGAGCCACTGCTACAGCTAATTTTCGGCTTTGGTTAGGCACATAGTCTAAATCGCATTCTGGGTCAGGATATTCTAAGTTAATCGTCGGTGGAACTTGCGCATTAGCGATCGCCATCATCGTGGCAACTGCTTCAATTCCGCCCGAACCACCTAACAGGTGTCCTGTCATCGACTTAGTAGAACTAATTGCTATATTATAAGCATTTTTACCTAATGCTTTTTTGATCGCTTTAGTTTCGGTGGAATCATTAGCAGGAGTGCTAGTACCATGAGCATTGATATAATCGACAGCCTCAGCAGTCAGATTGGCATCTTGCAGTGCTAATTCCATGGCTCTGGCTGCCCCCAAACCCTCTGGGACAGGAGAAGTCATATGATAAGCATCACAAGTCATTCCATAACCCACAATTTCGCCATAGATTTTCGCGCCGCGCTTGAGAGCGGACTCTAATGCTTCTAAGATTAAAATTCCCGAACCCTCTCCCATCACAAATCCATCGCGATCGCGATCAAAGGGGCGACTCGCATGAGCCGGATCATCATTACGGGTCGATAAGGCTTTAGCCGAACAGAAGCCAGCAACCGATAGACGCGTAATCGCTGCTTCAGTGCCACCACAAATCATCGTATCTGCATAGCCTCTTTGAATTAACCGAAAGGCATCACCGATCGCGTGAGAGCCAGCAGCACAAGCAGTTACCGTACAAGAGTTTGGACCTTTAGCCCCTGTATGGATTGCAGTTAAACCAGCAGCCATGTTAGCAATCATTGTGGGAATCGTAAAAGGACTGACTTTTCTCACTCCTTTGGTTAGGAGAACTTCATTTTGAGTCTCCATTACCTGAATACCCCCTACCCCAGTCCCAATAATTACTCCGACTCGGTCAGCATTAAGCTCGTCGATGACCAACTGAGCATCTTTGAGAGCTTGCTTACTAGCTGCGATCGCAAATTGAGCAAAGCGATCAATCCGTTTGGCTTCTTTTTTTTCTAGATAGTCGTGAGGGTCGAATCCTTTGACCTCAGCAGCAATCTGACAGGTGTGTTGGGAAGCATCAAATAGGGTAATCTTGTCAAAGCCATGATGACCATTTAATAAACTACTCCAATATTGTTGGAGATTATTGCCAATAGGAGTAACTGAACCCAAACCAGTCACCACTACTCTTCTATTTTGCCAATTAGTCATTTTTGCTCTCTAATCCTTGTGCCAGAATGCTGCCTTTGTGATGGATATCTTAGTTACTTGTCAAGATTGATTAAATTATGCAGTTGTTTCTATAGTGGAACTAATATAATTTACTGCTTTACCGACAGTATCTATTTGTTCTGCTGCTTCATCAGGAATTTCTATATCGAATTCTTCTTCTAGTGCCATAACCAACTCTACTGTATCCAGAGAATCTGCCCCTAAATCGTTAGCGAAGCTAGCATCAGGCTTGACTGTGTCTTCTTCTACTTCTAGTTGTTCAACAACTATTTTTTGAACTCGTTCAAATATTTCTTGATTCATGGTTTATTTTCCGCTAAATACCTCATTTTAAAAAGCTGAGGAGGAAACGGGGCGGTTTCTGCCGTCTCCTATAAGAACAATTGTTGTTTCAGATCAGCATTTCTCATCTTATCTGAAAGAGGGACAATTCAGACTACCAAAATATGCGTTTATTAAATTGTCCCTAGAAGAAAAATAACTACCGATAACTTTCAAAAGTTTTAACTTAAAAAAGAAGCCTATAGATCTAATTTATAGACTTCTTTAATCAAGGGACAAATAATTAACTCAATCAACACTCAGCGATTTAATTGCTCGTACTTTCGCGATTAAAATTTTTTCTGACGTGCCATCTCTTTGAATTTATCGAGACTAGGTCCAGGACGACGGCGAGAAGGGGGACGAGTAATTAAATGTTTGGTAGCAAAAGTTTCTGATGCTTCTGCATTCGCTGAAGAATTAGCAGAAGTGTTCTCATACATAGCCTTTACCCAAAAAGGCTGTTCCCAGGAAGAAGCTCCAGAATCCTTTGAAGTAGCTGGTTGTTCCGCAGATTTTGATTTGGTAGTATTACTCGATTCTTTGTCTTTTTTCGCTTGCTTTTGCGGTTGATTTGTGCTTGAGTCTGATGTAGTTTTTACTTCAGAATCAGCAGTTGCTTTGGGTAATGGTTCAGAATTGATAACGGGGGCTTTTTTTGCTGTTTCTACTTTATTTTCAGTTTTTTCTGTCTCATTAAGCTCTAAATAAAAATTGTTTTTCGAGGAACGGTTAAATATTTTTCCAAGCATCTTTTATTAACTCCTAGGGTGCTAGTTTCTTGATTGGGACAAATAAATTTAATGGCAACAGAACTTATCTCTGTTGCTTCCGACAAATTTTGGCTTAGTTCTTAGTTCTCGATCTGATTCGATCTTGCAAGGAACAAGATTTTAACGCAATCCAAGCAATTCTCAGACCGTAAAAAGCGGATTACCTTGGACTAAAGATTGATGAAAAACTAATGTAACAAAAGGTTTTGCCAATATAATCAAGCCAGAAAAATAAATTGTTCGCAATTAATATTTACAAAAATTAATATTTTAAGCTTCAGAAAAATTATATCTTGGCAAATTTATTAAGTTAAGTAACTATTTAGGCATTTTATCTCATTTTTTTGCGACTGACAGGGATTGATTGCGATTTAGGGACAAGCATTAAATCAATTATTATTTATTAGTAATTAAAAGATATAATTTGTAAATTTTGTTAAATAAAAAAATCTATATAATTAGATTGGGTAAGAGGAGCGTTACCAGGTTTTTTGAATAGCTTTGGAGTGCATTCTCATGAATCTAGACGAATATCTTAAAAAAACGGAAACAGGAGATTTAGATTACAGCAATCTCCAAGTTTTTACTAATAAAGCCTCATTAAGCCCAATTTTTCGGCTTTATAGCTCTTATGGAGAAGCGAAAAAGATTGGCTTTTATCATGCCGAATCTTTAGACTGGATACTTTCCTCTTTACAACAAGCGTTACAATCAGCCGGGTTTACTCAAGCTTCGGATTTACTCAAGACAGATATTAATGCCTCGTTTGCTAGCTTTTGGAACAAGTTAACAATCGAATCATCCCTGGATTCAGCAACGCCAGACTAACTAGATACTTTCTGAGTTATTTTCGGCAGTTTAATCTTAAACTTAACACCATGCTTCAAAAGAGAAGATTTGTCAGCAAATAATTCTGTAGTAAATTCTGGGAGTTGGTCAGAAGCTAGTTGCTGTAATTGAACTAATAGAGTGTAACTTTCTGCAACTAATTGGGTAACATCAACATTATAGTGAAGCGGTTGATACTCATTAAGTCTTTTAATTCCTTCTCCTAACAAGATCATTGCGCCTCTTTGATTAAGATTACTCAAGTGGTAGCAAGCGACGGCAATTTGTAAAATCCCTTGATAAAAGTTTTTATCATACTCTGAAGCTTCAATCCAAATCGCCTCCAGAGTATCGTGACAATCATAAAATTGTCTTTGGTTGAATTGTTTAAGACCTAACCAAAATGTTTCTGGTGGCACAATTAACCTCAAACTTACTTATGAATTCATATTATCTCGGACTTCTTTGATTATTTCTAGATCGATATCTTGTTGCTCGCCAGCAAATTCGTTATCAGGAGTAATAAAAAGCATACAGTGACATTCTTTTCTTTCCCGCATCGGGACACAAGGACAATTCCAGAAAGTGTTTTTTACTTCGGCTTCTTTATCTTCGTAATGACGACAAGGACAAAGAGGAGAACCTAATTCTTCTTTATGTCTAGCGAGTCCTTCAATCACCACAGCAGTTACGGAAGGATCGCTACAAAAATAGGTATCAGTCCTTTTAGCATACTGCTCCGCGAAGTTTTTCATGGACTCCAGGGTTTTATCTTGATCGGTAACTGTAGTCATAATTTTGGCGGTTTCTGAGAAATCTAATTTTGGTTGTTTATGTTATAAATTGTAAGCCAAGTTGGACATATTGATAAATTTCAATGCTAAAAGAATTTTTATCTATATTTATAAATATACCTTGTGCTTTATGTCAAAGACCTGCATCAGCAACTATTTGTAATTATTGCCAACAACAACTCAAAAGTTGTCAATTACAGCAGCAAAAATTAGGGCGAGGACATCTTCCTGTCTTAGCTTGGGGAAAATATGAAGGAACGCTCAAAAGGGCGATCGCCTCAATGAAATATAATGATCTACCTGAAATCGGATGCTTGTTAGGACAATGGTTGGGTGAAAGTTGGTTAAATGCAGTTACGGGGGTCAATAAGGCTCAAATTATCGTCGTCCCCATTCCGCTTCATCCTGAAAAATTGCAACAAAGAGGTTTTAATCAAGCAGAGAAGATTGCAGCAGGTTTTTGCCAAGTAACTGACTACAATTTACAGCCCAAGCTGTTAAAAAAAGTCAAAAATAGTCAGGCAATGTTTAATCTTAACCCGAATCAGAGAGTAGCTAACATTAGTAATGCTTTTATCATTGGAAAAATTCCCCGCAGCAAAATGACATCGCAGTCAATTTTACTGATTGATGATATTTACACCACTGGTGCTACGGTTAGTGAGGCTGCGAAAGTTTTGCAACGACAAAGGATAAGAGTTAGAGGAGTAGCAGTGGTAGCGACTCCGCAAAAGATATCAGGACAGAGCAATATTTAATTAACTACAATGATGAGTAACTTTTTAATATTCATCCCATCATTAATCATTTCATGTATCCTGTCAGTCTGATCCGCGCTCAATCCTATGATTTGGCAGAATTACGCCAGTCTATTACCTATTTACTCGCCCCTTTGGGCGGGATGGCAGCTTTTGTCAGTAAAGGCGATCGCGTTTTGCTCAAACCGAATCTGCTCACTGGGAGTCGCCCTACTAAAGAATGTATTACTCGTCCTGAAATTGTCTATTGTGTAGCACAACTAGTAAAAGAAGCAGGTGGAGAACCTTTTTTAGGTGATAGTCCCGCTTTTGGTAGTGCTAGGGGTGTAGCCAAAGCTAATGGTTATTTGCCTTGGTGTGAGGCTTTAGATCTACCAATTGTGGAGTTTCAAGGACAAAGATATCAGACAGAAAATGACAACTTTAATCATCTGCGTCTTTCTCAAGAAGCGATGGATGCGGATGTAGTAATCAATTTACCGAAAGTTAAATCCCATATGCAACTGACCATGACCATGGGAGTGAAAAATCTCTTTGGCTGTGTTCCTGGTAAAATGAAAGCTTGGTGGCATTTAGAAGCAGGAAAAGACCGAGAGCGGTTTGGTGAAATGCTAGTAGCAACGGCTAGAGCGATCGCCCCAGATTTAACGATTATAGATGGGATTATCGGACATGAGGGCAATGGTCCTAGTGGTGGCGAACCAAGGCAATTGGGTATTTTGGGTGCTGCTACTGATGTTTTTGCTTTAGATCGAGCTTTGATTGAAATTGTCAATGTTGCTCCTGAGTTAGTTCCGACTCTAACCGCCCAAGCTAAACTAGGATTGTGTTCTCAATTGAGCGAAATTGAATTTCTTTATTGCCAACCGCAAGAACTAGTGCTTACAGACTGGAAATTACCAGAAGTGATGATGCCCATTGATTTTGGTTTACCGCGAGTTCTGCGCTCGACCTTTAAACATTTTTATATTCGTTTTATCAAAGAACCACTTAAGGCTTATACGGTAAAATAAGGCACAATTAAGCATATTTAGTTAAATTGGCTACATAAGACCCCAATTAAATCTTTTATTCTAGATTAACCCTCCGATTGCTTATTAAGACCGCCACAAGTAGCAGGCGGTTTTTTTATTGTGTTTGAGCATCAAGCGTGCCACAGTAATTCTACTTTTATACTTTCAGATTCTGATTTTTGTTAAAGCTTTAAAGATTTCAGGGAACTATAGATAGATAGCAAATAGTTCCTCATTTATTTTTTTTAGATATGACCTCAAATAATAGTCAATCTAACTCTTCTTATCAAAATCGTTTTTTTATGGGAGATTCTAAGGTTGCTTTATCTCCCGATATTTTAGCCAAACAAATTAAATTATCTACCGAAAAATCGGCTAATATTACTTCTATTTCGCCTCTTGATGCCGAAAAATTGAGCAAAGAGCATAATTGGTGGCAAAAACTTGGACTGAAACATCAAATTGCTCTGGGAGCAGTCATTACCAGTTTTATCTCGGCGGTAGTAGTTGGCGGTAGTAGTTACTATTTTGCCAATCACTTGCTGAGTTTAATTTATGGTAGCGCGATCGCTGGTTTAGTAGCTGGGATAGTGGCAATTGTTTTTAGTCGTAAAATCAAGCAAGAAATTTCTAAAGTTAATCATGTCGTTAACCAGTTAGGACAAGGTCAACTAGATATTGATATTGGAGAACAACAACTAGATGAATTAGCACTTTTAGGCACTAATTTACACCAGTTGTCGGGGCAACTGCAAAATCTGGCTCAAGAACAAACTAAAATTAATCGCCAAAGACAATTGTTTAGTAGTGTGGCTTTTCGCACCCGTCAGACAGTAAGTCTCAATATCTTATTACAGACAGCGGTAGAAGGAGCAAGAGATGTTTTAGAAACCGACAGAGTTGTCGTGTATCGCTTCAATGACGATTGGAGTGGCACAATGATCGCCGAGTCTGTAGCAGCAGGATTTCCCCAAGTACTAGATGAAACTATTGGCGATCCTTGTTTTCGCGATCGCCATGTGGCACAGTATCAAGCAGGAAGAATTAGAGCCATCAGCGACATTTATCAAGAGCCTGGACTTACCGATTGTCATATTCGGATGTTAGACCAGTATAAAGTGCGAGCTAATCTGGTAGTACCGATTCGCCAAAAAGACAAGCTCATGGGGCTATTAATCGCTCATCATTGCTCAGGTGCGAGAGTTTGGGAAAAAAACGATATCGACTTTATGAATCAGCTAGCAACCGAAATTGAATATGGAGTTGACTATATCAATTTTGTGCAAGAACAGGAGAAAACGGCAAAAAGAGCCTGGTTTTTTGGAGATATTGCCTTTCGAGCTAGCCAAAATATGAATTTGACTGATGTGTTTAATGCCACAGTCCAAGGTGCTAGAGACTTGCTGCAAACTGACCGAGTCATGGTTTATCGTTTTAATCACGACTGGAGTGGCACTATGGTAGCAGAATCAGTTACAGCAGAATTTCCCAAAGTCTTAGAAGAACGCATTGATGACCCTTGTTTTCGCGGTAGATACGTCGAGTTATATAAAAATGGTCGAGTTAGAGCCATTAACAATATTCGTACCGAACCAGGATTAACCGAATGTCATATTCGTACCCTCGAAAAATACGGCGTAAAATCAAATTTGGTTGCACCCTTGCGTAAAGATGGCGAACTGATGGGGTTACTAATTGCCCATCATTGTTCTCGTCCTAGAGTTTGGCAACCTGAAGAAATTGACTTTTTCTCACAGCTCGCAACCCAAGTAGAATATGCGGTAGATCGTCTTAGTTTTATCGAGAAAATTCAAGCTACGGCTGGTAGAGCCAGATTATTTGGTGATATTGCCTTCCGCGCCCGTCAATCCCTCGAACAAGATGAGATTTTTCGCATTACAGTTCAAGGAGCGAGAAAAACTCTCCATGTTGATCGCGTACTAGTCTATAAATTTAATCCTGACTGGAGCGGTACGATGGTAGCAGAATCAGTAGCGGATGGTTTTCCTAAAGTGCTAACAGTTCGCATCGATGACCCTTGTTTTAAAGGACGTTATGTCGATTTATACCGCAACGGTAGAGTTAAAGCGATTAATGATGTCTATCAAGAACCAGGAATGACGGATTGTCACCTGAGAACCTTAGAACAATATGATGTCAAAGCAAATTTGGTTGCACCGATTCGTAAAGATAACAAACTGTTTGCTCTTTTGATTGCCCATCAGTGTTCTGCTCCTAGAGCTTGGCAAAAATCAGAAATTGATTTCTTTTCCGAGCTAGCAACTCAAGCTGAATACGCCCTAGATCATATTAGTTTTATTGGCAAACTAGAAGAAGCCCGCGCTAAAGCCGAAAAAGCCTCCCAAGAGCAACGTCATCAAACTGAAGTAATTCAAAAACAATTAGATGCTCTAGTAAAAGATGTTAAAGGTGCATTCACTGGTAACTTAACCGTAAGAGCGCAAGTTACTAAAGGAGAAATCGGCATTGTCGCCAAGTTTCTCAATACAACTTTAGAAAATTTGCAGCGCATTGTCTTGCAAGTACAATCTGCTTCAGGTGCAGTAATTGAGACGGTTCATGGCTCAGAAAACAATATTAACAGTCTTTCTAATGATGCTTCTCGTCAAGCGGAAGCCATCACTACCGCTTTGGGTCAAATTCAAGCTATGGCAGAGTCAATTCAAGGTGTCGCCGAAAATGCGCAAGCAGCCAAACAAATGGTACAGCAGGCAAATAACACCCTAGAAGACGGCGATCGCACAATGAATCGGACTGTCGATGGGATTATGGCAATTCAAGAAACAGTCGAAGAAACAGCCCAAAAAGTCAAACGCTTAGGAGAAGCCTCCCAAAAAATCTCCCGTGTAGTTAATCTGATTCGGGATTTAGCCAATCAAACCCACGTTTTAGCCCTCAATGCTTCTATTGAAGCTAACGGTATATCCAGTGAAGGTCAGGGTTTTGCCGTAGTAGCCGAAGAAGTGCGATCGCTCTCGGAACAATCTAGCGCAGCAACCAAAGAAATCGAACAGATCTTAGAAGAGATTCAAACCGAAACTAATCAAGTTGCAACTGCGATGGAAGCAGGAAGAGAACAAGTAATTGCGGGAACTGAATTAGTCGAAACTACCAGACAAAAACTCACTTCTATTGCCAAAGTAAGCGGTCAAATTCGTCAATTAGTCGAAGAAATGGCACAAGCAGCTACCGCCCAAGCTAATACTTCTGCTGCGGTTTTTCAAACTATGCAAGAAGTAGAAACTATCGCTCAGCATACTTCTGCTAAATCAATCACTAGTGCCGAATCTTTCAAAAAATTACTAGGGGTAGCCCAAGAATTAAAAGAAAGTGTCACTCAATTTAAAGTTGATTAATTATTAGTTGGTAGTTAGTTATTAGTAGTTAGTAGTTAGTTATTAGTGGTTAATTGTGACCCACGGCTTGCTACTTACTACTTGCTACTTGCTACTTGCTACTTGCTACTGCATAAATACAATGGTATCTGACTTCCGCCCCCGTGAATCTTATCAATTTTTTTTACAAGAAGCTGTAGAACTCTTACAGTCTTTAGAACAAGGTTTATTAGAACTACAAGAAGATCATAGTACTCAAAAAATTCATAACCTGATGCGTACCGCTCACTCGATTAAAGGTGGTGCAGCCTGTGTTGGGTTAAATCATGTGAAAAAAATTGCTCACGATCTCGAAAATGCTTTTAAAATTCTTTATCAAGACGGGATTGAAATCGATTTTGAGTTAGAAGAATTATTATTACAAGCCTACGATCGCCTTAAAGCACCACTTTTGGCTGAAATCCAGACCAAAGCCACCGATCCTGAATTGGCGATCGCTAGAGCCGAACCTGTATTTCAAGAACTAGCAGCAAGATTACAGACTCAAGCCATAAAGCAGCAGGAGACAGTTAATTTTCCTTTTGCTAGAGAAATTGAGCGCGGATTAGACCGTTTAGCCGTAATCTTATCTAGTCCTGATGAAGCCGATATTTTAGAAGCATTAAAGGCGCAATTTACCATTTTTCGGGGATTAGCAGAATTATCGGGTATTACAGATTTTTTGACTCTGGCTAACGCTACTTTAGAGCAACTTCAAAATCGCCCTGAATCAGTAATTAAAATTGGCGAAGCAGCTTTAGCAGATTTTCGAGCAGTGTATCAAGCTGTCACCAAAATTCCCGCTCCTAATTCCGATATTCCCAGCGCTCAAGAAAAAGCTAGCTCCTTAGTTTTACATACTGGAACTAATGCTAAACTCAATCCTGTCTTAGAAGCTGCTACCCAAGATAATCCTAACTCTCAACTCACAAAATCTAGTTCTAACCAAATTATCTCCCAGACTAAGCATCAAACAACCGTTCATCACATTTTTATCGAGTCTAAATCGACTAAAGACCAACTAATACCTGAAAATGGACAAAAACTGCCCTCTCTGGCATTGGGCATTAGAATGGATGCTTCACGTTTAGAGTTACTCCATAATTTGGTAGGAGAGTTGGTAACAGAAGATAATCGCTTTTTATTACAAAATCAACAAAACGGTGAAACTCTCGCCTTTCTCAATCAGTGGTATAACCGCTTTAAACAATTAAATCAAAACTTGAAATTGTGGGTAGATCGATTACCTAATGATGGGTGGCAATCAGTTAGAAATGAAGCTTCAGCCAGCAACAACAATAATAGCCAGTATTTAAAGACTTCTCTCCAGACTATTTTGGAAGAACTAGCCCAATTAGGCGAAGGATTACAAGATTTAGCTTTTTTAGACCGTGGATTTGAAAAAATACGCAAAACTAGACAAAAAACTGTCAAAAAAATTCAAAATAATCTTCTGCAAGCTAGTATGCTTCCTATTGGAGAATTACTAGTTCAATTTCCTCGTACCGTCAGAGATATCGCTATTCACAGCCAGAAAAAAGTCAAACTCGATATTCAAGGCGAGAAAACTCTCATTGATAAAGCTATTTTAGAAAAACTTTATGATCCTTTAGTGCATTTAGTGCGAAATGCGATCGCTCATGGTATTGAAACTCCTGAAGCCAGACTAAATCTTAATAAACCACCTCAAGGTAAAGTCACAATTTCAGTATCCCACCAAGGTAATCATACTTATATCGAAGTTAAAGATGACGGTAGGGGCATTGATTGGCAAAAAATTCGGGAGTCTTTAGTTAGCAAAAATATTTTAGAGATTTCTGAAGCGAAAAATTTAACCAAATCAAGACTCTCAGAATATTTATTCGACTCTGGTTTTTCGACTGCTGAAGTAGTAAATACTCTCGCTGGTAGAGGTATGGGATTATCAGCAGTCAAACAGCAAATTCAAAACCTGAAAGGTACTATTACTGTCAAGTCTAAACTCAATATTGGGACAACATTTATTATTCGTCTGCCCCTAACTCTAACCATTGTCAAATTATTAGTTTTTAGTATTGCTGGTAATCTGTTGGCGATTCCTGTAGATTCTTTAGTATCAATTGTTTTAGCAGATAAACAAGATATTCAACAAGAAGGAGATAAACAGTATTATCAGTGGCAAGGAGAACGAGTTACGATTTGTCCTGAAACTCTACTTGCTTCCTACCGCTATCCTCGCACCGTCGATCCTAGTAAACCTCTGTGTGGTAAAGATTGGCAAAATTCTGATAAAATCCCCCTCCTATTACTTTCTAATCGGACAGAAATAGTTGCTTTAAGAATTGAACAAATTCTAATGGAACAAGACCTAGTCATTAAACCTTTTGATCGGGCGATCGCTTCTCCTCCTAGTCTAATTGGTTGTACTCTTTTAGGAGATGGTCGTCTGATTCCAGTACTAAATTCTGTGGCTTTAGTCGATAAATGGCTGCAATTTTCCGAAGGAAATGTCTTTATCCCACCTGCGCTTAATATTCCTACTTTACCTACTGTGTTGATTGTCGATGACTCTTTAACAATCCGTCAGACTCTTTCGACAACTTTACGCAAAGCTGGATATCGAGTAATTCAAGGTCGCGATGGATTTGAAGGTGTCGAACAACTTAAACAAGGAGAGCATATTCAAGCAGTAATTTCTGATATTGAAATGCCGAGAATGAATGGTTTAGAGTTTCTCAGTCGCACTCGTCAATTGCGGGGTCATTCTTTACCTGTGATTATGCTAACTTCTCGAATCAGTAGTAAATATCGGCAACTTGCACAAAATCTTGGTGCAACTCGTTATCTGACCAAACCTTTTGTAGATCGCGAATTATTAGATGCTCTAGAAGCCTGTCTTGGTAGATCTTTTTATGCCAATTAGATCAATTTGATTTTGGTTTAACTATTGTCATAGATTAATAATTTTGCTATATTTATTAAGCGCAACAAATAAAAGCGTTTGCCAGGATAGCTCAGTCGGTAGAGCAGAGGACTGAAAATCCTCGTGTCGGCGGTTCAATTCCGCCTCCCGGCATTCTCAGCATGTTGGTTATGTAAGAAATCTGTGGAAAAGATATTAAAGAAGGCTAAAATAAAATAGATTAAACTAAAGAAAAGTTGAGAGTTATTATTTAATGACGGTTTGGCTCGCTGTTAAATGTCCTCATTGCCATTCTACTGATATTGTCAAAAATGGTTTTTCAGGTGAAGGAAAACAACGATATCTTTGTCACAATGAAGAATGCCCTCGTCGCACATTTATGAGAGATTATACTTATAATGCTTGTAAGCCAGAAGTCAAACAGAAAATTGCCAAAATGGCAGTGGAATTAGAGATACTGCGAGAGTTTTAGAGATTAGTAATGATACTGTAATGTCAGCGCTAAAAAAAAAGAAATTAAGTTAGAATCAGTTAATTATGGTTATTTAAATAGTCAAAAAAGCCAAGATAAAATAGCTGTAGTAGTTAAAGCGGAAGCAGATGAAATGCAATCATTTGTAGGCAATCAAGAGCATAAGCGATGGTTGTGGCACGCCATAGATCACTATACAGGAGAAATATTAGCTTATGTGATGGGTAATCGTCAGGATGAAGTGTTTCTGAAATTAAAAGCACTCTTAAAACCATTTGGAATTACTCAGTTTTACACTGATGGATTAAAAACCGATGAGCGTCATATCAAGCCAGAAATGCGAAAAATCTGTAAATATAAGATGCAGAGAATTGAAAGAAAACATCTTACATTAAGAACCAGAATTAAACGATTACAAAGAAGAAGTATTTGTTATTCTCGTTCAGTTAGGATGCATGATTTGGTGATTGGACTATATATCAATCATTATGAATTCGGGCTAAAAATTTAATTGCTTCCACAGATTTCGTACATGACCCTCTGATGGGGTAGGGCTGCGTTCGGCGCAGTCAGGAAGTCTTAAAGTCTTTGGCGAAGAATTAGTCGGCGCAAATAAACAAAAGCTGGTTCAAATTAGAAAAAACATCGGCTATATCTTTCAATCCCACAACCTATTAGAATCTCTAACCGCCAGACAGAACGTACAGATGTCTCTGGAATTACATCACGATCTTAAAATAGCATCAATTCCTCAAATGGCGATCGCTATCTTAGAGTCCGTCGGTTTGGGAGAACACGTCGATTATCATCCCCATAATCTTTCTGGCGGACAAAAACAACGAGTCGCAATCGCTCGTGCTTTAGTGGCTCATCCCAAAATGGTGTTAGCCGACGAACCTACTGCTGCATTAGACAGTAAATCTGGTCGTAATATTGTGCAATTGATGCAAGAGTTAGCCAGAGAACAAGGCTGTACAATTTTGATTGTGACCCACGACAATCGGATTTTAGATGTAGCAGATCGGATTGTGGAATTGGAAGATGGCAAAATTACAGCCCAGAACAGTTATTTTTAACTGAATAATGGGTAAAAAAACAACAGTTACCACGACAAAAGTGATAACTGTTTACTGATTACTGATGACTATTTTAAGGATCGATCCAGCGTCCGTCTTCTTTAATCAGGTTGATCAGTTCGGTTACGCCCTCGGCTTCAGGAACACGTTTAATTTCTTCGCGACCTCGATAAAGTGCGATATAACCAGGCTGTTTCCCGACATAACCGTAGTCTGCATCCGCCATTTCTCCTGGACCATTGACGATGCAACCCATAACTGCAACATCTAATCCTGTAAGATGTTTGGTAGCTTCTCGAACTTTGTGTAAAACTTCTTCTAGGTTAAATAGAGTCCGACCACAAGAAGG